>JBNLCM010000166.1:0-10608 GCA_050303815.1 Rhodocyclaceae bacterium
CACCGCACTCGGCCTCGCCCACACCAACGCATACGCTCTCACCCTCGGCGGGCGAATGGAGTTCTGATACCCCAGCCCCGACAACCACAAGGGGCCGCCAGCACGCAGCTCGGCGGCCCCCTTTTGCTTGAACCCCGCCCCGCGCGCGTGCGACCCATGGTCAGGAGGCGCCGCCGCGGCGACGCCGTCGACAACACAGGAGAGCGCCATGGAAACCGCCCGGATCTACGCCGTCGTGACCCTCGTGGCCGTCGCTGCCCTCGCCATTGCCACGGCCGTCGTGATGTAGGCCACGTATTGCGAGGAAAGCATGAACCCGGACCTCCGGGCATGCGACTCACGGGACAGGAAACACCGAAACACCGAAACACCGAAACACCGACAGGAGATGAACATGAACACCCGCAGACTGATCGCCTCGAGCCTTTTCGCCGCCTTCGCGACCGCCGCGGCCCATGCCGGTGGCGATGTCATCTACTACAACGCGGATGAGCGCCCCGACCCGGCCATGGTGGCCCGCATCCTGGGTGGCGCCCCCGCCATGCGCGCCGCCCCGGTCGAACAGACGGCCGTCCGCACCCGGTCGATCCGCACCCGGTCGATCCACCTGCTCGAAACGTCCGAGGCCACGCCGCAGGTCGTCGCAGCCGCGGACACGACCGACTTCGTGCCTGCGGCCAGCGAGCCGCAGCCCGACGGGCTGGCGCTGCCGGTCCAGTTCGCATTCGACTCGGCCAACCTGGCGCCGAACGCCACCTTCCAGCTCGACGCGGTGGCCGAAGGGATTCGTCTCGCCGGCAGCGGCGTCCGGGTGGTCATCGAAGGCCACACGGATGCCGTCGGCTCCGACGAGTACAACCGTCGCCTGTCCCACGCCCGGGCTCAGGCAGTCAAGCAGTATCTGGTCTATCGCCACGGCATCACCCCCGATCAACTGGTCGTTGAGGGCCACGGCGAAGCCAATCCGATCGAGCCCGCCAACCCGTTTGCCGCACGCAATCGCCGGGTCGAGTTTCGTGCAGCCCGCGGCTGAGCGGTTCCACACCCTGCGACGCCTGGCCCCGCTGGCGCTGATACTGGCCGCCCTGTCGGCCGGCGCGGGCACCGAGCTGATCGAGGAAGTCGAGACCCGCTCGCGCAGCGAAGCACCTCCGCCCGAGACCGCCAGCCGGGCCGGAGGCTTCGTCCAGAGCACCCTCCAGGTCGGCTGCGAAGGCATCGCGTCGAGAACCTGCCGGCGGGCGTCGGTCGATGTGCAGATCGGTTCGATCACGCGCATCAACGAGGCCTCGGGCGGCACCGCGATCCAGGAGACCCTGATCGGCACCGCCCGCTGATCCCCCTGCCACCGACGACGGCCCGGCCACACCGCCGGGCCGTCGTGACGTCCGCCGCCGCGGAGCCAACTGCGTCACGCTTGCCACCCAATCGTTCCCCGGGCCTTGAACCCCCCGCACACCGATCCGCGACCCATGTATCAAGCGGGCCAGCCGGCCCCACCCCAACAGCCAGGAGAGAACGACATGAAAACCCCGACCCGTATCGTCACCGGCCTGTTCCTCTGCTGCGCGCTTGCCAGTGGCGGCGCCTGGAGCGCCGACGCGGAGACCGCAGACCTGCCGGAGAACATCCTCGCCAAGATGGCCCGATACAAGGCCAAGCGCTTCAACGATGACACCGACAAATCCTTCATCGAGCGCCGTCGCGGCGACCAGATCGGCACCTGCGGCGGCCTGAACGTGGGCAACGTCACGGCCGGCCGCGGCGTACGGACCATGCCGCGCCAGGTCACCGTGGTGATCTCCGGCGATGTCATCAACGCCAACAACAAGTGCAACTGAGGGAGACGACCGTGAGACTGGGACGCACACTCACCACCCTCGCGCTTGCCGCCGCTTCGCTCGGCGGCTGCGCGACGCTGGACACCAAGGGCCCCGTGATCCAGGCCGCCGAGGAGATGAAGGCCGGCCCGCAGAACAAGCCCTACCAGACCATCACCGGCTTCACCCAGGCGCTGCAGTGCATGGACAACACGATGATCGTGTACGGTGTGCGGGATCTGTCGCTGCTGGTGGAGGACCTGGTGGACAGCACCAAGAAGGTCGACGCCGGCACCAAGGACATGCTGGTCAGCGCGGTGTCCGCGATGAGCCGGCGCAGCCGTTCGATCCGACTGGTCACCTTCGGTGCCGACGCCGGCAACCTCGCCAACTTCCTGTTCAACGCCGAGCAGAAGGGTGCCTACACCGAGATTCCCGACTACGACATTCGCGGTTCCATCTCGCAATTCGATGACAATCTGACCAAGAAGCAGATCGACGGCGCCCTCGGCATCAGTCGCATCGGCATCGGCGCGGCCCGCTCGGGCAGCGTCTCGATCCTCGGCCTCGACCTGACGATGATCTCGACCAGGGACTTCTCGGTGATCCCGGGCGTGACCGCCAACAACCAGGTGATCATCTTCAAGGAGGGCGACGGGGTCGACGGCGAGGCCGAATTCAACAAGTGGGGCATCAACTTCAGCCTCACGCTGACGCGCAACGAGGGCAAGGCCCAGGCCCTGCGCAATCTTGTGGAACTCGCGTCGATCGAGCTGGTGGGTAAGGTCAGCAAGACACCGTACTGGAAGTGTCTGGGCGCGACGGCCGACAACCCGGCCATCCAGAAGGAGGTCAGTGATTGGTACTACACCATGGCCGGGGACGGCAGCCTCTACACCTACATGCAGCAGCAACTGCGCATGCGGGGCTACTACAACGGTCCCGTCGATGGCGGCGACCACCCGACCTTCATGCGGGCCATCGTCCAGTATCGGGAGGTGCTCGGCCTGTCGGCCGAAGCCAAGCTCGACCAGGAGCTCCTGATGGCGTACCTGGAGGCAGACCATGTTCTGCTGGCTGCCAAGTACCCGCCGCCCAAGCCGATTGCGGCCGGCTATACCTCGCCCCTGCAGATCGACGTCATTTCGGCCAGCGGCATGCAGCGCTTCAACCCGGGCGATGCGGTCGACATCGAGGTGCTGACCAACCGGGACGCCCACGTCTATTGCTACCTTCAGGACGAGACCGCTCGGGTCCAGCGCTTCTACCCCAACCGCTTCAAGCGCGACTCGCTGCTGCAGGCTGGCCACGCGCTCGAGGTGCCTGGCGACATGAAGTTCCGCTTCGTGGCCAATCACAAGCGCGTGACCGAGACCGTCGCCTGCTTCGCGACCGAACAGGACGTCATGGGCAAACTTCCGCCCGTCGTGGCAGGCAGCGACTTCAGCCCGATCCGTGGCGTCACCCTGGACCAGGTCCGCACGGCCTACGCGCAGGCGGCCGGCGGTCAGATCGCGGAGGGAATCTTCCATGTCAGCTTCCGATAAGCGCCTGTCCCTGGGGCTCGCCCTGGCCACCGTGTCCTGTCTGGCCCTGGCCGGCATGGGCCAGACCACGCTGCCGGTGCCGGCCACCGACCCGGGCGTCGCCGTCGGCGCCGGAACCGGTTTGGTCCAGCTCCGTTGCTGGCAGCAGGGCCGCCTGCTGTTCGACACCCGCAGCCTGACGGCGATGCCCAGTATTCCGGGCTCGATGGTGGCGGTGAAGGGCGAGACCGAGCGCGGTCCACTCCAGGTCATCAACCTCGCCGACGCCGTCTGCCTGGTGCTGCCCAACGATGACGTGCCGGCGGAGCCGGCCCGCCGGCCCTGAGCCCGCCATGGACCGGCGACACGCGCTCAAGGCGCTTGCCACCGCCGCCTGGCTCGGGCTCGCCGGCCCGACCGGAGCGGGGGGCGGGGCCGTCCTTGAAAGCCGCGCGACAGCCGCTTTCGACCGGATTCATCTGGCGGGACCCGCCGATCTCGTCTTCACGGTCGGCGAACGCCACGCGGTGGTCGTGGAAGCGGAGCCCGCGCTGCAGGCAAGGATCCGGATACGGACATCGGGCGGCGAACTCCATTTCGACTACGGACCAGGGCGGTTGCAGACCCGCCACCCGCTGCGCTTCCACGTCAGCGCCCCGCATCTCGCGGGGCTGACGCTGGACGGCAACGGCGACACCCGGGTGGGACCGCTCACCGCCCACGCCTTCTCGATCGCTGCGCGGGGCAGCGGCGACGTGACCCTCGATGCCATTGACACGCGCCAGCTCACCATCGATCACGAAGGGGCCGGCGATCTACGCGTCGTCGGTCACTGCCAGCGCCTGACGCTCGCCGCGGCAGACGCCGGTGAGCTCGATCTGTCCCGGCTGTCCTGCGACCAGGCCCGCCTTCGGCTGGCCGGCAGTGGTGACGTCCGGACCCGTGTCCGCGACCGGCTCGACGCCACCCTGACGGGGAGCGGAGACCTCATCGTGATCGGCCGCCCCTCGGTCACCGCGCAATCGCTTGGCATCGGCGAGCTCCGGCTCCTCAGCGACAACTCGGACGCCCCGTAAGACCGCCTTGCGCCGACCATCGCTGTCCCGGTGAAACGACACACCGGTGGCGGGCAGCCCACGGGCGGGGCAGAATGAGCCCCTGGACGTCTTCAGGCCGCTGCGGCTGCACCGACTCGTGACCCTTCCCGTCCGCGCCCTGCCCCTCGCGTTCGTGCTGACCACCGCGCCCGTCGCCGCGCAGAGCACGCCCGACCCCGAGCTCATCGCGCAGGTCCGCGAGAGCGTATCCCATGACCTCGCGGCATCGGAGCTGGGCCCCATCTACGGCACCATGGTCTCGATCACGACCGCGCCCGAAATCTCCGCCGCCACCTATCGCGTGCGCGACGACGCATCCCCGCCGACGATTCGCCTCTACAAGCTGCCGCTGAACTGGACGCTCGACAGTGACACCGAGGGCTGGGCGCCCTACGTCCAGACGAGCCTTGGCTTCATGGAGATGAGCAGCGAGTTCGAGTTCGCGGGCGAGCGAATCCTCAGCAGCTGGCGCGCCTACGGTGGCTCGGTCGGCGTGGGCACTCGAATCGGACAGGGACCGCTGTCCTGGATCGGACTGGCATCCGTGGGCCTTATCCAGCTGGAGAACCGCGCACGCTACGACGGTCAGGTCGGCCAGACGATCCTGAAGCCGGTCTTCCGGGGCTTATTGTTCGACTGGGATGCGACCGCCCACAAGACGGGCCTGACCCTTGGCGCCGACTACGAGCGGTCATTCACGCGCTGGCGGATGGAGGCACGTGCGCGGCTGAGCGCGATGCGCGTCAAGACGTTCAGCAGCTCCTCGGATGCGATTGGGTTCACGTCGACGGGGAAGACGGCGACGCTGCACACCGACGTCAGCCGGCCGCTGTCAATGACGGTTGCTGGGTATCCGGTACGCGTTCACGTTCGCAGTGGGGCCACGGCCTATCTCGGGTCGAGTCGGGATGCCCTCGGTTTCGATCGCTACCTGGAACTGGGAGGAGGGCTGGAAATCGACATATCGGAGACACACGGCGCCATCGACCAGGTGCATCTGTCGGCCCTGGGGATCTGGGGGCCGGACGTGGTCGGCTGGAGTCTCTCGGTCAGCTTCGGCTTCTGAGCCAACCGGAGCCCGGCGACACTCAGCGCAGGCCGCGCAAGCCGAGGCCAACCCCGGCACACTGACCGCGCGGATCGGTCTGGAAGCAGAATTCGCCCATCAGGCTGCTGCTCTCCCAGGGGATCTGCAGCCGGTTGGTGTCTCGCGCGACGGCGATCCGGACCCGCTTGAAGAGCTGCTCGACCGGCAGGCCCGGCGTGCCGATATGGTCAAGCAAGTGTTTGGTGTAAAGGCTGTTGTCGTAGTTCTGGCCGTCCATCGCGATGGCGCCCGGCGCGGTGGAGAACGCCACAACCGTGCCATTGGGCGCCTGCACGCGCGCCAGCCCAGAACTGGGCACGGCACCGCGAAGTCGAATGACCCGGCCGTCGGCGGTCTTGAAGCCGGCGGTCTTGTATGGATTGTTCCGGCAGGCGTCGAGAATCAGGATGTTGGTCCCTTCCTGCATCGTACCAAGCTGGTCCACCAGCTCGCTCATGTCCGCGCTCTTGCGGGCGATGTCGTCATCGCCGGAGATGTCTTCGTTGACCGGAATCAGGTAGTTGCGCCCCTCGACCTGGGCGCCGTGACCGGCGTAATAGAGCAGGCGCACCTGGCTGCGGCGCGCGACGATCGAAAATTGCCGGATGGCTTCCAGCATCTCGCCTAGGTCGGCGTTTTCACGCTTGATGACCTCGAATCCGAGCTGCTCGAGGGCCGCGGCGACCGCCCGGGCGTCATTGACCGGGTTCTTCAGCGGTGCCTGGCGATACTCGGCATTGCCGATCACGAGAGCGACCCGGCCGGGCTCCGATACCGCGGCGGCAACGCCCGCCAGCGACATCAGGAGAGCCGCGACCAGCAGTCGCCGCCAACCTTGCCGGATCCACCCCGTCATCATGTCGATCAACCTCCCGTTTCCATGCCGGTCCGACTGCTGCGCGACACGGTCACCAGCTCGACGATCGGATTGCCCTCAAGCGCGGCCTTGGCCGACGACAGTTCGTTCTCGGGCACATACACCAGATAGATGCCCAATTGTCCGGGGCCACCGGCGAGGGTGCCGCCAATCCGCACGAGGGTCTCGCGAATCTCGCGCTCGAGCGCATCGGACTTGAAAACGACCTCCAGGGCCGGGCCGGAGACGATCTCACCCGAGTTCACCGACCGGAAGCGCTCGTATTCCGATTCCAGCTCGCCCTGCTGATTCACCAGCAAAGCAATCACTCCGAACTGCACCGCGACGACAGCAGCCGCACCGGCCAGCGCCGGCGTCAGGCTGAAGCGCTCGAGCCAGGCCGACAACGCGGCCAGCAGCCCGCCCGTCGCCTTTGGCCGCGGCGCCCGCTGCGCCTGCGTGGCCTCCTGGCCATGGCGCACGCGGGCGAGCAGGCGGTCAAAGCCCTGACTTGGCGCAAACTCGGGTTCCGACTCGCGAATCCTGGCCTGCAGCGATTGCATCCAGCCAAGCTCGGCCTGCCAGTCCGGGTTGTCGGCCAACTGCCGCTCGACCCACTGTCGATCGCCGTCTTCCAGCGTTCCGTTTACATACCAGGGCAGCAGCTCGTCGAACTGTTGCCTGATTTCATCCTTGATCATCTGGCGTTCCTCCGCAAGCCCTACTCGCGCTCGAGCAGAAGGCGCAGGCAGTTCCTGATCTTCTGTCGCGCGTGAAAGAGCCGGGTCTTCACGGTGTTCTCGGGTACGGACTGCACCTCGGCGACCTCTCTCAGCGTGTATCCCTCGTAGAACACCAGGTGCAGGCATTCCCGATGGTCGTCGCTGAGCTTGCCCATGCAATGCTGCACGCCTTCCCGGCGTTGCTTCTGGGCCAGCAGGTCGAAGGCGGTTTCGCCATCCGACGGCATTTCCTCGTCGAGTTCTTCATGCTCGGGCGAGCGCGAGCGCAACGCGGTGAGCACCTTGTAGCGGGCGATGCCGAGCAGCCAGGAACTGAACCTGGACTCCCCTCGAAAACGGTCCGGATGCTTCCAGACCTCATGCATCGTATCCACCACGATCTCCTCCGCCAGCGACGCGTCGCGTATCCGGTTGAGCGCAAACGCATAGATGCGCCTGCTGTACCCGTCGTAGAGGGTCCGAATGGCATCTTCGCTACCCTTTGCAACGGCCCTGAGAAGTTCAAAGACCTCTTCGTTGTCCAGTTCCATGAAGCTCTCGTGATCTAAGTCGCAGCGTAATCCGGCGAGGTTCAAACAGATTGGCCCGCACACGGGCAGGCCCAATCGTACTGCATTGGCCCACCCTCGTTCGGGGCGATGCCATGCAGCGGCTGGCCCCGAGGCCCTTGCCACCCCGTCGCGAGCCCCGCCCGCCGCCGCGGGACGGCGGGTCTCAGCGGCTGTCCGCGATGACGCTCCGCGGCACGAACAGGAAATCGCCCGACTCGTGGCCGGCGAACTTGAGGGGCGCATACTCCGGCCGCTGCTCCATCTGGAACCGGCTGGCCTGGTCGAGCACCCGGGCGGCCACCTCGCGATACAGCCGCTGGGCCTCCATGGCGTCGTTGTTCTCGCCAAGCACGTCGAGAAAGATCCGCGCGAAGACCGAGTGCTTGCCACCGCCCCCGTCAAGCACCGGCTGGACGCCGCCCGACGTCAGCACCGTGCGTGCGCGGGCATTGACCATGGCCTTCAGCCAGCGCGCCCGCGCCTCGTCGGACATACCGCTCTCGAGTTGTCCGATCGACGACCGGGTCAGGGTGCCGGAGTAGCAGGAATCCGCCACGACAATCGCGTGCTTGACCGAGATGGCGTTGAGGAAATCCGTGATAGAGACGTTGGAAATCCAGTTGGCATCACTGTTCGGTTCGGCATCGACCGGTAGCCAGTAGCCACGCAGGTTGGCGCGGTCGATCTCGCCGTGCCCCGCATAGTAGATCAGCAGATTGTCCTTCTCGGTCAGCTCCTGCCGCAGCTTGTTCAGGGCCGAGAGAATCTGATAGCGGGTGGCATTGGTCAGCAGCGTGACCTCGAAGCCATACTTCTCTTTCAGGAGGCCTCCGACGGCCCGGGCGTCCTCGACGGCAGTCTCCAGCTTTGGAAGCAGGCCGTACTGCTCATTGCCGATCACCAGCGCGTAGTAGCGTCCGAACTGGACGGCACTGAGGTAGCGCGCCGGCTGCGGGGGAGGAGCCTTCTCGACGCCTCCCTCGGGGACCAGCACGAAATCGAGCGTGGCCTTCTTGCCCTGCCGGTCGACGGCGACAAGATTGACCGGCGTCTTCTCGCGCATCAGGGCGACTTCGGTCTTGAACAGGCCATTGGTGTCGACCGGAAGACTGAGGTCGTTGATCGTGAAGGACAGCAGACCAGCGGGCGCCGTGACCTTGCCGACGATCTCGCGCTTCTCTACGCGCCCGCGAATCCGGATCTCGGCCGGGCCACGGGTCAGGACCGCGGCGGGATCAATCAGCTGGATGCTCGGTGGCGCCACCGCCACGACCGGCTTGGTGGCGCGCTCCCGGGTATCCCGCGCCTCAAGCTCCGCCAGCTTCTGGCGGGTATCGCGCGCCTCACTTTCGATCCGGGCAATCTCGTCTCGCTGGCGCGCCAGTTCATCCTCGCGCAGTTTGAGCTGAGCCTGAAGCTTGCGCACCTCGGCCCCTGCGGCTGCCTGGCCAGCCTGGCGCTGCTGTTCGAGGCGGGTGCGCAACTCGGCGACCCGCCGTTCATCTTCGTTCGCGCTGAGCCGACGGGCCTCCAGTTCGCCTTCGCTGTCAGCGAGCTGGTTTCGGGCCAGCAGCAATTGCTCGCGCAGTGCCGTCGCCGTGCCTTCGAGTGTTCGCAGTTGTGCCTGCGACTGTTGCAGGCTCGCGTTCAATTGCGTGACCTGGGCCGCCCGCTGCTCAAGCTGCGACTCGCGGTCCTGCAGGCGCTGGCGCAGGCTATCCACGAGCGCCTGATTACCGGCGTCCTGCGCTCGGCGGATACTCTGCTCGAGGGACTGCAGCTCGGAGCGGGCATCCCGCCGCTGCTTCTCGAGGGCCTCCCGGGCGGCCTCGAGCTGCGCCCGGGTGGCGTCCAGCTCATCGCGCAGACGCTGGATCTCCCTCGATCGCGCCACACTGTCGCCCGCATCGAGCGCGATGGCCTCGCCCAGGCCCGCCGCCTCCCGGTAGAGCTCGATCGCCGCGACCGGGTCGCGGTCGACGCCCAGGCCCTGCTCGTAGAGGTGGCCGAGGTTGATCCGGGCGCGCGAGTAGCCCTCTTCGGCGGCCTTTCGGTACCAACGCGCCGCGGCACCGTAATCGGGTGCGGTGCCACCGAGGCCCCGCTCGTAGATCTCGCCGACGTAGGTCTGCGCCTCGGGGTCGCCCTCCTCGGCCTTTGCCATCCAGACCCTGAGTGCCGTGCTGACGTCGGCGCGATCGTAGACCACGTACTCGCCGCCACGGATGGCACAGTCGGCGGCATTCAGCTTCGCGGGACGGCGGGCGCTGAGATAGGTCATCTGTGCGCCGAGCCGGCGCACCTGGCCGGGCAGCAGGCAGTCGACAATCAGCAAGTCCTCGACGGCCTTGACTGCTGCGGCCGTGACCGCATCGGCGGCGGACACCGACGGAATCGGTAGCCAGGCCACCAGGCCCGCCAGCAGCCAGCGCCGCAGGGCGGCGCCTGGCGAAGTTTCGGTGTTCATCATTACCTCCGGGTGGCGTCCGGTCGCCACGCATGACGGTCGGCCTCCGGCACACGCCGGAAGCCACCTGGGTTCAATCCCTGAGTCGTCCATCCCGGGCGGAGGGTTCAATCTGCCGCCTTGACGATGGCATGCGTTGCACGCGCTCCTGGCCGTCTCATGGCTGAGCAACGGGGACGGGACGCGCCGGGCCGTGTGGAAATATGACGGTCCTTCAGCTACGCTCCGATATTGATTTAAGCCAACACGATGACAATTTACCAACAGGGGGTCACGATGCATAACACTGAGGCGACGATGTTTGGCACGGTTGGCAGAACGGCGGCCATTCTGGTCTCGACGCTGGCGTCGGCCGGCGGTGCGCACGCCCAGGTACCGGGCCCGAGCCCGGTCGACGGCCTGCTCTCGGGCCTGCCTGGCCTGACCGCGGTGCAGCGCGCCGCCGGCGGCGTCACCGAAAC
>JBNLCM010000167.1:0-14278 GCA_050303815.1 Rhodocyclaceae bacterium
CCATCGACGGCAACGCGATCGGCCTGGCGACGATGCGCAACCGCCTGGCCCAGGCCGAGCGCGCGGCCGCCGAACGCGAGGAACAGATCCGGACCGGACTGAGGAAGGGCGACACCGCACTGGCCGAGGGGCGGCTCGGCCCGCCCGAGCGGGACAACGCCCTGGAAGCCTATCGCACCGTCCTGCTTGCGGACCCCGACAACGTGCGGGCATCTCAGGGCCTCCAGCGGATCATCCGGACCTACCTCGAGCGCGCGGCCGAGGCGACCCGGCGTGAGGCCTTCCCTGTCGCCCGCCAGGCGCTGGACGCTGCGGCGGGCATCGACCCGGCCGCCGAAGGCCTGGAGGCCGCCCGAGCCGCGCTCGAGGGCGCCCGCACTGCGGCGCTCGAGCGGGAAACGGCCCAACGGGCGCGCCTGGCACAGATAGAAGGGCTGCGGGCATCGGCCCGTGCGGCGCTCCAGGCCGGCCGACTGGCGCCGCCCGCCAGGCCCAACGCTAGCGACCAGTTCCGGGCCGTACAGCGGCTGGATGCGGATAACGCGGACGCGAAAGCAGGGCTGGGACAGGTCGCCGCCGCCCACCTCGACCGCGCCACGCAGGCGATCGACAAAGGGAACCTGCCGCTCGCGCAGCGCGAGATTGACGCTGCCGCGGACCTGGACCCGACGGCTGCGGCACTGCCGGGTGTCAGCCGCGCCCTCGACGCGGCCCAGCGGACTCTGGCGGCCAAGCAGGCGGCCGAGCAGGCCCGCCAGGCTCGCATTGAACGCTTGCTCGGCGACGCCGAACAGGCCATGCGCGCCGGGCGGCTGTCGCCGCCGGACCGGAACAACGCCCTCGACAGCTTCCGTGCGGTGATCGAGAGCGATCCGGGCAACGACCGCGCCCGCCAGGGCGTGGCGGCCGTCGCCCGGGCGCACCTGACCCGCGGCAGGGAGGCCATCGCCGCCGGCGTCCTCGACAAGGCCCAGGCGTCACTTGCCGCAGCAGAGGCCGTGGATCCTGGGGTCAATGGCCTGGCAGAGACGCGACGAATCCTTGCCGACGCCGAACGCGCACAGGCCGAGCGCCGCGCCCGCGCGGACGCCGAGGCGGCACGCCAGAAGGCGATCGCGGAACGGGAGGAACAGGCGCGCGAGGCGCGCCGCGCTGCCGACGCCCGGCAAGCCCGCATCCGGGACCTGCTGGCCCGTGCCGAACGTGCACTGGCGGCCAACCGGCTGACGACGCCCGCGGGCAACAATGCACTGGACCTGTATCGCGAGGTCCAGACCATCGAGCCGGACAATCGCGCGGCCCGGGAAGGGCTGGAAACCCTGGTCACCCGCTATGCGGCCCTGGCCGAGGAAGCGCTTGGCCGAGACGACTCAGCACGGGCACAGACCTATCTCGAGCGCGCGGCCGCCATCGTGGCGGACTCGCCCACGATTGCCCGCCTGCGGGCCCGCCTGGCCGAATGGCAGCAGCAGGCCCGAGCAAGGGAGCAGGCCGCCAGAGCGCAGGCGGAGGAGGCGGCAGGCCGCGAAGCAGAGATACAGGCGCGCCGCGAAGCGGCACAGCGGGACGCGACGCGCGGACAGGCCGCGCGCATCGACGCGCTGCTGTCGGCGGCCCACGCGGCACTGGCCGCCGACCGGCTGACCCTGCCCCGCGACGACAACGCCCTCGACCATTACCGTACGGTGCTGTCCCTCGATCCGTCGAATGAAGCCGCGGAACGCGGCGTCAACCAGGTCGCGGAACGCTATGTCACTCTGGCCGCGCGCGCCACGCGGGGCGGCGACCTGGAGACGGCCGAGCGCCACCTCGCCGCCGCGGCGCGAATCCGGCCCGACCTGGCATCGCTCCAACCCGCCCGGGAGTCGCTGGCCGACGCGCGCCAGCGAGCCGAACGGGACGCCGCGGCCCGTGATGCTGCGGCCCGTGATGCTGCCGCCCGTGAGGCCGCTGCCCGTGAGGCCGCTGCCCGTGAGGCCGCCGCCCGTGAGGCCGCCGCCCGTGAGGCCTCCGCCCGTGAGGCCGCCGCCCGCGAGGCCGCCCGGCGCGAAGCCGATGCACGCCGGGCGCCACCGACCCTGCCTGCGGGCATCGACGTCGGCCAGTTGATGGGCCAATGGTGCGGAGCGGGTATCCGCATCGAGTTTGCCGCCGGCAACTGGACCTTCACGCTCCCCGACGGCAACCGGGCCAGCTACGCCGTCAGTGGTTACGCCGCCGGCAGCGATTCGGTGTCCATGCTCTGGACCGATGATCGCAGGCGCCGCATGGAAACGCTGTTTGGGCAGTTTTCACGGGACGGCCGGACGATGATCCAGTTGCGGGGGCGCGAACAGGGTAGCGGCAACTGGCACGAATACAATCGCCGCTTCACCCGCTGCTGAGCGGATGCCACCCACCCGCAACGCCACCGCCGGGCGCAGTTCCACCCGACGGCGTCATCGGGCTGCCCGGATGGCGTCAGAACGAATATTCGATGCCCAGGCTCCAGATGACCTTGGCGCGCAGCCCCTTGTCCTCATTGAGCGGAAGGATCAGGTTGGCGCTGATCGGCGCGTTGCCGAAGGCGTTCCACTTGGCGCCGATGGCCAGATCGACGAGGTGGTCGGCGTCGTCATCGTCCAGGTTGGGAAAATAACGGCCGAGCAGATCGACCGCCGCCGTCAGGTCTGGACCACCCACCTGGGCGTCAAAGCCGAGCAGATACCGGACGTTGCTGCGATCCGCATTGCTCGAATGCTCGTATCCTAGATTGAGGTGGGGCGTGATCCGCCCCAGCGACTTCGACGCGATGAACATGCCCATCGCGGCCCAGTCACCGGTGCCGAGGAGGTCGTCTTCGTCACCGGTCGGCATCGTGACCTGACCGAGCACGGCCATGTCGGCCAGCCCCGGGTCGCCGGCGAACCGGTACTTGGTCCGCAGTACGATGTCTCCCAGGCCGGTGGCGCTACCATCGGTGGAGTCGGTCGCCGAATCGCCGGTCTCGCCGAAGCGGTGGAAAGCGTCGCCGCCGCCGTTGTCGATGATGGTCGCGACCGCGTTGGCCTCGACCTCGGTATCGACGATCGGCACGATGATGCCGACGTCCCAGTTGTCGGTCACCCCATAGCTGCCGTAGAAGCTCAGCACCTGTTGCCGAACCTCGGCGTCGATGTCCACCTGGACCTCATCGAACTCGAAGGCGAATACATCGGGCGGCGGACCGAGGATGCCGTCCTCGTTGGCATCGACGTGCGGCAGGCGCACGCTGAGCGAGTCGAGGTCGTCACCGTTGTACTTGGTGAAGCGCGCGCGGGTATAGGACAGGCCGATCGTCACCTTGCCCTGCCCCTGGGTGTTCGCCCGCTCGGCCACCAGCGGCCCGAGGCTCTCGGTGGTCTGGACGGGGATGCCCTGTTGCACGTCGAAGGTGTAGCCCGACACCGTCGAATTGAAGGCCAGCGTACCCAGCCCCGAGGCGATGCCATCGCCCAGTGCATTCAGCGCCTGCAGCGACGCGTCGGTAAAGTGGGCGTCGTGGGGAAACTGGCCGAAGCGATCCAGCGTGATGCCGTCTCCGCCGTAGAGGTCCGAGATGAAGTTGCGCAGATCGCCCGCCTGAGCGCCCAGGGCAACGCTCGCAAGGCAGGCCGCCACGAGCGGCTTGAGGCGCGGGCGGCAGCCTGCGAAGGGATATCGAATCATGGAGGTCTCCTTAGGGGAAGGCGTGAGCGGGCTGGCCCGGCCAGCATCCATCATGACCACGTGCTGGTCCAGGCAGCCCAATCGACTTTAGTCGCCCCCCCTCCGCATGGCAAGCGGATAGCGGCGCTGCCGGTCTACCGACTGACTGATCAGGCGGCGCGTAAGCCTGTCGCCACGGCTCCGCAGACTGGGTTCCGGCCGGTACAAGGCCGGATGGCGGTACGGCAGAGGCACTTCAGACCTGACGGGTTGCCGCCTTTCGCAGCGCGGTCTTCAGCACCTTGCCGTCGTTGTTCCTGGGCAGGGAGTCAAGCCGGAGGTTGCGGCGCGGCCGCTTGAAGCGTGCGATGCGCGACTGGCACAGGGTATCCGGCGCCCCGGCGTCGAGATTCGCGCCGGGCACGACGACGACGCAGGCCACCACCGTTTCACCCCACTCCGGATCCTGTAGCCCGATCACCGAGACCTCCGCGGCGGACGGATGGGCCGGAAGCACCGCCTCGACCTCCCGTGGATGCACGTTGGATCCGCCGCTGATGATCACGTCCTTGCTGCGATCCTTCAGGGTCGGGAAGCCGCCAGCGTCCAGTACGCCGGTGTGCAACCAGCCGCCACGCAGGGTCTCGGCCGTGGCCTCGGGCCGACGCCAATAGCCCTGCATCACGGCGGCCCCCCGCACGAGGATCTCGCCGACCTCGCCCCCGGCAACGGCATGTCGTCCGGTCCGGCGATGCAAACCTCCACCGCACCCTGCGGCAGGCCGACCGACCCGATCCGCGCCAGGTGACGGGGGTGGGACCGATCGATCGGTAGCCATCGCAGCAGGAGACACCGTATGCAGTCAAGGGCCTGACGGGCCAAGCCTTATGGTGCTCCTTCGCAGGAAACCGGCGAAACTCACGCCATACCTCACGCCAAGAAAATAGGCCGATCCCGGAGGATCGGCCTATCTCTTTGAATTCAAATGGTCGGGGCGGTGGGATTCGAACTCACGACCCCTTGCACCCCATGCAAGTGCGCTACCAGGCTGCGCTACGCCCCGACACAAGCGATAAGTATAGCATTTCTTCGTAGAGATGCCAGTCCCGAACGCTGATCAATCTGCCCGGAGCTCGTTCAGGATATCGCTCAGGCTGCTGCGAGCCTTCTCGATCTCCGCCCGCAGCCGGGACGACTCCTCGGCGTCTTCCTGCGCCCGGATGACGCTCTCGCCCAGCTGGTTGCGTGCACCGGAAATCGTGAACCCGTCGCGGTAGAGGAGGTCACGGATCTTGCGCACCAACAACACCTCGTGGTGCTGGTAGTAGCGCCGGTTGCCACGACGCTTGAGGGGCTTGAGCTGGGTAAACTCCTGCTCCCAGTAGCGCAGCACGTGTGGCTTGACCGCACACAGGTCGCTCACTTCGCCGATGGTGAAGTATCGCTTGGCGGGGATCGGCGGCAGTTCGACGTCCGGCTCAGTCGGGCCTGGTGTCTGCATTGCTGAGTTGCTCCACTGCGGCTTTGAGTTTCTGGCTGGAGTGGAAGGTTACCACCCGCCGGGCAGTGATCGGAATCTCCTCGCCGGTCTTCGGGTTGCGACCAGGACGCTGCGGCTTGTCGCGCAGCTGGAAATTGCCGAATCCGGAGAGTTTCACGCTCTCGCCCCGTTCCAGGGCGAGGCGGATCTCCTCGAAGAAGCACTCCACCATGTCCTTGGCTTCGCGCTTGTTGAGACCCACTTTCTCGAAAAGCAGGTCTGCCAGTTCGGCTTTGGTCAGGGTCACCATGTCAGCAGTTCATCCACGCAGTCTGGCACCGAATCCTTCGGATGCTCGTGCCGTCAGTGCAGACGTAGCCGCCTCCACTTCCGCCTCTTCCAGAGTGCGGCGAGTATCTTGCATTAACACCCTGAAAGCAAGGCTCTTTTTCCCTTCTTCGATGCCTTTGCCCTGATACAAGTCAAAGAGTTCCACGGATTTCACGATGTCGGGCGCGGCCGCCTGCATCGCCTCGCGCAGATCCTCCACACGGACCGCGTCGTCGACGATCAGGGCCAGGTCCCGAATCACCGCCGGCAGTCTCGAGATCGGCGCATACGCCGGCAACTGCGCGCTGACGAGCGCGTCCAGTCGCAGCTCGAAGACCACCGGTGCGGTGCCCAGGTCGTACTTCTGGACCAGGGTCGGATGCAGCTCGCCCAAGACGCCGATAGCGGCGCCATCAAGGGAGATCTCGGCACACCGGCCCGGATGCAGGGCCGGGTGGCGGCAGGCGGCGAAGCGAGCCGACCGGGGCGCGAGCAGCGCCTCGACGTCGCCCTTGACGTCAAAGAAGTCGACAGGGCGGGCCGGCACGCCCCACTGTTCGGGTACGGCCATCCCCGCCGCGAGTCCGGCGAGCATGACGGGCTGGTCGAAGCCCTTGACCGGCGCCCCGGCCTCGTCGCGGCGGAAGCAGCGGCCGATCTCGAACACGCGCGCCCGATTCAGCTGTCGGTTGCGGTTGGTGACCAGGTTACCCACCAGCCCCCCCAGCAGGGTCGATCGCATGACAGCCAATTGGCTGGCGATGGGGTTGGCGAGTCGGATCGGCGCCGAATTGCCGGCGAAGTCCGTTTCCCAGGCCAGCTCGACGAAGGCGAAATTGATCACCTCCTGGTAGTCCCGGTCGGCCAGGCGGTGGCGCAGGGCCCAGGCCGAGCGGCGGGACTCGCTGTGGGTCAGCATGGCCAGCGAACCGCGGGGCGGTGGCGTCGGGATGTTGTCGTAGCCATGGACCCGGGCCAGCTCCTCGACCAGGTCCACTTCGATCTCGATGTCGAAGCGATAGCTTGGCGGCGTCACGAGCAAGGCATCGCCCTGCCGCTCGACGGCCAGGTCGAGCCCCCTCAGGATTGCCTCGATGCGGGCATCATCCAGGTCGATGCCCAGCAGCTTGCGGGCACGTGCCGGGCGCAGCGCCACGGCAGGCCGGCGAGGCAGGTGTTCGGGCGAAACGGCCTCGACCACCGGGCCCGCCGCGCCGCCGCAGATCGACAGGATCAGTTCGGTCGCGCGCTCGATCGCCCTGGCGGGCAGGGCGAAGTCGACGCCGCGCTCGAAGCGGTGGGAGGCATCGGACGAGAATCCGTAGCTCCGCGCCCGACCGGCGATGGCATCCGGCGCGAAGAAGGCGCTCTCGAGAAACATGTCGCGGGTGTCGAGCGTGATCCCGCTGTGCTCGCCCCCCATCACACCGGCCATCGCCAGGGCGCTGGATTCGTCGGCGATCAGCAGCGTGTCGGGCGTGGGCTCGACGACTTGTTCATTGAGGAGTTCGAACGACTCGCCCGCTTGCGGATAGCGCACGTGGACCGCGCCGCTCAGGCGGGCATCGTCGAATGCATGCAGCGGCTGGCCCAGCTCGAGCATGACGTAGTTGGTGACGTCGACCAGCGCGCTGATCGAGCGCACGCCGCAGCGCTCGATGCGCTGCTTCATCCAGTCAGGCGTCGGCGCCTTGGCATCCACGCCCCGGATGACGCGGCCGCAATAGCGGGGACACGCCTCGGGCGCATCGAGGATGATCTCGCGGCGGTCGTCGATGCTGGCCGCGACCGGCGTGATGGTCGGCAAGGTGAGGGGCGCGTCGGTAAGCGCGGCGACCTCGCGGGCGATCCCCGACAGGCTGAGGCAGTCCGCCCGATTGGGCGTCAGCTTGATCGTGATGCACGCGTCATCAAGATCAAGGTAGCTGCGAATGTCCTGCCCGACCGGCGCATCCTCCGGCAACGCATGCAGGCCGGCATGGTCTTCCGACAGCCCCAGTTCGCGCGCGGAGCACAGCATGCCGGAGGACGGCACCCCGCGCAGCTTGGCCTGCTTGATCCGAAAATCGCCTGGCAGCACGGCACCGACCAGCGCACACGGTACCTTCATGCCGGCCTCGGCATTGGGGGCCCCGCAGACGATCTGGAGGGGCTCGTCCCGACCTGCATCAACGCGGCAGACCTTCAGTTTGTCTGCGTCCGGGTGTTTTTCGGTGGACAGGATCTGCGCGACCACGATGCCGGAGAACGGCGGCGCCACCGGGTCGAGTTCCTCGACCTCCAGGCCGGACATGGTCAGCAGGTGGCTGAGGCCGTCGGTATCGATGGCCGGGCTCACCATCGAGCGCAGCCAGCGTTCGGAGAATTGCATGTTGGCTTACCTGAATTGACCGAGGAAACGCAGATCGCCCTCGAAGAACAGACGGAGGTCATTGACGCCATAGCGCAGCATCGTGAGACGGTCAGGCCCCATGCCGAAGGCGAAACCGGTATAGCGCTCCGGATCGATCCCGCCGTAGCGCAGGACGTTCGGATGCACCATGCCGCAGCCCGCGATCTCGAGCCACTTGCCTTCCAGCTCACCGCTCATGAAGGCCACGTCGATCTCTGCGCTGGGCTCCGTGAAGGGGAAGAACGAGGGACGGAAGCGCACCTGCAGGTCTTCGGTCTCGAAGAAGCAGCGCAGGAAATCGTTCACCACGCCCTTCAGGTCGGCAAAGCTGATGTCCGACCCGACCCACAGGCCTTCGACCTGGTGGAACATGGGCGAGTGGGTAGCGTCGGAATCGACGCGGTAGACCCGCCCGGGCATGATCACGCGCAGCTCGGGCATCTGCTCGAGCTGACCATAGCGCTCGACATGCTGGAGCATGCTCCGGATCTGCACCGGGCTGGTGTGGGTCCGCAACAGCACCTCGCTCTCGCCTTCCAGGTAGAAGGTGTCGTGCATCGAGCGCGCCGGATGGTTCTCCGGTGTATTCAGCGCAGTGAAGTTGTGGAAATCGGTCTCGATCTCCGGGCCGTCAGCCACCTCGAAGCCGATCGAACGGAACAGCGCCTCGATGCGCTCAAGGGTCCGGCTGACCGGGTGAAGGCCCCCCTGTGCGGCCCCGCGCCCAGGCAGGGTCACGTCCAGCGCCTCGGCCGCCAACTGGGCCGCGAGCTGCGCCTCCTTCAGCGCATGCCGGCGGGCCTCGAGGGCCTGTTCGATCTGCCCTTTCGCTTGGTTGATACGTGCTCCGGCCTCGCGCCGGGCGTCGGGATCGAGCTTGCCGAGGGATTTGAGCTGCGCGGTCACGCTGCCGCTCTTGCCCAGGTATCGCGCCTTGGCCTGCTCCAGCGAGGCCGCGTCGGCGGCTGCAGCGAAGTCGGTCTGCGCCTGGGCGACCATTTGGTCCAGATTTTCCATTGCCTTGAATCGAGACTCGGGTTGAATCAAAAAAAAAGGAGGCCAGGCCTCCTTTTTTCGTGCTGCGTCAGCTTACGCAGCGAGTTTGGCCTTGGCTTGCTCGGCGAGCGCCGCAAACGCGGGCTTGTCAAACACGGCCAGGTCGGCCAGGACCTTGCGGTCCACCTCGATGGCGGCCTTCTTCAGGCCGTTCATGAAGGTGCTGTAGGTCATGCCCAGCTCGCGGGAGGCCGCATTGATACGGGCAATCCACAGGGCGCGGAACTGGCGCTTGCGCTGGCGACGGTCACGGTACTGATATTGACCGGCCTTCATCACCGCCTGCTTGGCGATGCGATAGACGTTCTTGCGACGGCCGCGGAAACCCTTGGCCTGGTCGAGCACCTTCTTGTGGCGGGCGCGTGCGGTGACTCCGCGTTTTACTCGAGGCATTGCGTTCTCCTAATCAATCAGGCGTAAGGCAGCATGGCGCGGATCAGCTTGACGTCGGCAGCATGGACTTCCGTCATGCCGCGCAGCTGGCGCTTGGCCTTGGTGGTCTTCTTGGTCAGGATGTGGCGCTTGAACGCCTGCGAACGCTTGATCCCGCCGCTGGCACGGACCTTGAACCGCTTGGCGGCTCCGCTCTTGGTTTTCATCTTGGGCATGATTGCTCCTGTTTATGTCATGAGACCGGGTACCGCATGGCGACGTTTTCGAAACCCGGCTTCACTTCTGTTCCGGCACCCAGGTGCCGGCCCTGCTTCAACCCCGCCGGCGGACCGCCGGGGAAAAATTCACTTCTTCTTCGGTGCGATGACCATCACCATCTGGCGCCCTTCCATCTTGGGCATCTGCTCGACCTGGCCGATCTCTTCCAGGTCGGCCTTGATCCGCTCCAGCTGACGCAGGCCGAATTCCTGGTGGGCCATCTCACGCCCCCGGAAACGCAGCGTGACCTTGCAGCGGTCACCGTCGTTCAGGAAGCGGGTCAAGTTACGCAGCTTGATCTGGTAATCGTTCTCGTCGGTACCCGGGCGCAGCTTCACTTCCTTCAGTTGCGTCTGCTTTTGCTTCTGCTTGGCTTCGTGGGCCTTCTTCGCTTCCTGGTATTTGAACTTGCCGAAGTCCATCACCCGGCACACGGGCGGTTTGGCCAGCGGTGCGATCTCGACGAGATCCAGACCCGCGTCACTGGCGTGACCCATGGCCTGCTGAATCGTTACGACTCCGATCTGCTCGCCGTCCTCACCGATCAAACGAACCTCGGGCGCGTTGATTTCCCGGTTAACGCGCTGCTTCTTATCCTGAGCGATGGTTCAAATCTCCACGAAGTACAAAAAATCAGATCGAGCCGGCACGCGCATCAACTTCGCGCTGCCACTGCTCGATCAACGCTTCAAGGGTCATCTGGCCAAGATCCTGGCCACCCCGCGCACGAACGGCCACAAGGCCTGCTTCCTTTTCCTTGTCACCCACGACAAGCTGATAGGGCAGGCGCCGAACGCTGTGTTCGCGGATTTTATATGTGATCTTCTCGTTCCGCAAATCCGATTCGACCCGGAATCCCGCTTTCTGCAAGCGATTCGCGACGCCTGCCGCGTACTCGGCCTGATTTTCCGAGATGTTGATCACCACGGCCTGGACCGGCGAGAGCCACATCGGGAACGCGCCCGCGTAGTTCTCGATCAGGATGCCGATGAATCGCTCCAGCGAGCCGAGGATGGCGCGATGCAGCATCACGGGGCGGGCGCGGCTGTTGGCATCGGTGACGTACTCGGCGCCGAGCCGCTCGGGCAGGACGAAGTCGAGCTGGATCGTGCCACATTGCCACGATCGACCGAGGGCGTCCTTGATCTGGTACTCGATCTTCGGACCATAGAATGCCCCCTCGCCCGGCAGCTCCTCCCAGTCCAGGCCGGAGGCGGACAGCGCCTCCCGCAGGCCCTTCTCGGCCTTGTCCCAGATCGCATCCGAGCCGGCCCGCTGGTCGGGCCTCAGCGACAACTTGACCGCCACGTCCTCGAAGCCGAAATCGCGATAGACGCGGGTCAGCAACTCGTTGAAGGCCTGCACTTCGGAAACGATCTGGTCTTCGGTGCAGAAAATGTGGGCGTCGTCCTGAACGAAGCCGCGCACGCGCATCAGCCCGTGAAGGGCGCCCGAGGGCTCGTTGCGGTGACACGATCCGAACTCGGCCAGCCGCAGCGGCAGGTCGCGGTAGGAGCGCAGGCCATGATTGAAGATCTGCACGTGGCCCGGGCAGTTCATCGGCTTGATGGCGTAGTCGCGCTTCTCCGACTCGGTGGTGAACATCTCCTTGCGGTAGTTCTCCCAGTGGCCGGACTTCTCCCACAGGCTCCGGTCCATCACCAGCGGCGTCTTCACTTCCCGGTAGCCCGCCTGGTCGAGGACACGGCGCATGTACTGCTCGATCTGCTGCCACAGGGTCCAGCCCGGCGGGTGCCAGAACACCATGCCCGGCGCCTCTTCCTGCAGGTGGAAGAGGTCGAGCTGCTTGGCGATCCGGCGGTGATCGCGCTTCTCGGCCTCTTCGAGCATGTGCAGGTAGGCCTTCTGGTCGTCCTTGCTCGCCCAGGCCGTGCCGTAGATCCGCTGCAGCATCTCGTTGTTGGAGTCGCCGCGCCAGTAGGCGCCGGCCACCTTCATCAACTTGAAGACCCGCAGGCGACCCGTCGAGGGCACGTGGGGGCCACGGCACAGATCGATGAAATCGCCCTCGCGATAGAGCGAGACGTCTTCGTCCGACGGAATGGAGGCGATGATCTCGGCCTTGTAGTGCTCGCCGATCGACTGGAAGAACGCCACGGCCTTGTCGCGGGGCCAGACCTCGCGCTCGACCGGAATGTCCTGCTTCGAGAGCTCCTTCATGCGCTTCTCGATCTGTGCCAGATCCTCCGGCGTGAACGGACGCTTGTAGGCAAAGTCGTAGTAGAAGCCGTTCTCGATCACCGGCCCGATCGTAACCTGGGCTTCGGGGAACAGCCCCTTGACCGCATAGGCCAGCAGGTGCGCAGTCGAGTGGCGGATCAGTTCGAGCCCCTCTGCATCCTTCTCGGTGATGATCGCGAGGGCCGCATCTGCGTCGATGCGGTGCGAGGTATCCACCAGCTTCCCGTCCACCTTGCCGGCCAGTGCCGCCTTGGCGAGGCCTGCGCCAATCGAAGCCGCAACTTCAGCGACCGTCACCGGCTGCTCGAAACTGCGCACGGAACCATCGGGAAGCGTGATCTGGGGCATGTTCAATCTCGCAATGGACGAAAAAAAAGTGCGGCCGAGCCGCACTTTTTCGTTTGGTACATCATGGACGTCGGACTCGATCTGTCAGCGCTCAGCACTCGGTCGTAGTTCGAAGAATCATGAGGTACCCGCAGTGTTTGGTAGGCGCGATTGGATTCGAACCAACGACCCCCACCATGTCAAGGTGGTGCTCTAACCAACTGAGCTACGCGCCTGCGAAGCCGTGCATTATACGGACGAAAATTAGCCCGTCAAATTTTTTCTTGCGGCGCGTCAGTCGCCCTCGAAATCAGAAGCGCGCGACCTCGTCTTCGTCCCGCATCGTGCGTCCGAACGCCCGACCGCCTTCGGATGCCGCACGCCCGATCGCCCTGCCCGCATCCGCGGCAGCATGGCCGATGGCCTTGCCGATCTCGGCCGCATTGCGCCCGACCGTGAGACCGATCGTCTTGGCACTCTTCACGACGTGCCCGACGGCCTCGCCGATCGCGCGGCCCGCATCCCGGGCGTCGTCAGCCGCGCCGCCAGCCGCCTGCGCCTGCGCTGCGAACAGCGAGACGGACAGCACGATGGCGATTGCGCGAAGGCGCGCGGCCGCAGGGCGGGAGATCGGGGTGAAGCGTCGATGCGTGGCAGACATGGTGGCTCTCCTAATGTCACGGATTCTGACACTCGAGACCGCGAGAGTGCCCCCGAAAGTGCAACAAGATCCTCGCGGGCGGCGCCCTCGCATTCCGACCCCCCATATACAAACAGGCAGAACAGTGAGCGCGCCGCATGTCGGAGCCGGCCTACGCGACCACCGTCGCCCGTCCGACAGCGGCCCGGCCCTGCCTCCCACTGTGCCGGACCGGGCAGACCCCTAGCCTGAAGTCAGGCGATCGACGACGTCGAGAGGACGACGAAGATCACTTCCCATCCCATCTGCAGGAGAGACACATGCAATCCGCCAAGACCGAAACCCCCGCCGCTGCCGAAACTGCCCAATCGCCCGTTCGCCCGGTCGAGGGCGATGCGCTGGCCCGAGCTCGCGAGTCGCTCGGCGACGTCCGCTCCGCGACTCGCGACCTGGTCCATCATGGCGCGGAGGCCATGCGCGAAGGCGCCGGCCTGATCGAGAACCGTGTGCGTGAAGGGGCCGGCAGCATTGAAGAGACGGCCTCGCGGGTGGCGGACCGCACGGCCAACTACGTGCAGGAGCAGCCGCTCAAGTCACTCGCCTTCGCCGCTGGCACCGGCGCCCTGATCGCGATCCTCGCCGGCATGGCCACGCGTCGCTGAATGTCTGCCGCGCAAGCCGCGATCCGACGATGATTCCATCCCTCGTCCGCATGGTGATCCGCCGGCCGGAGTTGCTGGTGGACCACCTGGACGCCTACTCCGAGCTGGCCCGTGAAGAACTCCGCCGTTTCGGGGCAACGCTGCTGCAGCGTCTGGTGCTCGGCCTCGTGGCCCTCGGCAGCGGCCTGGCCGCGGTCGTGCTCGCGGGGGTGGCGGTCCTGATGTGGGCCGGCGGGACGCCGCCCCACTGGGCCTTTGTCGTGGTACCGCTGTTGCCGCTGGCCCTGTCCCTTGCGTGCACCGTGTTTCTGCTGACCTGCCGCGACATCGACGAGCCGCTGGAGCGCACGTGGAACCAGTTCGACAACGACCTCGCCCTCATCCGGGAGACACGACGATGACACCGCAACCCGATGACCATCGCGCTGAGGCGGCATCCAGTCCGGCCGAGGCCCGCCTCGAGGCCAGCCGCGCCCGACTGCGCCAGGCGCTGGCGCCCCGCGCCGCTCGCGAGACAGCGGAAGCGCCCTCCGGCGAAAGCGGCGAGCTGGGTCCGCTGGAGGTCCTTGAGCACGTCGTAGCGCCGGCCGCCAGCGAGATCGTCCGCCGATATCCCGCCCGCTCCCTGGCCAGCGCAGCGCTGGCCGGCGCGCTGCTCGTGCGGCTACGCCCCTGGTCCGGTCTGATCGGATCCGTCGTGTCGGCAGCGCTCGTGCGTCAGATCAGCAGCGCGTCCATTCAGTGGGCGGCACGCCAGCTAGACACACCACCCCGCTAGAGTCTGTGGTCTTCCGCCTGGCGGTCGCGCTGGCGTCTGCCGGCCTTTCGGACAGCGCGGCGCCTTGCCATCGCCGCGCCGCTCGCCTAACGTC
>JBNLCM010000168.1:0-16372 GCA_050303815.1 Rhodocyclaceae bacterium
GCACATTTCGGTCAGCACGCCGTGGGGGCCTCCACTCGACCCGGGCACGCCCACCGAGTGGACGGCCGACGTGCTCGCCCAGGTGGAGTGGAAGCGCTTTGAGGACCTGTGCTGCGCCTTCTACCGGGAGAAGGGCATCGCCGCAGAGACCACGGTGCTTGGCGCAGACGGCGGGGTGGACATCCGCCTCTTTCAGGACGAAACCCAGCCGGCCCGTGCGACGGCCATCGTCCAGTGCAAGGCCCACAACAAGGCCATCGGCGTGCGCCCCATTCGCGAGCTACGGGGCGTGATGGCCCACGAGCAGGTCGAGAAGGGTTTTTTCATGGCACCGAGCGGCTTCACCGACGAAGCCCGCGCATTTGCCACTGCAAACCGCATCACCCTTGTGGACGGCAAGCTGTTCCTGGCGATGCTGAAGCGCCTGCCCGCAGATTCCGCACGCCGGCTGTTAGACTTCGCTACCGAAGGCGACTGGACCACGCCAACCTGCCCGAACTGTGGCGAGCGGATGGTCTCGCGCGAAGGCGCGCGCGGTCGCTTTTGGGGGTGCCCCACCTATCCACGTTGCCGCGGCACGCTGCCGATGCGAGTCAGCACAGCGGAGCCAGCCGGCCTTTAGTCGCCTCCGAGCGCGGGTAGATTCGAGGGTAGATTGATCTTCGAATTTGCGTAAAGGCTATCAATTGGTCGGTTCTACGCTTCTTGCGATCCCCGCTCCGGGCACTCCCACGGCTGGCGCTGGGCAATGATCGTCTTCGATGTCGCCTGCGACCAGGGCCACAAGTTCGAGGGTTGGTTTGCATCGGCGGAGGCCTTTGCCAGCCAGCGCGACCAGGGTCTCGTTTCCTGCCCGATCTGTGGCAGCAGTCAGGTCGCCCGCCAGCTATCGGCCCCTTACGTTTCCACACCACGCGACAGTGGGCGGGACAAGCGCTCCATGCCGGCCGATCCCGCGATGCTGGCCCGTCAACTGGCGGCAGGCCTGAGGGCCCTGGCCGCCGGGGCCGAAGATGTCGGGCAGGCCTTTCCCGACGAGGCTCGGCGCATTCACTACGGCGAGTCCGAGCGCACGAGCGTGCGGGGTCAGGCCTCGCGGGAGGAAGTCGAGGCGCTGCTCGATGAAGGCATCGGCATCCTGCCGGTGCCCGGGGATGACGACCTGCACTGATCGGCCGCCGTGCGGATGGCGTTCAGGCGCCGCGCGCCTGCCGGATCGCGGCCCGCACCCGCTTCGGGAAGCGCATCCCCACTCCAAGGCGGCCCCGGTTCAAACGGTATCCCCAAGCCCCCCCGCAGGCCGTGCGACTCGGGCACGTCTGGCCCATCGACT
Organism: Rhodocyclaceae bacterium; assembly: GCA_050303815.1. GTDB lineage: Bacteria > Pseudomonadota > Gammaproteobacteria > Burkholderiales > Rhodocyclaceae > Cognatazoarcus. The sequence goes on from JBNLCM010000168.1 coordinate 1,334, forward strand.
CGGCTCGCTATGGCGCGGCAACTCCGCCGACAAGGAGTGGCACGTCCATCTCCTCCCGCGTCAATCCACCATGGACCGCGGCCATGCGATGAACGGCATCGGGCGAATCCGCCATGACGATGGTCCCCCTGCCCCGCGGCACCATCAGACCATCGCCGATACGGCTCGCGTGGTCACGATGGGGGGCGCCTGGACCGAGCCGTCCGGAGGCCACCAACTCGTCGGCGCTCATCCACTCGATCGCGTTCGGCCAGTGACGCTCGACAAGCGCCCTGAAGTCAGCCAGATCCCCGCCTGCCAACTTGAAGAAGGCTGCCCGTCGTTCGCCCCACAGCGGACATGCCAGGGCGCTCACGATCGCTTCCACGGCCCCCAGGCAGATCATGTCTTCGCTGGGGGCGTCGATCAGCCCATGGTCGGCCGTCGCCGCCAGCATCGCGTCGGCGGAACGGCAGGTCTCGTCCAATCGGGCAAAACACGTGTCCAGCGCCAGAAACACGTCGCGTAGCGCGTCCGACCCCATCCCCGCGTCGTGGGCGGTGGCGTCGAAGTGCGGCAGATACAGGTAGGCCAGCCCCCTGGGCCCCATGCGCGCCAGCGCCATCGCGAGCAGTTCCGGAATCTCATCGAGCGTCCGATACCCGGCGATGACGGCGCCACGACTGTGGCGGAGGCTGAAATCGGTCTCCGCCAGCCAGGCCGGGCTGATCACGAAGGCCGGGCAACCGAGGTCCTCATAGAGGGTCTGGTAGGGAAACAACCGGTGACGCCGCAGCGGATGACGCAGCGCCTTCCGTGACTCGTGGTACACCATGGGCAGCGGTTCGAACAGGCCCGTGCGCCCGTGCCCTCGACACACCCAGCCGTTGAGGCCATGCTCCGCCGGCGACAGGCCGGTCATCATGGTGGTCACGGCGGCTGCCGTGGTGGAGGGGAATACGGAAGTCAAGGCCCCCTGCCGGCGCGCCAGCATGTGCGTGCCGATGCCCGACCGCTGCAGGTAGCAATCGCCGAGGCCATCCATCAAGGCGAGCACGATGCGCTGCGTCTCACCGCCAGGCGCGCCGAGCAGGCAGGCGCGCGCCGAATCGAGCCCTCCCGGGGCGACACGGGCCTTGGCCCAACGCACCAGGTCGAGAATGCTGCCGCCACCGTAGGCAGGCTCACGCCACGCCAGTTCAGCCGTTGCGGGATACATGGGATGTCCGGAAGGCCACAATGAAAACAGGGGGGACATCCACTGGATGTCCCCCCTGAAATCTGGAGCGGGAAACGAGTCTCGAACTCGCGACCTCAACCTTGGCAAGGTTGCGCTCTACCAACTGAGCTATTCCCGCGTTGTACAATCTGGAGGCGCGACTCGGAATCGAACCGGGGTACACGGCTTTGCAGGCCGCTGCATAACCACTCTGCCATCGCGCCATGCCCGGCTTCGCCACCAGGCTCCCGGCCGGACAGGCCCGGGAATCAAAAGGGGAAAGCTGTGCTTTCCCCAGAAGTTCTGGAGCGGGAAACGAGTCTCGAACTCGCGACCTCAACCTTGGCAAGGTTGCGCTCTACCAACTGAGCTATTCCCGCAAAAGAGACGCGCATTATAGACACACATCTCTGTTCCGTCAAGCCATTCCATCGTTCCCGGCCTTCAGGATCGGGGCGGCCCTGTGCAGGTAATACCCCATCGACCACAACGTCAGCGCCGCTGCTATCCAGATGAGGATGGTCCCTGCGAGGTCACTGCCAACCCCGAGAAGCGGCGCATTATAGAGGAGAAGTGGAATCGCTGCCATTTGTGCGGCGGTCTTCAGTTTCCCGACGAAGGCGACCGCCACATTGGCGGATTTTCCCAGCTGGGCCATCCACTCGCGCAGCGCGGAAATGGTGATCTCGCGGCCGATGATGATGACCGCGAGAATGGCGTCCAGGCGGTCCAGCTGCACCAGCATGATGAGCGCCGCAGCGACCATCAGCTTGTCGGCTACGGGATCGAGGAAGGCGCCGAATGCGGATGTCTGCCGAAGATATCGGGCCAGATAGCCATCGAACCAGTCGGTCACCGCCGCCGCGATGAAAATGACCGCGGCGAGCCCGTTGCGGTCGCCCTCGCCCAGCCACGACGTGGGGAGGTAGTACACGCCGACGATGACCGGGATCATCGCGATGCGCATCCAGGTCAGCGTATTGGGAATGTTGAGGGACATGGATCGGCGCAGTGTCGCGGCAGCTTCAGTGAAGCGAATTGTATATCTGTTGGGCGAGCTTCCGGCTTATGCCCTCGACACGGCACAGATCCTCGACCGTAGCGGCCTTGACCCCATCAAGGCCGCCAAACGCCGCCAGCAGGTCCCGACGGCGCGACGGACCGATGCCGGGAATGTCCTCGAGCCGGGAGCCCACGCGGGTCTTGGCCCGCCGTGCGCGGTGCCCGGTGATGGCGAATCGGTGCGCCTCGTCCCTGACCTCCTGGATCAGGTGCAGGGCGGGATCGTCGGCAGAGAGGTTGGCCGCGGTGCGTCCATCGGCGAACACCAGGGTCTCGAGACCCGGTTTGCGCCCCTCGCCTTTTGCCACGCCGACCAGCGGGATCGATTCCAGTCCCAGCTCGATCATGACCTCGTTGGCCACCCCGAGCTGACCCTTGCCACCATCGATCAGGAGCAGATCGGGGCTGACGCCCTCGCCGACCGCGACGCGCTCGAAGCGGCGCGTCAGGGCCTGGCGCATGGCTGCATAGTCGTCTCCGCCAGTAACTCCGGCGATATTGAAGCGCCGATACTCCGACTTCTTCATCTTGCCCTGCTCGCACACGACGCAGGACGCGACCGTTGCCTCCCCCATCGTGTGGCTGATATCGAAGCATTCGATCCGTTGCGGCGGCTCGCCCAGCCTGAGGGCTTCCTGCAGGGCCGCCAGGCGAGCTTCGCTCCGGCCGGCGTCGGCCAGGCGTGCAGCCAGTGCCAGTTGCGCGTTCTTCTGCGCCATCTCGACCCAACCGCGATCGGTCTCGAAACGGGCGGCCGCGACCACCGGCGGCCGCTCCATCACCTCGGCCAGTACCGCCTTCAGCGACTCGGCCCCGCCCTCGACCACGATCTTGGCGGGCGGGGGATGAAACTCGTAGTGCTGCTCGGCAAAGGCCAGCAGTGCCTCGGCCGGGGAGCACCCGGTCGCATTGGCGGGAAACTGCGGCCGGTCGCCCAGATGCCGGCCACCGCGAACCATGGCGATGTTCACGCAGACCTGCCCACCGCCCTCCAGCGCGACGAGGATGTCCACGTCTTCGTCCTTGCGGCTGTCCACGTACTGGCGGTGGAGTACGGTCTGGAGGGAGCGGATCTGGTCACGGTAGGCGGCCGCCTGCTCGAATGCGAGCGCCTTGGAGGCCTCGTCCATCTTGTCACTGAGGTCCTCGATGACATCCGAGGTGCGCCCATCGAGAAACAGCGACGTGAGGCGCACGTCCGCTTCGTACTCGGCCGGATCGACAAGCCCCACGCAGGGTGCCTTGCAGCGGTGGATCTGGTGCAGCAGGCAGGGTCGGGAACGGTTCTGGAAAACGCTGTTCTCGCAAGTCCGGAGCCGGAACACCTTCTGCAGCAACTGCAGGCTCTCACGCACCGCCCAGGCGTTGGGAAAGGGCCCGAAGTAGCGATCCCCCTTCGCAAAGGCACCCCGGTGGTAGGCCAGCCGCGGAAACTCGTGCCCCGTAATGCAGATGTACGGGTATGACTTGTCATCGCGGAACAGGATGTTGTACTTCGGCCCGAGGCTCTTGATCAGGTTGTTCTCGAGCAGCAGCGCTTCGGCCTCGGAGCGCGTGACGGTGATGTCCACGCGGGCGACCTGGGCTACCATCAGGGCGATGCGCGGGCTGTTCGAGGTGCGCTGGAAATAGGACGACACCCGGCGCTTGAGGTTCTTCGCCTTGCCGACGTAGAGCACCGCGTCATCGCTCCCGATCATCCGGTACACCCCGGGTTCTTCGGGCACGGTGCGCAGGAAGGCGCGGGCATCGAATGTGCTCACGGCAAGCCGCCTCCCGATCAGCCCAGCGCGGCGCCGAATGCGGCGACGGCTGCGCGGCTCGCCACGAATGCCGGGTCCACTTCGATGTGGCCACCTTGCCGGAAGCGGCTCGGCAGGCGCATGGCCAGCACGCGGCGCGCGGATGCCACACGCACCGCGGGCCGCCATCCGTCAAGCAATTCAGCCGAGAGGTCCGGCCGGTTGCAGACGAGGACCATGTCGCAGCCCGCCTCGTAGGCCGACCGGGCACGCTCGACGATGCCACCGGCCACCGTCGCCCCTTCCATCGACAGATCGTCACTGAAGATCGTCCCGTCGAAACCGAGGCGGCCTCTCAATACCTCCTGCAACCAGAAGGAGGAAAACCCCGCGGGCTTGGGGTCCACCTCGGGGTAGACCACGTGGGCTGGCATCACGCCATGGAGGCGCCGGCCGATCGCGGACCGGTAGGGCAGGATGTCCCGCGCCCAGATCTGATCGAAGCTGCGGCAATCGACGGGGATCGCCACGTGCGAGTCCGCCTCGGCAAAACCGTGTCCCGGGAAATGCTTGCCGACGCAGCCCATGCCGCCATCCACCAGGCCATCGGCGAAGGCGTCCGCCAGGGCGGCGGCGATCTCCGGGTCGGAATGAAAGGCCCGGTCACCGATCACCCGGCTGCAGCCGTAGTCGAGATCTAGGACGGGCGCGAAGGAAAGGTCGAGCCCGTGATCGACAAGCTCCGCGGCCAGCACGCGCCCGGCCGACGTCGCCATCTCCAGGGCCCCCTCCGGGGACTGCGTCCACAGGCGGCCGATGGCGCGCATTGCCGGGATTCGCGTGAACCCGTCGCGGAAGCGTTGCACCCGCCCCCCCTCATGATCCACGGCAATGATCGGCGCTGGATCGCGGAGCGCACGAATCTGCGCCGTCAAGGCCCTCAACTGCGCGTTGTCCCGGTAGTTGCGGGCGAAAAGGATGACGCCCCCGACCAGGGGGTGGCGAAGCATCTCCGCCTCGGCCAGTGACAGTTCATGGCCGGCCACATCCAGCATGACCGGTCCCAGCGGGGTGTCGTGGGTAGCGTCCGTCATGTTCTCTCAATGATCGCAAAGGCCAGGGCGAGATCTTCTTCGTCACTGATCGAAAGGTGGGCCTGCAGGCCCACCTGCCGCATGTGACGACCGAGTTCCTCGCCATAGGCAAAGCCCGGCCGGCCGGCCGGGTCATGGGTGACCTGTACCTGGTGAAGCGTGGCCGGCCGTGCAACCCCGGTGCCCAGCGCCTTGCCAAAGGCCTCCTTGGCCGCGAAGCGCTTGGCCAGGAAGCGCGCCTTGTCGGGCGCCGCGTGGTACGCCGGGCGCTCGGCCTCGGCGAGAATGCGCCACGCAAAGCGCTCGCCGTGCCGGTCGAGCGCCTCGGCCATCCGGCGAATCGACGCCAGGTCGGTGCCGATGCCGTGGATCACAGGCCGCGTTCCGCCGCCTCGCGCATCAGGCGCTTCATCTCGCGCACGGCGTCGCGCATGCCGGAGAAGACCGCCCGGCTGACGATCGCGTGTCCGATATGCAATTCGCGGATGCCCGGCAATCGCGCAATCGGCTGCACGTTGTAGTAGTTCAACGCGTGCCCTGCGTTGAACCGCATGCCGAGACCACGAATCGCGTCGCCCGCCTCCCGCACTTTGCGGATCTCCTCGACCACGGCCGCGCTCTCGGCATCCCGCCCGGCAGCATGGAAGGCGTGGGCGTAGGGACCGGTGTGGATCTCGCAGACCCGGGCGCCGATACGCGCGGCGGCCTCCACCTGGGGCAGCTCCGCATCGATGAAGACACTCACCATGATGCCCTGGTCGGCGAGCCGCGCGACCGCATCCTGGAGGCGGGATTCCTGGCTGACGATATCGAGTCCGCCCTCGGTGGTCACCTCGTGGCGCCCCTCGGGAACGAACATCGCCATTTCCGGCTTGAGCGTGCTGGCGATTCCAACCATCTCCTCGGTCGCCGCCATCTCGAGATTGAGCTTGATCTGTGTGAGGTCGCGCAGCTTGCGGACGTCCTCGTCCTGGATGTGGCGACGGTCCTCACGCAGGTGCACCGTGATGCCATCCGCCCCACCCAGGTGGGCCTCGACGGCTGCCCAGACGGGATCCGGCTCCCACGTCCGACGCGCCTGCCGGAGGGTGGCCACGTGGTCGATGTTCACGCCCAGTTCGATCACAGTTCTGCAAACTCCGTAAAGACACGGCGGGACTGAAGCATCTTCCCGCCGAGATGATGACTGATCAGGCTGCGGCTCAATTGCTTGAGCTCGGCCCGCCGCCCCGCGTCGCTGAACTCACCACGCGCGAGCTGGAGCAGAGCCGCGCCACTGACCGGAGCGCCCTGCCCCGGCTGCCCTTCGGCAACAACCCCTTCCTCGATTATAAGGAGGTAGCGACTGTCCTCGCGGACGGGCTCACCCGTATCGGCACGCACGTCGAGCCTGGGCAGGTAGCCCATGGCGGCCAGAAGCGCGAACTCGAAGCGCCGCAGGACCGCCTCGAGAGGCTGGCCGGCCGACAGGGCGCGCAGGACGTCGGTGTATTCGTCGAAGAGCGCCGGATGGGCATCTTCCCTGGGCATGAGCTGGACGAGCAGTTCATTGAGATAGTAGGCGGAGAGCAGCGCCCGTCCGGACAGGAGCGGGATGCCCCCCTGCCACTCGGCGCGAGCCAGGGTCCTGACCTCGCCGCCGCCGCTCCAGTCAGCCAGCAGCGGCTGGAAACCCATCAGCAGGCCCCGGAAAGCCGAAGTCGGCCGGCGCGCCCCCTTGGCCACCAGTGGCAAGCGGCCATGGTCGCGGCTGAACAACTCGACGATCAGGCTGGTCTCCCGCCACGGCTGCGTGTGCAGCACGAAGGATGGCTGCTGCTCGATCCGCTGCCGCGCCACGCCGGACGGCCTATTCGTAGCCCAGGCTCTTGAGCGCGCGCTCGTCGTCCGACCAGCCGCTACGCACCTTGACCCAGACCTCGAGGAAGACCTTGCTGTCGAGCAGTTGCTCGAGCTCGCGCCGGGCGTCGGTGGCAATCCGCTTGAGCTTCTCGCCCTTGCGGCCGATCACGATGCCCTTGTGACTTTCACGGTCGACGATCACGGCCGCATGAATCCGCCGCATCGACCCTTCGATTTCGTACTTCTCGATCTCCACCGCCATGCCGTAGGGCAACTCGTCGCCCAGCAGCCTGAACAGCTTCTCCCGCAGGAACTCCGACGCCATGAACCGCTCGCTTCGATCGGTGATGGCATCTTCGTCGAACATGGGTTCGCCGACGGGGAGATAAGTCCGCGCGACTTCCAGCAGGCGATCCACGTTGCTGCCCCGCTCGGCGGACAGCGGCACGATCTCGACAAACGGGAAGAGGTGCTTGGCCTGGTCGATGAACGGGAGCAGCGCGGCCTTGTCGCGCAAGCGGTCGACTTTGTTGATCACCAGCACCACCTTGGCCCCCTCGGGCAGCAGGTCGACGACCTCCTTGTCGTCCGGACCGATCCTGCCGGCTTCGATCAGGAGGAAGACCAGATCCACATCCGCGAGCGCCTGGGTGACCGTCCGGTTCATGACCCGGTTCAGCGCGCTACCGTGCTTGCGCTGGAAACCCGGCGTATCGACGAACACGAACTGGGCGTCGCCATCGGTCAGCACGGCATGAATGCGGTGGCGCGTGGTCTGCGCCTTGCGTGAGACGATGCTGACCTTCTGCCCCACCAGCCGGTTCGACAAGGTCGACTTGCCCACATTGGGCCGCCCCACGATGGCGACAAATCCGCAATGGAAGTCCGGTGCCGGAGACGCTTCCGATGTTTCGCTCATGATCCTTGCAGCTCCTCGAGGCAGGCCTTTGCCGCCTGCTGCTCGGCGTTGCGCCGGCTGCTGCCGACCCCGCCACGTGACAACGCTGGCTTTTCGACCACGCAGCGCACGACAAATTCCTGGGCGTGCGCTTCGCCCCGCACTTCCACGAGCTCGTAGCGCGGGAGCGCCCGCCGACGGGCCTGGAGCCATTCCTGCAGCGCGGTTTTCGGATCCTTCAGGACGCTGACCGTGTCGAGGGCCTCGAGGAACGGCGCATACTGCCGCCCGATCACGCCGCAGGCCGCGTCAAAGCCCGAGTCCAGGAAGACGGCGGCAAACAACGCCTCCACCGCGTCTGCAAGAATCGATGGGCGACGAAAGCCACCGCTCTTCATCTCGCCTTCGCCCAGGCGCAGGACACTACCCAGGTCAAGGGAGAGGGCGATCTGGTGCAGGGACTCCTGTCGCACCAGATTGGCCCGCATGCGCGACAGCTCACCTTCGCGCAGGTCGCCGAATCGCCCGTACAGGTGAATGGCGATGGCGCAATTGAGAATGCTGTCGCCGAGGAACTCGAGCCGCTCGTTGTGCGGCGCGCCCGAACTGCGGTGCGTCAGCGCCTGTTCGAGCAGCTCGGATCGGGAGAAGGAATGACCCAGGGCACGCTCGAGCCGCCGGGTACCGGGATCAGTTGCCAGTGCTGCGCGCCTCGAACTCGATGAGCAGGCTGACGTTCGCGACGAGCGGGATCTTCCTCGCGTAAGCGACCGAAATCTCAACGTGCCCGCCGCGCTTGGTGATGTTCAGGTCCTTGCCCGTCACCGACTTGATGTCGTCGATAACGGCCCGCGTATCGAAATCACGACGCAGCGAAGGTACCGTCGAACTGCCCGGATCGGCGGCGCTGGCGACCGCGTTGATGACCCGCTTGATCGCGGTGAACTCCGTGACCGCCGGTACCGTCTGCATGCCCAGCAGGAACACCAGAGCCAGTCCGACGCCCGTCAGCAGCAGGCCAATCAGGGTCATGCCCTTCTGTCGTTTCATGTCACCCATCTCCTCACTTGAAGGGGCCGATCCGACCCCAGTCGGACAGGTTCAGCCAGATGAAGAACGCCTTGCCGACGATGTTCGCTTCCGGTACGAATCCCCAGATGCGGCTGTCACTGCTGGCGTCCCGATTGTCGCCCATCATGAAATAATGCCCATCGGGTACCGTGCACGCCACCCCGTTCCGGGTGTAGGTGCAGCTCTCCCGTCCAGGGAAGTTCCGCGCGCCCGGCACGTAGGCAGGCGCCTTTTCTTCGACCAGGATCCGGTGTTCGACACCGCCCAGCGCTTCCACGAACTGGGGCGAATAGTACAGCTTGTCCTCGTGAAGGAATTCCCCGTCCCGCTCCACCGCCACCTCCTGTCCGTTGATGGTCAGGCGCTTGTCGAAATACTCCACACGGTCGCCGGGCAGGCCGACGACCCGCTTGATGTAATCCATCGACTCGTCGACGGGATATCTGAAGACCATGACATCGCCGCGCTGCGGAGAATTCATGTCGATGATCTTCTTGTTGATGACGGGCAGGCGGATGCCATAGGTGAACTTGTTCACCAGAATGAAGTCGCCGACAAGGAGCGTCGGGATCATCGAGCCGGACGGAATCTTGAACGGTTCGACCAGGAAGGAGCGCAGGAAGAAGACGATCAGGATCACCGGGAAGAAGCTCGCCCCCCACTCCACCCACCAGGGCTGCGCATCGCCAGGAGCGCGCCGCTTGCGCGCGACCAGCACGTCGGCAAACCACAGGATGCCGGTCACGACCAGCAACAGGAAAAGTATCAGTGCGAAGTTCACGTTGGGTTCCGTCTAAGGTGGCGTCCTGCCCCTACTTGCTGCTGTCGTCGGTACGCAGCACGGCGAGGAAGGCTTCCTGGGGGATCTCCACGTTGCCCACCTGCTTCATGCGGCGCTTGCCTTCCTTCTGCTTCTCGAGCAGTTTCTTTTTCCGCGTGATGTCGCCGCCATAACACTTGGCCAGCACGTTCTTGCGCAGGGCCTTGATCGTCTCCCGGGCGACGATGTGCGACCCGATCGCCGCCTGCACCGGCACATCGAACATCTGGCGCGGGATCAGGCCGCGCAGGCGCGAGGCCAGCTCACGCCCCCGGATCTGCGCGCTGGCCCGGTGGACGATGATGGACAGGGCATCCACCTTTTCGCCCCCAACCAGGACATCGAGCTTCACCAGGTCGTCAGTGCGATACTCCTTGAACTCGTAGTCGAGCGATGCATAGCCCCGGGACACGGACTTGAGGCGATCGAAGAAGTCCATGACCACTTCGTTCATGGGCATGTCGTAGACCAGCTGGACCTGCCGCCCGTGGTAGCGCATGTCCACCTGGACCCCGCGCTTCTGGTTGCACAGCGTGATCACAGGGCCCACGTAATCCTGTGGCAGGAAGATCGTGGCGCGGATGATCGGTTCGCGAATCTCGGCGACCTTGCCGAGATCGGGCAGCTTCGATGGGTTCTCGATCTCGAGCACTTCGCCGTCGTTCTTGACCACCTGATAGACGACCGTCGGCGCCGTGGTGATCAGATCCTGATCGAACTCACGCTCGAGCCGTTCCTGCACGATGTCCATGTGCAGCAGTCCAAGGAACCCGCAGCGGAAGCCGAAACCGAGCGCCTGCGACACCTCCGGCTCAAACTGCAGGGACGCGTCGTTGAGCTTGAGCTTCTCGAGCGCTTCCCTCAGTTGGTCGTATTCGCTCGACTCCACCGGGTAGAGGCCCGCGAACACCTGGGGCTTGATCTCCTTGAAGCCTGGCAGTGGCTTCGTCGCCGGGCGGGTCGCCAGGGTCACCGTGTCGCCGACCTTGGCGGCGTCGAGTTCCTTGATGCCAGAGATCACGAAGCCCACCTCTCCGGCAGCCAGGCGCGGTCTTCCCAGCGACTTCGGCGTGAATACGCCCACCTGGTCGCACGGATACTGCGCCCCCGTCGACATCAGCAGGATGCGGTCCTTGGGCCGCAACTCGCCATCGACCACCCGGACGAGCATCACCACGCCCACGTAGTTGTCGAACCAGGAATCGATGATCAGTGCCTTGAGCGGCCCGTCGGGGTCGCCGCGCGGTGCGGGCACCTTGGCGATCAGCGTCTCGAGGATCTCGTCGACGCCCAATCCGGTCTTCGCGGAACAGAGCGTGGCATCCGTGGCATCGATACCGATCACGTCCTCGATCTCGGACCGCGCGTTGTCCGGATCGGCCGCAGGCAGGTCGATCTTGTTCAGGACAGGGATCACCTCGACACCCTGCTCGATCGCCGTATAGCAGTTGGCGACTGTCTGAGCCTCGACGCCCTGGGACGCATCGACGACCAGCAAGGCCCCCTCGCAGGCGGCGAGCGAACGCGACACCTCGTAGGAGAAGTCCACATGCCCCGGCGTATCGATCAGGTTCAGCAGATAGGTCTTGCCGTCCTTCGCCTTGTAGTCGAGGGAGACGGTCTGTGCCTTGATGGTGATGCCACGCTCGCGTTCGAGCGACATGGAATCCAGAACCTGCTCTTCCATTTCGCGATCGCTGAGACCACCGCACATCTGGATGAGCCGGTCGGCCAGGGTGGATTTCCCATGGTCGATGTGGGCGATGATCGAAAAGTTGCGAATATGCTGCATGATCCAACAAAAAGGGTGCCATTCGGCACCCCTCAAGGCATGGGTAAGCCGGCGATTTTATCCAATTCCGCGCCCATAGGCACGAATTGCTTGTTCATCCAGGTGGTAATGACACAACGCCCGATCGCCAGCAAGCACCACCGGCACCAGTTCACCCCACTTTTCCTCGAGATCGGGGTGCTCGTCCACATCGATCACCTGCACGCTCAGGTCGTATTCGCGCGCCAGCGGCGAGAGCGCGTCGAGCAAGTCGTGGCAAAGATGGCACCACTGCCGGCTCAGGACGGTCAAGGCCCGGCTCATCGATCCGCACGCAATCCAACGAAGCTTGAACTCCGACCACGGCGCACCAGCAGCGAGACCGGCATGCCGGGCTCGAGGGCATCGAGCGCCGCGCGATAATCATCGAGCCCCGCAACCGGCGTGCGCCGCCCGCCCACGATCAGCGCCTCCACGACATCACCATACTGCAGCTCGGACGATGCCGCGCCCCCGCGTCGCCGTTCGATCATGACGCCCTGATCGATCTTCATCTGGCGCTTCTGCAGGAGGGACGGCTCGACCACCACCAGGCCCAGGCGGTCATGCGGATCGTCCCCGTGACGCGCCGGCGCCGCCCCCGGCGGGGGCGAGTCCGAGTCATCGCGGAGTTCACCGACCGTGATCGGCACGTCCTGCATGGCGCCTTCACGCCAGATTGACATGGTCACGTCGCGCCCCGGCGCCGTCGCGGCGACGATGCGCGGCAGGTCTGCCGAGGTGTCGACGGCGTGGCCGTCGAAGGACAGGATCACATCACCTTGCCTTACGCCGGCGCGCTCGGCGGGCGCATCGCCCTGCACCGAACTGACCAGCGCGCCGCCCGGCGCCGACAGACCGAACGCCCCTGCAATGTCCGGCGACACGTCCTGGATCACCACGCCAATGCGCCCTCGGCGAACGCGCCCGCTGTCACGAAGCTGCGTCTGGATGTCCATCGCCATGTCGATCGGAATCGAGAAGGCGAGTCCCATGAAACCGCCGGTCCGACTGAAAATCTGCGAGTTGATCCCGACGACCTCACCCTTGAGGTTGAACAGCGGTCCGCCGGAGTTGCCCGGGTTGATGGCGACGTCGGTCTGAATGAAAGGTACGAAGTTCTCGTACGGCAGCGAACGGGCCTTTGCACTGACGATACCTGCCGTCACCGACTGTTCGAATCCGAATGGCGAGCCGATTGCCAATACCCAGTCCCCTTCCTTGAGCGCCGCCGGGTTCCCGAGACGAACACTCGGCAGCCCATCCGACGGCACTTTCAGGAGTGCGATATCGGTGCGCCGATCCATACCGACGACCTGCGCCCGGAACTCACGCCGATCGGACAGCCGGACGACGACCTCGTCCGCCACCGCGACCACGTGGGCATTGGTCAGGATGTAGCCATCCGGGGAGATGACGAAGCCCGAGCCCTGGGCACGGTCCGGCGCCTCCGACTCGGGTTCCGGATGCCCCGGCGGAAGCGGGTCGCCATAGCCGTGCCTCGGCAACCTGGGCCGCATCGGCCCCCCCGCCGAGTCGTCGAACCGGTGGGAGCGAATATTGACGACGGCCGCCCGGTTGCGTTCGACCAGAGCGGAAAATTCCGGCAGGTCCCGGGCGTCGGCCGGACGCAGGGCGCCCAGCCACAGGCAGGACATGACCGCGACGCAGACGGCCCAGAGGCGAGCGCCTCTCAGCACGATTCACCACCCGCCCGCTTGAGGATGGGTTCGGCGTCGACCGGCCTGCCTCGCCCCATCCAGCGGCTGACCAGAATACCGCCCCCCAGGCCTGCCAGCGCGCCCACGACCGCTGCGCCGTCGGGCGATGCCGTGCCGCCGAGGACTACGCCGAGAATCGCGCCCACAACGATCCCAACGACGGGAATCATGTATCCCAACAAAGCGGCATGCATCGAGACGCCTTCGTCGAGGCACACCAGAACACGTTCGCCCATCTCGACACCCAGGCGATCCCTGACCCAGATCTCCGCGTCCTCGGCCCGGAACATCGAGCCCACCTTGGCCGAACCACAGCCCCCCGGTTCGTTGCATCGGCCACAACCGCCCGACCGCGCAGCTGCCCGGATCCGGACCATGTCATTCTGTCGCTCGATGACCTCGCCAGGCACCTCGATCATGGCCTCGCCGCCTCCACCGCTTCCGCCAGCACCTGTACCGCCTTGGGGGGAGCCTCTCCGAGGCTGGTGATCAGGAAATCACCGATCCGGCGCGCATAGATGCTCACCGGCCCCGAGCGGCTCGCCCCGACTTCCGGCTCCCGCCCGTCGAGCACCGGCTCGATGAATACCGACATGCTGGCCAGCCCATCGGAAAAGACCATGTGCACAACGTCGCCGTGAGCGGCGCCGAGCTGGCGTCGCACCGCACTGGTCAATCGAAACCCGGGCACCGCAGATGCCAGGCGCCAACCAAGGCCGTCACCGGCCACCTCGCTGCCCTTTGCGTCGATCACGCGCCAGCCGTCCTCGCCGTCGAACTGGCTTTGAAATGCGCTGCGATCGACCTCGGTCCCGATGGACACCTCCGTGAAGCTGAACTGCTCGATCACCCCACCGCCGGCATCCAGCATGCGTGCCTTGAGCAGCAGCCCCGTATCCACGTCCGACCACAGCTCCAACCCGAAGCGGAGATCGTCCTTGGGGTGCAGAACCACCTGACGCACCGCGCGGCCCGCGACACGGTCCTCGTCACCGAGGGTCATGCGGTAGTGCTCGGACAGGGTGGCGTGCGCCGCCACCAGCCGGGAAGGAAAACCGCGGCCGCTGCCGGCCTGATCCACGATGAGGGTCTTCTGCCGCGGCAGGTAGCACTTCACCACGTTGTTCTTGCGGATCACTTCGCGCGGACTGCCGTCTAGGCTTTCCAGCTTTTCGAGCTCATGCCCCGCATCGAAGACATGCACGATGCGGGATGTCTCGCTCCGCTCGCCGGCCTGATAGACCATCACGCCCGAGTAGCTGAGCTTCTGGCCAGCCGAATAGATGCGCTCGATCCAGTCGATCGCCGCGCTGTCGGGTGCCGCCTGCCCCGCCGCCAGCAGCGGGAACAGCCCGGCCAGCACCAAAGCGAAGAGGAACCTCATCGACCGGCGCCCTGAACCTCGGAAACCGAGCGAACGTACTGCGCCACGCCAGGAAGCGGACTGTTGCGCGACGACGCCTGGTGGATGAAGACGTACTCCCGGTGCGGATCGATCGCCTGCCGGGCAGCGACCGCCTGAACCCGCTTGACCTCCGACTGGGCCAGCGTGGCCACCGGTTGGACCGCGGTCGGCCCAGCCTCGCGGTCCGATCCGAGCGACATGGCCATCCAGCCCACCACGGCCACACCCATCACCGAGGCCGCGACGGGAAGCACTTTCTGGCGCCACCCGCCACCCGCCGGCGACTGGGCAGCGCGGGCGGGCGCCAGGATGGTCGGTTCGTTCTCGAGGGCATTCATGACACTCGCCACCAGGCCCGACGGTGCAGCACCATCGC
>JBNLCM010000169.1:0-29643 GCA_050303815.1 Rhodocyclaceae bacterium
GGCCGAAACACCAGGCTCTCGAGCTCGAGTCGCCGCGCCTCGAGCTTGGAGTAGTCGAGCAGGCCATTGATCACGTCCAGCAGGGCATCGGTGGCCTTGCGGATATTGGACAGGTAGTTGCGCTGGCGATCATTGAGCGGGGTCTGTTCCGCCAGATGGCAGAAACCCAGCACGGCATTGAGCGGCGTGCGGATCTCGTGGCTCATGTTGGCGAGAAACAGGCTCTTGACCCGCGTCGCCTCCTCGGCGGCATCACGCGCGACGGTCAGCTCCTGCTGCACATCCTTGAGCGGCGTGACATCGGCGTAGCTCAGGATCTGGGCGGGCGTACCCAGAAATTCGACAGCCCGCGACGACGCCAGCACCCAGTGGCGCCGGCCGTCCTGGCCTTCGATCTCGACCTCCCGCGCGCCTGGGTCATCGGCCTCGGCCTGGGGGCCCAGCAAGGGCGCACGGCCCTGCCGTTCGCGCTGCAGCTCGCGCGCGACGAGGCCGGGCAAGCCGGCCTCCTTCACGCCGAAAAGCTCGGCGGCGGCACGGTTGCCCTGCAGCACGACCCCATCGGCACGACGGACCAGCGCCATCGGCAGCGGGGCCGCATCGAAGATCGCGCGCAGGTTGCGCTCGCTGGCCGCGATGTTGCGCAACAGGCTGACCACCGACCACCAGATGCCCCCGATCACCACCAGCAACAGGGTCGCGCCAAACCACAGGTTGTTGCGGACATCGGTCTTGATCGCTTCCATGAACTGCATGTTGGCGCGGAAGTGGGCGATCCCGAGCAGTTCGGGCGAACGCCGCCCGAACAGGGGGACATCGACCGGCAGGCAATCGCCGCAGGCCACCTGGCCCTTCGACAGGTTGTACGCGCCGCGCGGTGCGCTGACCACGTCGTAGTCGAACTCGACCGACAGTCCGATGAACAGGGGCTCGCCCGATGTCGGCTCGCGGGCAATGAGGATCTCGTCCATCACACCACCCAGGCGCCGCTGGCCGGCGTCCGGGTCGGCGACGTCGATGGCGTCGGCCAGGAGCTGGGCCTGGGAATTGGCCAGCGCACGGGCGCTGGCGTGGGCGTTGGCATCGAGCTGGGGCGCCAGCACCGCAAACCAGTAGTAGGCGATGAGCGCCCCGAGGCAGACCGCCAGCCCGAGGAACAGCGGCGTCACCGCCACGCCGGCGGGCAGCCTGCGACGCCATGTGAATCGCGGTTCAGTGCGTCTCATAGCGCTCCGCGATCTTGAGGAAGAAGGGCTTGATCCTCAGCCCGGCGGCTTCGACGGCGCCGATATTGAGGTAGGGCAGGACGCGATCGCTGACCACCATGCCGGCCGTGATGCCGCGCTCGACGTCACCTTCGAAGGGAGAAAAGCTCAGAAGCCGGTGTCGCAGGCCGAAGGCGCGCACCGATATCAGTTCGTCACCCAGGCGCTGGGCGACGAAGAGGCCTGCCGCCTGCGCACCCGGATAGGTGGCCAGATCGTCGACGGTGAGGACCTCGACGGCGATGGGCATGTCACGGATATGCCCCCGGTCGCGCAGCATGTCACCGATCCGCTCGGCCAGCGCGCTCTCGTCCCGGTGCACCAGCAGGAGGCGCAGGATGCCATCGGCCGGCCGCTTGTCGCCGATGTCCTGATCCGCGGCGAGCACGGCCGGGAAGAGCTTGATGCCGACCGCGACGCGACGCGCATCCTGTTCGTCCGCAGCGATCGCCCCCAGCCAGGGCGAGCCGAGGACGAGCCCCGTCGCAGCCACCACGGCTGCCACGCGCTTCAGTCTTCGGCCAAGCCACTGTGCCACTTCGATCCCCTGTTGCAGCGCCGGCCCTCAGACCCGCCACACGGATCATTTCAGGCTGAGCGTGCCCTCCACGCCCCGGCAGAAGCCGTTCAGCTCCACGTAGGCCCGACCGCTCACGGCCCCGCTGACGCTGGAGGCGCCCTCCCAGTACTCCGGCCCGGCCCAGAATCCGTGCTTCGCCCGAAGTTCCTGGTCGCGGACCATGGGCTGCACCTCGAAGACCTCGTCGTTGACCGTGACACGCCAGCCTGACGGATAGGTGCAACCGGTGTGCGGGCTCTTCCACTGGCCGAGCACCTCGACGGCAAACTCGTGCCCGGCCAGCGGTCGCGTGCGACCCTGGGCATCGGTGAGCGAGCCGGAACGCTCCACCTCGTTCTGGCGGCCGAGGATGTCGTACAGCATCAACTGGCGACCGTCGTCGAGTTCGATGGCAAACCACTGCCAGCCCTTGACGATGGCCTGGTAGAGTTCGCCGTACTGACGGTCAAACCAGCTGCTGCCCGTCACGGCGTACGTCTTGCCATCCACCGTGATGGTACCCCGAGTCTTCATGTTCACCCGTGAGTAGTAGTACGTGTAGCCGCCGAAACGGTAGGGGTGCGCATCGCCGCCGTAGTGCATCGCGACGGGCTTGGTCGCCTCGAGCTCCAGATCGAGCACGTAGCCGCCCACCTCGCTGTGGATCCGGTCGCGCGCATTGTCACCCACGGCGCGAATGATGTCGTCCGGCCCGGCCGCAAGCTCGAAGCGGTTCTTGGTACTGGCCGGAAGGTGGAACTTCAGGTGCTCGGCGAACTGGAAGCGGTCGTTCTCGACGTCGGTGACCGCCACCTGGGTCAGCTGGTCACGCATGAAAAGAAAGCTGTCAAAGGTGAAGAAGACCACCTCGAAGCCGAACTTGCGGCCCTCCTCGGTCTCGAGATGACCGGTCCAGTACCACCACTGCACATCCTGGCTTGGCAGGAAGGCGTCGTCGCCCGGCAGGTCGACCGGCCCGATGAGACCCTTGTCCGGTGTCAGCACCACGACCGCCGCACCCGCCAGTCCGGCCGCCAACAACAGACCGATCAGCGCCCGCCGAGAGAGCTGGATGCCCGAGGCCACCACGTCGCCGATACGTCTCAGGCCAGGTCCGAATCGATAGGCCCACAGGAAGCCGGCCATGCCGAGCAGCGTGAAGCCCGGCAGGACGATCACGAGGGCCGGCGTCTGCCGGTGGAGCCCGCCCACGAACAGGATCAGGAGCGATGCGCCGTAGATGAACAGCGGAGCAGCCAGGCTGGCGAGCGACAGCGTCCGGTTGCCGGCGAACTGCCGCAATCGCGCGAGTACCGGCAGCAGCGCCACGCCGAACAGGACGGCCACGAGCACCGAGACGTTCACGAAGGCTCGCGACTCGAGCCAGAGGTACCCCAGCATGATCGCCACGAAACAGCCAAAGGCCAGCGGGATCGCCAGCCACGGCGCCACGGCCTCGAACCAGCGGGCGCTGGGTCCGTGCCGCTGCAGCACGCCCAGCCAGGCGGTGAAGCAGGCGACGATGACGAACCACCCGACGTAGTTGGTCCAGGGGATGCCAAACCACTCGCCCGGCAGCTCCCAGACCCAGAAGCCCAGCGAGACGAAGGCGGGATCCGAGACGAAGTCGAGCGCGGTGGCGAGCAGTGCCGCGACGATGGGCGCCAGCCAGTTTCGGACATCGAGGGCACGAACTGTCGCCAGCACCGAGTAGAGAATCATCCCCCAACTCAGCACGACGCCGAGCGGAACCGGGCCCGGCAACGGGATCAGGGCCTGGGTGTAGTGGTAGGGCGCCGCCGCCTTGGACACCTGCGAGTACTCGATCAGGTAGCCGTAGGCGATGGCCGCGGGCATCACCCAGAAGAGCTTGCGATCGTGCCGCCAGGCGTGAACCAGCAGCACGGCCGTCAGCAGGTAGTTGGCAACCTGCAGCGCAATGAAACCGTCAGACGGGTTGAGGGACGTCATTGGGGGGGTCTCGTATTGTTGTTATTGAGGGGCGGGCAGGGCGGTTCGGGTCGCTACATGCGATAGCTCAGCTGAAGCCAGGCCGCCCGGCCGGGCTGGGGATAGTCGTCGGGGTAGGACACGAAGGGCTGGCCGATGATGTCGAGGGTCCGGAAGGCGGGATAGCGGACGGATTCGTCAAAGAGGTTGCTGACGCCGACGCGCAGGGTCAGGCCACGCACGCCGAGATCGTGCAGGGTCGCGCTCACATCGACCGTCTGGTAACCGTCGAGCGACGCCCGGCCATCGGCGGTCTCCCGCTCGCGCTCGCCGACGTGCCGCAGCCACAGGGCGATGCTCTGCTTGGAGTGGGGCTGGTACCACAGCACCAGGTTGGCGAGCTGATCGGCCGCGCCGGCCACTGATTCGCCGTTGCCATCCTGGGCAGTGTCCGACAGGGTCAGGTTGCCTTCGATCTTGAAACTGCTGCCCAGGCGCTGCATCGCCTCGACCTCCACGCCCCGCGTCCGGACTCCGTCGGCATTCGCGAAACCGAGGATCCGCGTATCGACGATCAGCTGATCGAGCTTGGAGTGGAAGCCGGTCAGGCGGAACTCGGCCGTGTCCGACTTGAAGATGTAGGCCAGTTCGCTGGTCCGGATCGTTTCGGGCGACAGTTCGGGGGTGCGCGTCAGGGCCGGCGCCTGTTCGCTCGAGAACGCGGCCTCGTAGAAGGTGGGCGGCCGAAACGCCTCGGCATACTGCGCCTTCAACACGTGGCGCCGGTCCAGCCGCCAGACGGCGGCGAGGCGGGGCGAGGTGTTGCTGCCGAAATCATCGTAATCGTCGTAGCGGACGCCAGCGGTGACCGTCACCGCCTCGACCGGGCGGTATTCGTCCTGCAGCGTGAGGCTCACGATCCGTCGCGAGGTGTTCTCGGAGACCCAGGGTACGCCGTCCTCGAGTCCGACCCGGACCGGCGTTGCCACCGGCTCGAGAGTCTGCGGGTGGACGTTGTTCAGCTGCCAGGAATCCCCCACTTCGATTCGCGCGACACCCAGCGCCGCGAGCACCCGGTGATCCTGCCACCCTTCCCAGACGACGTCGGCATCTGCGGACAGGCGATGCTCCTCGTAATAGCCCTCGGACAGGTAGCCCGCCGGCAACAGGGTCGGCTGGAAGCTGGCGTTGAGCCAGGTGAAATTGTCGGGCAGCAGCCGGATGTTGAAGTGGTTCTCGTAGTACTGCCAGCCGAGGCCCAGCGACGCCCGCAGGTTGTCGGTCAGGGTCCAGTCGGCCGTGCCGTTCAGCATCAGGTAGCGATTGCGATAGTCCACGCCACGCTCGTCGGCCGCGTCCAGCACGTTGATCGTGCCGAAATGATCGCCGTTGCCGTCCTCCAGGTAACTGAAGGAGAGCGACAAGGCCTCGTGGTAGACATCGAACAGGAAACTGCGCTGTTCCATCGTGTCGTCGACGGCTCCTGGCGCATTGGACAGCACCTGCTGGGGCGCGTTGTTGCCCCCGTAGAGGGCGTCGTGGCCGCTGTCGATTCCGGCGCCCCGGCTCTGCCAGCCGCCCAGGCTGACGCTGCCCCCAGTCCGATCCCCGCTGGACCAGTGATGAAAGCCGCCGGCGCCGTAGGTGTCATGCCGGCCCGCGCGCAGGAAGGCGCCGTCGGACTCCTTCCGGGTCACCACGTTGAGGACGCCGGCGTAGGCATACTCGCCGTGCACGGCCGAGCCCGGACCGCGGACGACCTCGACGCGTGCGATCTGTTCGACCGGCATGTTCAACACCGGGTTCGCGTTGGCCGACAGGGCCGAATTCATGGCTCGGCCATTCAGAAGAATCTTCATGTTGCCGGATGCAAAGGCCCCGCCGACACCCCGGACCAGGGTCTGGCGCCCGCCGATCTGGTCGGTAGATGGCTCCACGCCCGGCACGAGCCGCAGGGCCTCCCACACCGTCCGCGCACCGACCGCCTCCATCTCGTCCCCATGCAGGACCGTCACCAGGCCTGGCACGTAGTCAGCATTGAGCCGGGTCTTGGTCGCGATCTCGGTCTGCTCTTCGAGCACGGCCAGCAGATCCTGCAACTCCTCAGCCTCGCTCGTTGCGGCGCCTGCCGAACCAGTGGCGGCCCCCACCACCACGAGCCAAGCGCCAGCGAGACGACGACCGATTCGAAACGTGGTCTTCATCACCTCTCCCTTATGCAGCCGGTTTTCGTTCTTCCCCTGCCCTATCATCCCGATAGAGTAGGGACGGCGTCATTTACGACGCCGCGGAGCATAACCTTAGCCCTAGTCCGATTCGCATAGCTACCGGCCGCGGCGAACCGCGGCCTCGACCACAGGTCTCCAGATGACAGACAAGCGGCATTTCTACCGTCCGTGCGACGGCCACGGGCTTACCCACGACCCGTTCAACGCGATCATCGGCCCCCGGCCGATCGGCTGGATCGCGTCGCGAAGCGCGGACGGCGTCGACAATCTCGCGCCCTACAGCTTCTTCAACGCGTTCAACTACACACCGCCGATCATCGGGTTCGCATCCCTGGGCTACAAGGACAGCGTGCGCAATATCGAGGCGACGGGCGAGTTTGTCTGGAACCTCGTCACCCAGCCGCTCGCCGAGGCGATGAATGCCAGTTGTGCCGCGGTCGGTCCGGACGTGAGCGAGTTCGACCTGGCCGGATTGACGGCAGCGCCGTCGCGGCTGGTGACGCCACCGCGGGTGGCCGAAAGCCCGGTCAACTTCGAATGCCGGCTGAGCCAACTGCTGCGCTTGCAGTCGGCCGACGGCGAGGTGCTGGACACCTGGCTGGTGCTGGGGGAAGTGATCGGTGTCCATCTCGCGCCCGATCGGATCCGGGACGGGACATACGACACCGCCACGGCCGGCCACGTCCTGCGCGGCGGCGGCCCGGCGGACTACTTCACCATCGGCCCCGCCCAACGCTTTCGCATGCGGCGGCCGGGCTAGGGTCCGTGGACATTTGCACGGCGGATCGCGTCGAGGCTGCGAACCTGCGCGACAAGGCGCGGGCGAAAGCCCAGGGCGCACGCCCTTCGCGACGAGCGCATCGGGCCACCCGCCGGTGGCCTGATGCCGTCAGACAACGCCGGCGCCGTGGGCCTGCATGTCGGCCCAGTAGCTCGACCGGACCATCGGTCCGCAGGCCGCGTTCTTGAAGCCCATCGCCAGCGCCTCGGTCTCGAACCGCTTGAAGGTGTCCGGATGGACGTAGCGCAGGACCGGCAGGTGGCCGCCGGACGGCTGGAGATACTGGCCGATCGTGAGCATCTCGACATCGTGCGCGCGCAGGTCGCGCATGACCTCGAGGATCTCGTCGTCGGTCTCGCCCAGCCCGACCATCAGGCCGGACTTGGTCGGCACCTGCGGGTTGCGGGCCTTGAACTGCTTGAGCAACTCGAGTGAGTACTGGTAGTCGGATCCGGGGCGCGCCTGCTTGTACAGCCGCGGCACGGTCTCGAGGTTATGGTTCATCACGTCCGGCGGCGCCTGGTCGAAGATCTCCAGGGCGATCTCCATGCGCCCGCGGAAGTCGGGCACCAGCACCTCGATGCGCGTCTTTGGCGACGCGGCGCGGGTCTCGCGGATGCAGTCGACGAAGTGCTGGGCACCGCCATCTCGCAGATCGTCCCGGTCCACCGACGTGATCACGACGTAATTGAGCCGCATCGCGGCGATGGTTTCGGCCATCTCACGCGGCTCGTCCGCGTTGAGCGGCTCGGGCCGGCCATGGCCGACGTCGCAGAACGGACAGCGGCGGGTGCAGATGTCGCCCATGATCATGAAGGTGGCCGTGCCCTTTCCGAAACACTCGTGAATGTTCGGGCACGAGGCTTCCTCACAGACCGTATGCAGCTTGTGGTCGCGCAGGGTGGCCTTGATCTCGTTGAAGCGCTCGGCCTCTTCACCCGCGCCCAACTTGATGCGAATCCATTCCGGCTTCTTCAGCCGCTCGGCCGGAACGATCTTGATCGGGATGCGGGCGGTCTTCTCGGCACCGCGCTGCTTGCGCGAAGGTCCTTCCATGGCAATGCTCCGTGTGCGATTCGGGGTGGGCTCTAGCCGTCGACCAGTTCCGAGGGGAACTGCACCAGCAACTGGCCGAGCAGGCGGGAAGCCACCGCATCGACGTCGTCACTCACACCGAAGTCTTTGAGTTGTATGGTTTTCAACCCACTATAGCCGCAGGGGTTGATCCACGTAAATGGGGCAAGATCCATATCGACGTTGAGCGCCAGCCCGTGGTAGGAGCAACCGTTCCGGACACGCAAGCCAAGGGCCGCGATCTTGTCCTCGCCAATATAGACGCCGGGCGCGCCGGCCTTGCGCTGCGCCGCGAGGCCGTAAGCCGCCAGGCAGTCGATGAGTGCCTGCTCGATGCGCTCGACCATCTCGCGCACCTTGAGATTGCGGCGGCGCAGGTCGAGCATCAGGTAGCCGACCACCTGCCCGGGTCCGTGGTAGGTGATCTGCCCGCCCCGGTCGATCTTGACCACCGGGATGTCCGTGTCCCGCAGCAGATGCTCGCGCTTGCCCGCCTGGCCGAGCGTGTAGGTCGGCGGGTGCTGGACGATCCAGCATTCGTCGGGGCTGTCCGGGCCTCGCTCGGCGGTGTAGGCCTGCATGGCCTGCCAGGTTGGCTCGTAGGGCACGAGTCCGAGCATTCGGACCACCAGAGGCGCCCCGCTCACAGCACCACCTTGACCATCGGATGGGACGAGAGCTCGCGATAGAGCGCGTCGAGCTGCTGCTGGGAAGTCGCCCGCACCGTGCAGGTGAGCGACAGGTAATTGCCCTTGCTTGAGGGTCGCATTTCCATCGAGCGACCATCAAACTCGGGGGCATGCCGGAGCACCACCTCAAGGACCGCCTGGGCGAACTCGTCGCACCGGGCCCCCATCACCTTGATCGGGAAATCACTCGGGAACTCGATCAACGACTCCTTGTTCCGCTCAGCCACCGCGCATCACCTTCGTCTTGTAGTCCTGGTACCAGCCCATCATCCGCTGCGCCAGCGGTCCGGGGCGCCCCGCCCCGACCGGGCGGTCATCGAGCCGGGTGACCGGCAGCACCTCCTTCGTCGAGGAGGTCATCCAGATCTCATCCGCCGTCCGCAGCTCGGCCTCGAGGATCTCCCGCACCTCGAACGGCTGGCCGTGGGCCGCGGCCAGTTCGAGGACCACGTCGTAGGTGATGCCCGGCAACATCAGGTGGCTCTTCGGCGGTGTCATCACGATGCCCTCTCGGACGATGAAGATGTTCGACGCCGAACCCTCGGTAAGAAAGCCGTCGCGCAACAGGATGGCCTCGGCGCAACCGGCCTTGACCGCCAGGTTGCGCAGCAGGCAATTGGCCAGCAGCGCAGTGGTCTTGAGGTCGCAGCGCAGCCAGCGGAAATCCGCCGCCGTAACCGCCGCGACGCCTGACGACCGCTGGGCCTCCGGCACCGTGACAAGCGCTTCGCTCATCATGAAGACGGTCGGCCTCACGCCCTCCGGGAACGCGTGATTGCGGCGCGCATCCGCACCACGGGTCACCTGGAGGTAGATCGACTGGTCCGGCCAGGCATTGCGTTCGACGAGGCCTGCCACCAGGTCCTTCCAGGTCGCCAGGTCATGGGGATTGTCCAGCTCGAGTGCCCCCAGCGTTTTCTCCAGCCGGCCGAGATGCTCGTCGAGGCGGAACGGCCGTCGCGAATAGACCGGGACCACCTCGTAGGCGCCGTCTCCGAACAGGAAGCCCCGGTCCATCGGCGAGATGCGGGCCTCGGTCAGCGGCAGGAACTGTCCATTGAGGAAGCAAGTGGCGCTCATGCCGGTCTCACAGGCTCTTGATCCAGAGCCGCAGGGCGTCCCAGGTGCGGCCGAACCACCCCGCCAGCGGAACGTCCTGCAAGGCCACCACCGGGTACTTGCCCAGTTCGCGCCCGTCCAGGGAGACCGTCAGCGTACCCACCTGCTGCCCTTTTTCGATCGGCGCGGTCACCGGCTGCAGGCTCGCCATGTCGAACCGCAGGTTCTCGGCCTGGGCCTTGGGCACCGACATGACGAGGTCGCTCAGGAATCCGGCCTGCAGCGTATCGGCCTCGCCCTTCCAGACCGGCATCTCGGTGACACTCCGGCCGGCTTCGTAGAGGCGGACCGTGTCGAAGAACAGGAAGCCGTGGTTGAGGAGCTTGAGCGACTCCTCCGCCCGGGAGGCCTCGCTGCTGGCACCGGTCAGCACGGAGATCAGGCGGCGTTCGCCCCGCTTGGCCGACGAGATCAGGCAATAGCCCGCGCTGTCGGTGTGGCCGGTCTTGACCCCATCGACCGTCGGATCGAGCCACAGCAGCCGGTTGCGGTTCGACTGCTTGATGTCGTTGTAGGTGAACTCCTTCTGCGCGTACGTGGGGTAGTACTCGGGGAAGTCACGCATGATCGCGGTGGTCAGGATGGCGAGGTCCCGTCCGGTGGTCAGGTGCTGCGGATCCGGCAGCCCGGTGGCATTCATGAAGTGGGTGTTCTTCATGCCCAGGCGCTCGGCCTCCTGGTTCATGAGCTGCACGAAGCCCTCTTCCGAGCCGGCGATGAGCTCGGCGAGCGCCACGCAGGCGTCGTTGCCCGACTGGACGATCACCCCCTTGACGAGCTGGTCGACGGTGACCGGGCGGCGCGGCTCGATGAACATCCGCGAGCCGATCATCTTCCACGCCCGTTCGGACACCGGCACCTGCTGGTCCGGCGTGATCCGCCCTTCCTTGAGGGCGGCAAAGGTCAGGTAGGCCGTCATCAGCTTGGTCAGCGAGGCCGGCTCGATGCGCCGGTCGGCGTCGTGCTCGATCAAGGGCTGGCCGGTCGCGTAGTCGATGAGCAGCCAGGTATCGGCCGCGATCTGGGGTGGCGCCGAGCCCTGGCCAAAGGAGAGCTGGGCGGCGAGAAACAGGAACAGAAAGGTGACAATGCGCATGGATCGGGAGTTCGGTTGCTTCATGGAGGGGGCCAGCCGCGGCGCGGCGAACGCTTCGGCGGGCATGGATGCAGGCCTCAGCGCGTCACGGCGAACGCCTTGATCTTCAAGGCGGCGCCGACCGCTTCGGCACGCTCGCGAGCTTCTTCCACGGTAGCATAGGGCCCGAGATGGAGTCGAAAGCGCAGGCCGATGGGCACCACCTGCAGACGCTCGACAGACTCGCCAAGTTCCCCGGCCGCCATGTTTCGAAAGCCTTCGGCATTCGCGCGGCTGCTGAAGGCGCCCAGCTGGACGAAATGCTGCGCGCCGGCCATCGGCGCTTCGGTCGCTGCCGATCCGGCGAGCGCAGCCCCCCCGGCGACGGTCGGCGCAGGCGCCCCGACGACGGCCCCAGGCAAACTCGCACCGGCCGTGGTGGACACGCCATCGGCGGGTGCCGCGCCAGAGCCACCACCGACCGACGCGGCGACATCGGCCGCCGTCTCCAGCGGGGCCGGCGGCGTGGCGGGCTGGGGCAGTGCATCGATCGCGCTCGCCTCGGGCAGGGACGGCAGGGCCACGGCGGCACTCTCGACCACCGGCACGCCCGGGCGCGGCAAGGGAGGCACGGGCCGCCCCGCCGCCATCTCGACCTCCTCGCCCGGCACGATGGCCACGACCTCGACCTCCGCGCTGCCCTGGTCGATGTAGCCGAGCCGATAGGCGGCGGTGTAAGAGAGGTCGATCACCCGGCCCCGCAGGAAGGGACCGCGGTCGTTCACCCGGACCACCACGCTACGGCCGTTTTCGAGGTTGGTCACGCGCGCGTAGCTGGGAATGGGCAGCGTCGGGTGCGCGGCCGACATCTGGTACATGTCGTAGACCTCGCCACTTGCCGTTCGCTTGCCGTGGAACTTGCGTCCGTACCAGCTGGCCTTGCCGCGCTGGGTGAAGGGTGCCACCCGCGTCTGCGGGGTGAACGACTGGCCGAGGGCCTGGTAGGGCCGGTTGGCAAAGCGGTGCAGGGGCTCGTCGCGAGGCACGGCATCGGGCACGGCCGCGAGATCGGCTGGCGGGCTGGCGTGAGGACCGTCGTCCTGGTAGTACCCCCCCGGGCGTTCGTCCGGGGCCCGCTCCGGCCCTGGCTGCATCGGTGTCGACCCGCAGCCTGCCATCAGGGCGACGGCGACGAGTGCCGTGACGGTCGGAAGAAGACGGCTGCGAAGCCCAGTCAATGTCATCGTCGGATCCTCATTTCTGCGTCAGGAAGCGCGCGCGCTGTACGCTCATCAGGATGCCCAGCCCCAGGCACAGCGTGACCAGCGCCGTCCCGCCATAGCTGACAAAGGGCAAGGGCACCCCCACGACCGGCAGGATGCCACTCACCATGCCCATGTTCACGAAGGCGTAGGTGAAGAAGATCATGCTCACGGCGCCGGCCAGCAGGCGCCCCGCGAGCGTCGGCGCAGCCATCGCGATGACGAAGCCACGCGCGATCAGCGCAATGTACAGGAACACCAGCAGGCAGGCGCCCACGAAGCCGAACTCCTCGCCGAGTACGGCGAAGATGAAGTCGGTATGCCGCTCGGGGATGAAGGCCAGGTGGGTCTGGGTGCCGTCGCGCCAGCCCTTACCGGCCATGCCGCCCGAACCGATGGCGATGGTCGACTGAATGATGTGAAAGCCCTTGCCGAGGGGATCGGAGGTCGGATCGAGCAAGGTGCAGACTCGGTTCTTCTGGTAGCCATGAAGCACCACCCAGTCCACTTCCGGCTGGCAGATACGGTCTCCAAAGCCGACGATCGAGCCGATGCCGACCATCCCGGCGATAGCCACCGGTGCGATCAGTTTCCACGACAGGCCGGCGAAGAACAGCACGAAGAAGCCGGCCGCGCCGACCAGCAGGGCTGTGCCCAGGTCCGGCTGCCTGACGATCAGCCCGACCGGGAGCAGCAGCAGCACGAAGGCCACGACGAAGTCCCGCGCACCAATGGCCCCCTCACGTTGCTGGAAATACCAGGCCAGCATCAGCGGCACCGCGATCTTCATGATCTCGGACGGCTGGATGCGGGACACGCCGATGTTGAGCCAGCGCTGGGCGCCCTTCGAGGTTTCGCCGAACAGGGCCACGGCTACCAGCAGCAGGACACCTGCGAGATAGAGGGGCACCGCCGCGGCAAGGATGCGCTGGACGGGCATGCGCGCCGCCACCCACATGACCGCGACGGCCACGCCGGTATTGATCATCTGCGACTCCATGCGCACCGGCGAGGCGCTCGCCATCAGCATGAAGGCGTAGCCGAGCAGCAGGCTGACGAGGACCAGCAGGATCGGATCGAGCGGCTCGAGCAGGCCCACCAGCAGGCGACGCGGGTCGAAGCGGCGTCCGGTCATGGCGACGCTCCCGCGTCGGCGGCCTGCGGTACCGCGATCCCACGGGGCGGCTCGACGGCATCGCTCGCTTCCTCGTCGGCCTCCGCCTCACCCTGGGGTCGGAGGCCGAGCAAGTAGTAGTCGAGCACCTGCCGCGCAATCGGCGCGGCCGCCTGCGACCCGAAGCCGCCATTTTCGACCAGCACCGCCAGCGCAATCCGCGGCGCCTCGACCGGTGCGAAGGCCACGTAGAGGGAGTGGTCCCGCAGGCGCTCCTTGACGTCCTTGGCCCGGTAGGTCGCACCACGCAGCGAGAAGACCTGGGCGGTGCCGGTCTTGCCGGCCACCCGGTAGGGCACACCGGCAAAGGCCCGCCGGCCGGTCCCCTCGAGGTTCACGCCCTCCATCGCCTGCTTGATGAAGTCCACATGGGCCTTGGCGAGCGGCAGCCGATCCAGTGGCTCGGGCTCGATGACGCGGCGGGCGCCGGTCGAGACATCCTCGACATAACGCACCACGTGGGGCCGGAAGCGAACGCCGTCGGCGGCAAGGGTGGCCACCGCGCTGGCCAGCTGGATCGGCGTGTAGGCGTTGTAGCCCTGCCCGATGCCCACCGAGATGGTCTCGCCGGCGAACCACTTCTTCTGCTCGGCCCGGCGAAATCGCTCACGCTTCCACTCGGGTGAGGGCAGCACGCCCTTGGCCTCTCCCTCGATGTCGACCCCGGTCTTCGAGCCCAGGCCGAAGCTGCCCATGAACTCGGCGATCTGTTCGATGCCGAGATCGGCGGCCAGCCGATAGTAGTAGGTGTTGCACGAGAAGGCGATGGAGTCGTACATGTTGACCATGCCGTGGCCACCGACCTTGTCATCGCGGAAGCGATGGCCGCCGAAATCGAAGTAGCCGGGATCCGAGATGGCCTGCTCGGGGGTGCGCTTGCCGGTCGTGAGCGCCGCCAGCGCCATGAAGGGCTTGAAGGTCGAGCCCGGCGGGTTGGCGCTGCTGAGTGCGCGATTCAGGAGCGGGTGATCGGGGGAGTTGTTGAGGGCATCCCAATCCTGGGTCGAGATGCCATCGACAAAGAGATTGGGGTCATAGGAGGGCGACGAAACCAGCGCCAGTACGCCGCCACTCGAAGGCTCGATCGCAACCAGCGCCCCGCGGCGCTCACCGAAGGCGGCCTCGGCAACCGCCTGCAGCCCCCGGTCGAGGGTCAGCACCAGGTTGTTGCCGGAAATCGGCGGTGTCCGTCGCAGCTGGCGCACGGCGCGACCGCCGGCATCCACCTCGACCTCCTCGACCCCCGTGATGCCATGCAGCTCGCCTTCGTAGCTCTGTTCCAGCCCGACCTTGCCGATGTGCTCGGTGCCCCGGTAGTTCGCCTCCTGGTCGCGCGATTCGATGCGCGACAGGTCACGGTCGTTGATCCGGCCGATGTAGCCGATCACGTGGGCCGCCAGGGCGGCGTTGGGATAGTCGCGGAACAGCCGGGCCTTCACCTCGACCCCCGGAAACTCGAATCGCCGCGCCACGAACCGGGCGACCTCCGCGTCCGACAGCCGCGTCCGAATCGGCACGCTGTCGAAGTTCCGGCTCTCCTCGAGGATCTTGCGGAAACGCCGGCGATCGCGCGGCGTGATCTCGATCACCGTCTGCAGGCGATCGAAGATGGCGTCGGCCTCACGGAAATGCCCGGGCAGAACCTCCAGCGTGTAGGCGGCATAGTTTCGCGCCAGCACCTCGCCATTCCGGTCGACGATGAGGCCCCGGTTGGGCACGATCGGGACCAGTGCGATGCGGTTGTCCTCGGCCCGGGTGTGGTAGTAGTCGTAGCGACTGATCTGAAGCCAGCCGAAGCGGGCCACCAGCACCGCGAAGCACACCAGCATGAAACCGCCGGC
Source organism: Rhodocyclaceae bacterium (assembly GCA_050303815.1). Taxonomy (GTDB): domain Bacteria; phylum Pseudomonadota; class Gammaproteobacteria; order Burkholderiales; family Rhodocyclaceae; genus Cognatazoarcus. The sequence goes on from JBNLCM010000169.1 coordinate 15,018, forward strand.
GATCAACAGGCGAAGCCTGAAGTGCTGCAGTTCCTGCTCGGGTGCGTCGAAGGTCATTGGCGTCGGGGCGCTCGGCTCAGATCGGCCGGTTGTCATCCCGCTCGGTCGGGCGGAACTGGGGGAAGAGCAGGACGAAGTGCAGGGGCACCCACAGCAGGGCGGCCGTGAAGCTGCCGGTGAAGTACCACCAGCCCGGGAAATCGGCGCCGGCGAGCATGCGGATCGCCGCCATCACCACGTGGACCAGCAGCAGCAGCGGCAGAATGTGCAGCGCCTGCTCGATCGGCGAGAACCACAGCACCCGTCGCGACAGCGCGTTGGCGCCGTAGGCCAGCAGCACGTAGGCCAGCGCGTGCTGGCCAAGCGCGGCGCCATGGCCGACATCCACCAGCAGTCCGAAGACGAAGCCCGTGCCCAGGCTGATGCGGAGCGGCTCTCGCACGCACCAGAACGCCAGCACCAGCGCCAGCCAGTCCGGCACGCCGGGAAGGTGGCCGGTGGGAATCAGCGTCATCGCGAAGGCGACGAGCAGGGACAGGTAGAGGTACCACAGCTTGACCGGCTGCAGGATGCGGCGGGAGCGGTTGGTCGGTTGCATCAGCGCGCCCCTCCCTCTGATCGCCGGGAAACCTGGCTCATCGGCGGCGGCGGCAACTCGAGCCGGCCCATCACCAGCACCTGGGTGCTCTGCTCGACACCGCCGATCGGCAGGCAGAAGATCCGCGCGAAGGCCTGGGTGTCGCGGTCGACCCGGATCACCCGGGCGACCGGCAGGCCGGGCAGATAGAGCCCGTCGAGGCCCGACGTGACCAGCGTGTCGCCGGGCTGCACGTCGGCAGTGGCCGGGAGGTAGCGCAACTCCAGCTGGCCGGCGCCGGCGCCGAACACGACGCCGCGCAAGCCATTGCGCTGCACGGCGATGGGGATTGCCTGATCCTTGTCGGTCAGCAGCGTCACCTCGGCCTGGATCGGGTGCACCCGCGTCACCTGGCCGATCACGCCGCGGGCGTCCACGACCGCGTCGCCGAGCACGATGCCGTGGGTCGAGCCACGATCGAGGATGACCTTGCGGGTGAACGGGTCATGCGCCGCATACAGCACGTCGGCCGCAACCGAACGGGCGGGCAGGTCGGTGCGCATGCCGAGCAGCGTGCGCAGCCGCGAGTTCTCCTGGGCCAGTTGCTCGTGGCGCATCAGTTGCTCGGCCATGCGCAGTTGCTGGCGACGAAGCAGCGCGTTCTCCTGCTGCACGCGCGCCAGGGTGGCGAAATAGGTGGCCGCATTGAGGACAAGGTCGGCCGGCGTTGCGGCGGCCCGCTCCACCGGATACAGCACGACCGCGACCGCCTGGCGCATGACTTCGAGGTAGCGGAACTTGAGGTCGGTCACGAGCAGCGCCAGCGCCGCCGACACGTACAGCAGCAGCCGCACGGTCGGCGCGGGACCGCGCTTGAAAATGGGCGGGGCGTTGTGACCGATCAGCGACATGAACTCGTTAACGACAACGCGGCCGCCCGGTACTCCTCGCGGCCGCGCAGGGAAGGCGCATCGATTATTCGGAGGTGAAGATGGAGCCCAGCTTGTCCATCTTCTCAAGCGCCATGCCGGAGCCGCGAGCGACGCAGGTGAGCGGGTCCTCGGCCACGATCACGGGCAGGCCGGTCTCTTCCATCAGCAGGCGGTCCAGGTCGCGCAGCAGGGCGCCGCCGCCCGTCAGCACCATGCCCCGCTCGGCGATGTCCGCGCCCAGTTCGGGCGGCGTCTGCTCGAGGGCGATCTTGACCGCCGAGACGATCTGGTTGAGCGGCTCGGCGAGGGCTTCGAGGATCTCGTTGGAGGAGATCGTGAAACTGCGCGGGATGCCCTCGGCGAGGTTGCGCCCCTTGACCTCGATTTCCTTGACTTCCGAACCCGGGAAGGCGGATCCGATCTCGGTTTTGATGTTCTCGGCGGTGGTATCGCCGATCAGCATGCCGTAGTTGCGGCGGATGTAGTTGACGATGGCCTCGTCGAACTTGTCCCCCCCTACCCGCACCGACCCCGAATAGACCATGCCGCCCAGCGAGATGACGCCCACCTCGGTGGTGCCACCGCCGATGTCGACGACCATCGACCCGGTCGCGTCGGCTACCGGCAGGCCGGCACCGATCGCCGCAGCCATCGGCTCCTCGATCAGGTAGACGTGGCTCGCACCGGCGGCGAGGGCCGCATCGCGGATCGCACGGCGCTCGACCTGGGTCGAGCCGCAGGGGACGCAGATGATGATGCGGGGGCTGGGCGAGAACAGCCGCGTGTCGTGAACCTTCTTGATGAACTGCTTGATCATCTGCTCGGTGACGACGAAATCCGCGATCACGCCGTCCTTCATCGGGCGGATGGCCGTGATGTTCCCCGGGGTCTTGCCGAGCATCTGCTTGGCCGCGTGACCGACCGCCTGGATGGTCTTCTTGGCGTTGGGACCTCCCTCGGTACGGATCGCTACCACCGAGGGCTCGTCGAGCACGATGCCCTTGGCACGCACGTAGATCAGGGTGTTGGCAGTACCGAGGTCAATGGCGAGATCGTTCGAGAAATAGGAGCGCAGAAAACCGATCATCGGGGAGCTGTTCCGAAATTCCGGGAAAGGAACGGGAGAGATAAACGATTATGATAACCTACAAACCCTTGTAGCCTAAGCAAGTTTGTAAGTCCATGTCGCTCGATATCGATCAGGTCAAACACATCGCCCGCCTCGCACGCATCGAGCTGGCGCCCGGCGAGGCCGAGGACGCCCTCGCCAAGCTGAACGGCATCTTCGAACTGGTCGAGCAGATGCAGGCGGTGGATACGGCCGGCGTCGAACCGATGTCGCATCCGCAGGAACTCTACCAGCGTCTGCGTGACGACGCCGTCACCGAGGCCAACCAGCGCGACCACTTCCAGCGGATCGCTCCGGCCACCGAGTCCGGACTGTACCTCGTGCCGAAGGTCATCGAGTAAGTCGCGGCCCACCCCCACTTCAAGACGTCTCCCATGCTGAATGCCAGCCTTCAGGCGCTTGCCGCGGCACTCGCCGACAAGCAGGTCTCCAGTGTCGAACTGACACAGGCCGCCCTTGACCGCATCGCGCGCCGAAACGCCGAACTGAACGCCTTCGTCCATGTCGATCCCGACGGCGCGATGGCCGCCGCCCGCGCGGCCGACGCCCGCCTCGCCGCCGGCGAGGCAGGTCCGCTGACCGGCATCCCGATCGCCCACAAGGATGTCTTCTGCACCGAAGGCCTGCCGACGACCTGCGCCTCGAGGATGCTGGCGAACTTCGTCAGCCCCTACGACGCCCACGTCGTCACGCGGCTGAAGCAGGCAGGTTCGGTCCTGATCGGCAAGACCAACATGGACGAGTTCGCGATGGGCTCGTCGAACGAGAACTCGCATTTCGGCGCAGCCCGCAACCCGTGGGACGCAAGCCGCGTTCCCGGAGGCTCTTCGGGCGGATCCGCGGCAGCCGTGGCGGCAGGCATGGTCCCCGTCGCGACCGGCACGGACACCGGCGGCTCGGTTCGACAGCCCGCGTCCTTCTGCGGCGTTACGGGCATCAAGCCCACCTACGGCGTCGTCTCCCGCTACGGCATGATCGCCTATGCCTCCTCGCTCGATCAGGGTGGCGTGCTCGGCCGCAGCGCCGCCGATTGCGCACCGGTGCTGTCGGCCATGGCAGGGTTCGACCCGCGCGACTCGACGAGCCTCGACCGCCCCACCGAGGACTTCGGCCGCGATCTTGACAGGCCGCTCGCCGGCCTGCGCATCGGCCTGCCGCGGGAATACTACGGCGAGGGTATGGCGGACGATGTGCGTGCCGCCGTCGAGGGCGCACTCGCCAGCTACCGCGCGCTGGGCGCCACCACCGTGGAAGTGAGTCTGCCCAACTCGAAGCTGGCGATTCCGGCCTATTACGTGATCGCTCCGGCCGAGGCCAGCTCGAATCTGTCGCGCTTCGATGGCGTGCGATACGGCTACCGGGCACCCGCCTACGGCGACCTCAACGACATGTACGCCAAGACGCGCGCGCAGGGCTTCGGGGCCGAGGTGAAGCGCCGCATTCTGGTGGGCACCTACGTCCTGTCCCACGGCTACTACGATGCCTACTATCTTCAGGCGCAGAAGCTGCGGCGGCTCATCGCCGACGACTTCCGGCGCGCCTTCGAAAAGTGCGATGTCATTGCCGGCCCCACGGCGCCGACCACGGCCTATGAATTGGGAACCAAATGTAACGACCCCGTCCAGATGTACCTCGGCGACATCTACACTGTCGCGATCAATCTGGCCGGACTGCCTGCACTCTCGCACCCGGCCGGATTCGGAACAGGCTCGCTTCCGGTGGGCCTGCAGCTGGTGGGCGACTATTTCTCGGAGGCCCGCCTGCTGAATGCGGCCCACCAGTTTCAGCTAGCCACGGACTGGCACGCGCGGAGGCCGCCCGAACCCTAAGCATCCGGGAAGGGAGCCTGCATGAAACGAGTCGCCATCCGCCTCCTGTTGGGTACCGCCGTCCTGGCACTGGCCGCGTCCTGCGCGACGCCACCACCGCCACCGCCGCCGCCTCCGCCGAAGGAAGTGCCGCCTCCGCCACCGCCCCCGCCGCCCAAGGTCGAGAAGCCCAAGGTCAAGCGCCTCGACCTGGCCCATGAGTGCCGGTTCAAGAACATCACCGGCTACAACGGCGACGCCAAGGTCCATGTCGCCGGCTCGAAGGTCAGCCATTTCGCCGCGCACGTGAACATCCCGCGCCGCGGACGTTGCAACTTCGAGAACGCAGATTTCAAGCAGGTCCGGGAAGCCCCGCACGTGGAGCTGGCCTCGCGCGACGGGTGCAAAGTGCGCATGTGGGAACAGGGACGCAAGTTCACCGTGGCCTTCGCCGACTGCAACAAGCATTGCAGCGGCAGCGCCGCCGACTACCTGTGGCCGATCCTGATGGACAAGCCATCGGGCAAATGTGACTGACACGACGAGAAGAAGAGGATGAGCCGTTCTGACTGGGAAGTTGTCATCGGGCTGGAGGTCCACGCCCAGCTGACCACCGCCTCGAAGATCTTTTCCGGGGCGTCAACCGCCTTCGGGGCCGAGCCCAATGCCCAGGCCAGCGCGGTCGATATCGCGCTGCCAGGGGTGCTGCCCGTCCTCAACCGGGGCGCAGTGGAACGTGCCATCCGCTTCGGCCTCGCCACGGGCGCGGCGGTCGCACCCAGAAGCGTCTTCGCGCGCAAGAACTACTTCTATCCGGACCTGCCAAAGGGCTACCAGATCAGCCAGTTCGAGCTGCCGGTCGTCGCCGGCGGCGACATCACGATCCGGGTCGGCGAGGGCGACACGGCCTACGACAAGACCGTTCGCCTCACCCGCGCCCACCTCGAAGAGGATGCCGGAAAGAGCCTCCACGAAGATTTTCATGGCATGAGCGGCATCGACCTCAACCGGGCCGGCACGCCGCTGCTCGAGATCGTCTCGGAACCCGACATGCGCTCGTCGGCCGAGGCTGTGGCCTACGCCAAGGCGCTCCATACCCTGGTGCGCTGGATCGACATCTGCGACGGCAACATGCAGGAAGGCTCGTTCCGCTGCGATGCCAACGTTTCGGTCAGGCGACGGGGCGAGACCGCTTTCGGCACCCGCCGCGAAATCAAGAACCTCAACTCCTTCCGCTTCCTGCAGCAGGCCATCGACTACGAGGTCCAGTGGCAGATCGACCTGATCGAGGACGGCGGCAGCGTCCAGCAGGCCACCGTACTGTTCGACCCGGACACCGGCGAGACCCGCATGATGCGGAGCAAGGAAGACGCCCACGACTACCGCTACTTCCCGGACCCCGACCTGCTGCCCCTGTCGATCGACGGCGACTGGATCGAGCACGTCAAGTCGTCGATGCCCGAGTTGCCCTCCGCACTGGCCACCCGCATGCAGGCCGACCACGGGCTCAGCGCCTACGACGCGGTCACCCTCACCAGCTCCCGCGAACTGGCACGCTATTACCTGGACACCGTCGAGACCGCGGGCCTGGCGCTGGCGAAGCCCTGCGCCAACTGGATCATGGGCGAGTTCTCGGCGCGCCTGAACAAGGGCGAGCTCGACGTCGGCGACGCGCCCATCTCCCCTGCACAGCTGGCAGGGCTGGTGGCGCGCATTGCCGACAACACGATCTCGAACAACATCGGCAAGAAGGTCTTCGACGCGCTCTGGAACGGCGAAGGCGACAGTGCCGATGCAATCATCGACGCCCAGGGTCTGAAGCAGGTGACCGACAGTGGCGCAATCGAGGCCCTGGTCGACGAGGTCCTGGCCGCCAACCAGAAATCCGTCGACGAGTTCCGCGCCGGCAAGGAGAAGGCGCTCAACGCGCTGGTCGGTCAGGTCATGAAGGCCAGCCGCGGCAAGGCCAACCCGACCCAGGTCAACGAGCTCCTGCGTCGCAAGCTGACCGGTTGACACAACTGGGCATCGGGGCAGCCCGACAGACCTGCTAGCATCTCGGTCATCCATGCCACCGGAGCCAACCGTGATGACCGTCCTGAAGGCCAGCGCAGCGATGCTGGCCACCACCCTGATCGCCACCTCCGCCCTTGCCGACGACCTGCCCCGCCGCAAGCCCGGCCTGTGGGAAATCCGGACCGAGATGTCGGTCATGGGCGGGCAGCAGATGACGATGCGCCAATGCATCGACGAGAAGACTGACGCCAACCTCATGGCCGACGCCACCAAGAACCAGGGCGACTGCGATGACCCGGTCATCAAGCGCAGCGGCAACCGAATCGAGGTGAGTGCGAACTGCCGGATCGACGGCGGTACGGCCAAGACCCACGGGGTCTTCACCGGCGAGTACGACGCCCACTACCAGGGCGAGATCGTGACCACCTTCGATCCTCCGCAGCACGGCATGAAAGAAGCACGCATGAAGATCGATGGCCGCTGGACCGGCCCGTGCAAATCGGGACAGAAGCCCGGCGCCACGACGATGGAGATTCCCGGACTCGGCAACATCGACATCGGCGAGATGATGAAGAAGATGCCCGGCATGCAGGGGCAGTGATCCGCCCGGCCCTGTGCCTCGCCTGCGCACTGCTGGCATCGACCGCCATGGCTGACGCGTTCACCTCCTGCCGTGGCTGGCAGGTCGACGACCGCACGACCACGCTACCCGATTGCCCGGAACGCCCGAACTGCGCGACGGGCAGATGGCGGCTGCCCGTTGCCGACCCGCTCCGGGCGATTCGCGAGGCCCTCCTGTCCGAGCCGCGCAGCCGCATCGAACTGGACGGCCAGCGCGTGATGGTCGCGAGTTTTCGTTCGCGCCTGTTCGGATTCGTGGACGAGGCGGTATTCCTGCTCGGTCCGGACGGAGAAATTACTTATCGAAGCGCTGCGTGCAGCGGATACTACGACTTCGGAGTGAACCGGCGGCGCCTCGAGCGTATCCGCGAGCACACGGGCGCTGCCACGGAACGCCCTGCCCCCCGTTAGGGCGCCCGCGACGGCCGGCAGATCGGCAATGCCCGATCGCGAGGAGGAGGGAATCTGGCATGCTGACGACGAGTCACTATTGTCCACTTTGCAAGCCCGACAACGAGGTCGTTTTGTGGCAGGATGCCTACCTCCGCGTCATACGGGTCCCTGACGAGGAGTACCCTGGCTACCTGCGGGTGATCTGGGGACCGCATCTCGCCGAGATGTCGGACCTCGACACCGCGGGCCGGCTGCACATCATGAATGTCGTGATGGCCTGCGAGGAAGCATTGCGGGAGTGCATGCGGCCTGACAAGATCAACCTCGCGAGCTTTGGCAACATGGTGCCTCACCTGCACTGGCATGTGATCGCGCGATTCCGCTCCGACCGGCACTTTCCGCAGCCGGTCTGGGGGTCGCCACAACGGGAATCCCGCCTGCCGCCGGGTGCGGTTCGGGGCGACCAGGATCTAGCCGACGCGCTGCGGCGAGCCATCGGCCGGATCGGATCCGCCTAGGGCGACACGAACAACCGAGAAGAAGTCGAGATGGACTACCGAAACCCAGCCGCCTGCATCGACCTGCTGCGCCGACTGCGCCAGACCAATGTGGATGAGACGCACGCCGAGCTGACGCGCATTGTCACGACGCTGCGCTCGTATCCACCGGCCCCGAACCAGCACCTCGAGGTGCTCGAGGCGGCGCGCCCCGCGATCGTCCATACCCAGGCCGAACTCGCCCGCAGCTACGCGGCCCACCCGTTGCCGCCGGAGAGCCGCGAGAACCTCATCATGGAAAGCGTGGTCTCGCTGTGGCGCGAACTCGCCCGGTCCTACACGCGCATCATCCTCGCCGACACCGTCAACGGAAGCCTCGCCGAGAACATGCCGCTGCTGTTCCAGCGCCAGCTGTTTTCGCTGGGACAGGTCATCCTGGAGTATTTCCGGGCCCGCCGTGCCCTGCCACCTGGCGCATGGACCGACCTCCACGCGGCCTTTGCGGCCGCGGAACGCCACGAAGTAGCCCGCTCCCGCGTATCTGACCCGCTCAACGACGTCTGGCGCGCCCAGAGCAGTGCGGAATGCTACGTCTCCCTGCTCCTCACCGATCTGGCGAACCCGTACGGCCGGACTCAGCGGGAACTCAACTGGATCATCCGCTGGGCGCAGCGATTCGCGCCCTATTGCGCACTCAAGCGCAAGAGCGAAGACACGCCCGACGTGCCGCTGCGCTATGGCGTCGACCTCGCGGCCGATCACGGCGTGCGTCCCGCGGGCGTCCTCAAGGCCAGTGACAGCCTTCGCCACTTCGACGGCAGCCGCCTCGCCAGTCACATCCAGGCGGTGGTCTCCCAGCTCAAGCAGGGCGTGGCGCCTTCCTCCCTCGGGCTCGGCGACGACTGCCCGGCGCTGGCCGGCGGACGCCTGCTCGTCATGCTGTATCGCCCATGGGGACTCGCCTCGGCCGGCAGGAAGTTCTCTCGCCGTGGCGCCCAGGGTTCGCTCGAGATGATCTCCGACTGGAGCGCGATCGCGTTCCACATCGACGGCCGACCATTTGCGCCACCTTCCTCCCGGACCGTCTCCACGGTCAAGGCCGACATCAACGCGCTGACCTTTGGCGAGCGCGCCCCGGAGGCACCCTTGTCGATCGCCCAGATTCGCGAGGAAGGGGCACGGCTCGGCCTGAGCGGCGCCATGTGGGAGGTCGTGGACCAATCGGTCGGCGGCTTCCGGCTGCGCTGCCGCCCCGTCGGGCAGCGACTCGACCACCACCAACTGGTCGGCATCCGCCCTCCCGATGGCGAAGCCGTACTGCTCGCCAAGGTCAGCTGGCTGATGTATCGGTCCGATGGCACGCTGGAAGCCGGCGTCAGCGTCCTGCCGGGCGTCCCGTCGGTAGCAGCGGCTCGCACGCTCAGCGCGCGCGCGAGTACCCACGACCCGTACCAGCCCTGCTATACGCTACCCGCCGTGCCGGCCCTGAAGGCCGAGGCGTCTGTGGTCTTGCCAGGCGGCTGGTTTCAGCCGGAGCGCGTCATCGAGTTGCACGTCGACCGCTTGACCCAGGTCCGACTGAGTTCGCTGATGAGCAACGGGTCCAACTTCGACCAGGTGGTCGTCAAGCCGCTACGTCAGTCGCCTGCCTGACCACCCGATGGCCCGGCAGGCAGGCTCGGAATATGCTGCCTTCGCCGAGCACGCTCTCGATCTCCAGGCTGCCCTGGTGGCGACCGAGCACATGCTTGACAATGGCCAGACCGAGGCCTGTGCCGCCGGATTCCCGCGAACGACCCCGGTCGACCCGATAGAAGCGCTCCGTCAACCTGGGAATGTGCGAGGGGTCGATGCCATCGCCCTGGTCCTGCACGGCAAACTCGCAGCCCTCCGCCGTCTCGCGCCAGCGCAGCCGGATGTGTCCGCCCTCCCGTCCATAGCGCACGGCATTGCTGACGAGGTTGGCGAAGGCGCTGTGCAACTCCTTGGTCGATCCGCGCAGGCGCATCGGCCCGTCGATCTCGAGCGTGATCCGGTGCCGCCCGGCGGATAGTGCCTTGCCCTCGCGCAATATCGCATCGAGCAGCGAGGCGACGTCGACCTCCTCCTCGGCCGGCGCGGGCGCCCCCGTCTCGAGCGCGGACAGCACCAGCAGGTCGAGGATCAGCCGGTGCATGCGCTCTGCCTGCTCGCGGGCGAGGTTGACGAAATGCAGCCGCTGCTCGGTAGGCAGGTCGTCGACACCATCGGCGAGCGTTTCGAGAAAACCCAGCACGACGGTCAGGGGCGTGCGCAGTTCGTGGGATACGTTGGCGACGAAGTCGCGCCGCATGGTCTCTAGCCGCTCGAGATGGGAGATGTCGCGCGAGATCAGCATGGTGCGCGTTTCGGCGTAGGGCACGAGCTGGACCAGCAGGGTCAGCCGGCTCTGGCGCAGCGGCTTCATCACCAGGGGCTCGGCGTAGTTGCCACCGTTCAGGTAGTCCACGAAGGCAGGGTCCCGAACGAGGTTGGTCAGCGGGGCGCCGGCATCCCGTTGCGCATCGATGCCAAAGTGACTCTCGGCTCGCTGGTTGGCCCAGTCCACCACGTAGTCGGGCCCCATGTAGATGACCCCATCGGGCATTGCCTGCCCGGCCTCCACGAAGCGGTCGAGCGCGGCAGAGAGGCGTTCGCGCTGGTCCCGCATCAGGCGCGATCGGCGGTTGATCTCGGAGAAGACGAGATCCCAGACGCCGCTGGCGATCGGGACAGGGGTGCCGACAGGCGCTCGCGCCCATGCCACCAGGTCGCTGATATGCCGGAGGTGGGAAACAATGACGTACAGGGCCCCCGCGAGCATCGCGGCAAGGCCCCAGGTCAGGTCCCCCAGCAGGGCGATCAGCGCGCCCGGCAGAAGCCAGAGGACGGCTTCCACCACAGCGGCGCTGCGAATGTGACTGATCGGTCGAAGAATGGGCCGACTCCCGAAAGCTGCCCGGGCGGATTATCTCACGGCCTGACTGGCCTCGGTCTGGGCCGACATGCGATAGCCCGCCCCGCGCACGGTCTGGATCAAGCGATCATGGCCGGAGCCTTCGAGCGCGCTGCGCAGCCGACGGATATGGACATCCACGGTACGCTCCTCGACGAAGACATGATCCCCCCAGACCCGATCGAGCAACTGCGCACGTGAATGCACCCGTTCGGGATGTGTCATCAGGAAGTGAAGCAGCCTGAACTCGGTCGGACCGAGGCTCAGCGCCGCTTCGCCGGCCGACACGCGGTGGGTCGCCGGATCGAGGCGGAGGCCACCCAGATCGACCGGGTCCTCCGTCGCCTGGGGCGCTCGCCGACGCAGGACCGCCTTGATCCGGGCGACGAGTTCCCGTGGGCTGAACGGCTTGGTGACATAGTCGTCGGCCCCCACCTCGAGACCGGACACCTTGTCCTGCTCCTCGCCGCGGGCGGTCAGCATGATGATCGGGATGCTGCGGGTGCGCTCCTCGGCACGAAGACGCCGGGCGAGATCCATGCCGGAGACGCCAGGCAACATCCAGTCGAGCAGCACCAGGTCGGGGAGCGCCTCGCGCAGCAGGCGCTGGGCGCTTTCGCCGTCGTCGGCGCGGATGACCTGATGGCCGGCGCGGGTCAAGGTTGCGCTCAGCAGCTCCTGGATAGCGGGTTCGTCCTCGACGATCAGTATGGTTGCGGACACGTGATTCCTCCTCGAACAAGCGGAGTCTATTTCAGGTGTTTGACGGTTTGATTACATCGACCGAAACAGACTGGCCGGGCGGGGCGTCCACGCCTTTCGGGTATCATGACGGATTCTCTCTGCGACGCGGGACACACATGGCCGGCCTCGACGAAAACACCCCGATCCCCACCGAAATCAAGCTGCATCAGGGCTCCCGCATGATGGAGCTGACCTTCGACGATGGAGCGCATTTCGAACTCACCTACGAGTTCCTGCGCGTCCACTCCCCCTCGGCCGAAGTTCGGGGACACGGCCCGGGTCAGGAGGTGCTGCAGGTGGGCAAACGCGATGTGCACATTTCCCATGTCGAGGCCGTCGGCAACTATGCCATCAAGCCGGTGTTCAGCGACGGTCACGACAGTGGACTGTACTCCTGGGACTATCTCTACCTGATCGGCTCCCGACAGGACGAGCTCTGGCAGGATTACCTTGAGCGAATGGACGCCGCCGGGGCCAGCCGGGATCCCGACCTCAATCCGACACCGGTCAAGGGCGGTGGATGCGGCTCGGGCAGTTGCGGCTCCGGCGGTTGTGGCGGGCACTGACATGAGCGACAAGCAGACGCACTTCGGCTACGAAACCGTCGCGGAGAAGGACAAGGCCCGGCGCGTGGCCGGGGTTTTCACGTCGGTCGCCGGAAACTACGACGTGATGAACGATCTGATGTCGATGGGGCTGCATCGGCTCTGGAAGCACTTCACGATTCAGGTGTCCGGTGTCCGCGCCGGCGAGCGCGTCCTCGACGTGGCCGGGGGCACGGCCGACCTGTCGCTGGCCTTCGCCCGCAAGGTCGGGCCGAGCGGGCAGGTGTGGTTGACGGACATCAATCATGCGATGCTGTCGCGGGGCCGGGATCGAGTGACCGACAAGGGCTTTCCCCTGCCCGTGGCACAGTGCGATGCCGAGAGGCTGCCGTTCCCGGATGGCTGGTTCGACTGCGTGACGGTCGCGTTCGGCTTGCGGAACATGACCCACAAGGACGGAGCACTGGCCGAAATGCGGCGCGTCCTTCGCCCTGGCGGCCGCTTGCTCGTCCTCGAGTTCTCGAAGGTCTGGAAGCCCCTGGCGCCCGCCTACGATTTCTACTCTTTCAGGATTCTTCCCTGGATGGGCGAACGCGTCGCCAAGGACGCCGACAGCTATCGATACCTGGCCGAATCGATCCGCATGCATCCCGATCAGGACACGCTGAAGGCGATGATGGAACAAGTCGGGCTGTCACGGGTCGAATACTTCAATCTGGCGGGCGGGATTGTCGCGCTACACCGCGGCTACCGCATCTGACCGCGGCGCTACCTCCTGTTGTATCCAGTCAAGGACGACCATGAAACGATTGCTGATCGCGCTGTTCACCATTTTCGTCGGCTTCGCGATGACCGTCCCGGAGGTCGAGGCACGTCGCCTCGGCGGCGGTCGCTCATTCGGCATGCAGCGGGATTCGACCCTTTTCAAGAAGCCCACCGCACCGACCACGTCCACCGCGACAGGCACCAAGGCGACCGCGGCATCCACGCAGACGCCACCGAAACGTTCGTGGCTCGGGCCGCTGGCCGGCCTGGCAACTGGCCTCGGCCTGGCCGCCTTGCTGTCTCACTTCGGGCTCGGCGAGGAGTTCGCCGGCGTCGTCATGCTGATGCTGCTCCTGTTTGCGGCCCTGTTCATCCTCAAGCGAGTGTTTGGCAGGGCTGCCCAGGGGTCCGCCAACCGCATGAGCTACGCCGGCGCACCTGCGCAACCGGCATTCGGCCCCGGTACCGAGCGTGTGAGCGCGAGTGAGACGGGCTCGGGAAGCGCGCCGGCCGCCCAAGACTTCGATACCGCCGGATTCGAACGGGAAGCAAAGCTGAACTTCATTCGCCTGCAGGCAGCTTCGGACAACGGCAATCTGGACGATATCCGCGCCTTCACGACGCCGGAGGTGTACGCCGAGATCGCGATGCAGTTGCAGGAGCGTGGAGCCCAACCCGACCGCACGGATGTCGTTGAGCTCAACGCCGAAGTGCAGGACGTCAGCGAGGACGACGACCGCTTCGTCGTCAGCGTCCATTTCAGCGGCCTCCTGCGTGAGAGTCCGGAGTCGGCTCCGGCCCGCTTCTCCGAGCTCTGGCACCTGATCAAGCCGACATCCGGCAGCGAGGGCTGGCGGATCGCGGGCATCCAACAGGCCTGAGGCCTGCGCGTTGCTGGGAGGCCTTTCGGTCGCAACGCTCAACCACCTGCTGGCACAGGCAGAGTGGGCACAGGGGCGCCTGCGCCCCTTCGCTGGCAAGGAGGCCCGCATCCTGATCGGCGAGTTGGCCATTGGATTCTCGGTCGGCAACGACGGTTTCCTGGCGGAGTCGCTGAGCCGCGACGAACCGGCCGTCACGATTTCCGTGCCGACGCCGGGCCCTTCCGACCTCGCCAAGGGGCTCGATGGGCTCATGCAGTCCGCGCGAATCGAAGGTGAGGTCGAGCTGGCAGATGCGCTCGGATTTGTCCTGCGCCACCTGCGGTGGGACGTCGAAGCCGATCTCGCGCGGCTGGTGGGTGACATTGCCGCCCACCGGCTGCACAGGACCGGCCTGAACATGCTGACTGGACTTCAACGCAGTGCGGGCGCCTTCGAGGGCAATCTCAGGGAGTATGTGGCCGAGGGGGGCAGCGTCTTGCCGGGGCGTAGCGAAGTCGACGCCTACGGAGAGCGGCTGCGGCGGCTGCGGGACGCACTGGCCCGGCTCGAGAAGCGAATCGACCGCCTGACCTGATGCCTGCGGCCGTGATGATGGCAAGCCATTGCAAAAGAAAAAGGCGATCCGGGCGGATCACCTTTTTGCGCACGCGGCCGTCGTCCAGGACGACGACCGGAGCGCTCAGTGGCCGCGCTTGCGCAGCCGCTGGATGGCCGCCAGCTGGGCCACAGCTTCGGCCAGTT
>JBNLCM010000170.1:0-40063 GCA_050303815.1 Rhodocyclaceae bacterium
GGACCGTGAAACAGGTACGCGCCGATGATAGTGCCCATACGGGTGTGAAAGTAGGTCATCGTCAGACTAACCCTATACACAAGCCCCTCTGCCAATCTACGGTAGAGGGGCTTCGTGCGTCTACAGAACCTAAACTCAAACCAGTAAATCCCCCGCTGTTGAGCTGTCCCCTTGTGTCGTACCAGTCAACCGCCGGACCGCGCACGCCGTTTGAAGAACGGCGCCTTGCCGAAGTCGCCCAGTCGGCACAATGCCTGGATCCGAACGGCTGCCTCTGACCTGCTGGCTTCAGGAATCCTGTGATCTGTGCTTCTTCACGCCTACTTCTCACGTAGTTTGGCACGAGAGGGGGAGGTCCCCGACAGCCAACGGAGAACATCCGCGGGCTCATCGACGTCCCAGATTGGGCCCTGGTGTACGACTGACAGCCCACATTGCTCGAGTTGGGCCGTGACATCGAGATGCACCTGCCGCGTGCTCCACTGAATTCCAGCGAGGCTCCCGGGTGGCAATGGGCGATTCACGCCGATGAGTCCGAAGCCGCCGTCTTCGGTGGTGAGAAGAACGACATCCGCGCCTTCGTGGAGTGCCGCGCCGGCGTCGGTTAGGTGTTGGATCGTGAGAGCGGGGAGGTCCGTCCCTACTAGCAGTACCGGCGTCGTGTTCGCATGCCATGCCAACGCGTCTGTCATGCGAAAGCCCAGGTCGCCCTCGGCTTGCCGGCGGACCGCAAGAGGGGTTGCCCTGGCCAAGGCACGAAAGAAGCGGTGTGCCGGAAGATCAGCTGCCCACAAGGTGACCGGCCCCAAGCGTGAAGCGTGCGCCGTAGAGATCACGCTGCGTGCCATGGCGCGATAGAGTCGCATCGCCCCCTGTGGGCCGTAGGTTGGGATCAACCGGGTCTTCACGCAACCGGGCAGTGGTGGCCGGACGAAGACCGCGATATCAACCGTGTTCCGGGCGGGATTTGCCGGCATCGTATCGTGATGCAAGTTTTTGGGGGGACGTACCGAGCCAGTAGGCGAGACGAATTCGCCACATGAGGAAGATGGTGCGCCACGGACCGTTGAGGTCCCATCTGCGCCCAGATGTCGTTACCGGCGAACGGATGACTTTCGGCCATGCAATCTTTCGAAGTCGGTCGCATAGTTCGACGTCTTCCATCAGTGGGATGGCTGAAAAGCCGCCAACCTGCCAGAACATGTCGCGGGTGACGAAGAGCGCCTGGTCGCCCGTTGCGATGCCAGTGAGACGGGCTCGGAGGTTCATCATCGTCGCGATTAGAGGGAGCCAGCGTGATCGGCCCATAATCTGCACATGGAAATGTCCCCAGGGACTTGTCTGCACTGCCTGCCGAACTGACTCCAGCGCATGGACGGGTAACCGCGTATCAGCGTGCAGAAACAGGAGGATGTCTCCCTTCGCCGCCTGTGCACCCGCATTCATCTGGCTCGCTCTGCCGCGGGGAGAAACGACTAGTTGGTCGCAATAGCTCGTTGCGATATCGACAGTTCCATCTGTACTTCCGCCGTCAACGACGAGGAGTTTAACGCCCGCCTGCCGAGCGGATTGGAGCGAGGAGAGCGTGGCGACGATGCCACTCGCTTCGTTCAGGACGGGAACAATGAGGGAAACAGTCAGCTCAGCCATCACAGTCAGCCGTCGTGACCGCCTGCAAGGTACGACCGGCCGAATCACGAAGGATCAGAAGAATCTCGCTGTGGCTGGCGACGATGTCCGCCGGCACCGGAAGCTCCGTTTCAAATTGGAGGCCAATTTGCCCACCGACTGGGACGTTCCGCAATGATCGAGACACGGAATCATGGCGCAGGGTGCGACCCGCATTCTCGCCCGCGTGAATGTTACTTATCAACCCGTTTTCTACCAGAGCAAGGGTGGCGACGGCCACCCGCGGAAGCTTGCCGTCGAGGGTGACTGCGACCCTGAGGGGATCACCCGGAACGAGGGGAGGGTGAGTAATGGTCGCCGTGAGTTGTGCGGTTCCCTTGCTATGTGGCGGCGTTCCCCGCCGCCAGTCCGGAAACTCCTCGCCGTCGACGAACACGTGGGGCGTGTATCGAACACGACCACCGGCGCGATCGACCCGCTGCTGATGCAGGCGCCCCGAGGCCGGGTCCGCAAAGCGATCTGGCCAGCCAATGTCATCCCAGTAGTCAACGTGATAGGCAATGGCGATCACCTGACGCGGAGACGCCCTCGCAATGGATGAAAGCCATCGATCGGCGGGGGGGCATGAGCTACAGCCTTCTGATGTGAACAATTCGACCACCGGCCTGATCGGATCGCCCGCCTGCGCTCGGCAGCTGGCTGCTTGTGAGACTGGCGCGTAGGTACCTACCAAAAGTGCGAACTGGAGTGCGAGGTGTTTGAGATGTCCCATCACGGCCTCCCCGTGGCGTTGAGGCGCCAGTCGTAGGGCAGGAACCGGATGCGGAACTGCCCTGAGGCCAACCGGTCGGCATCGCTGGGGGTGTCGGCAAGGGCGACGGCGTAACTGGCCAGGCTAGTGGCAAGCGTAGCAAAACGCCCTTCGCCACGTCGGAAGTCCTCCCCATACCAGTCAAAGACCTTCGATACATGGAGGGCGCCCTCGCTCCGATCGAATCGGTTGCGGGAGCGGTCGGAGAGGAACGCGACCATTGCATCCTCCAGCTGAGTCTCGAGTGTGTCGGCGACATAGGCGGTGGGCTGCAACATCGGGCAGCCGATAGACGCACAGACAAGAGCGGCGTGAATTCTGGGCTCGTCAAAGGCGCCCGGGGCGCGAATCCGTCCATGTTCAATGTCATCGAGGCTGACACGTTCTCCGAGGAGCGGAATGAATGCCTTGCGCCAGGGTGAGCTGAAGAGCCCGCCGATATCCTTGATAGAGTCGAGATCGGGGTAGGCCGTGAGCACCAGATCGATTGTCCAGGCATTGTACGCATTGATCAGAAAGGCCAACTGCTGGTCGCGCCGCCACGAACGATACTGATCGGGTGTGACGCCAGACAGATCGTCGAGGTACGCGGATAACGCGCCGTGATCGCGCGACAAACGCTCGTAATCGACCCGTGACGAATGCCCGTCGGGTGCGACCCTGACATGGCTTTCGAGCAATCGTGTCCAGCGGGCGTGGGTGTGATCGAAGGCATGTGTTGCGTACGACGCCAGCAAGAGAAAGAGGGCAAAGGCGATCCTCATGTACGTGGCCCCCCCAGCCGCCAGCGATGGAAGCGCGCAACCCAGGCCAGTAGCCGTTGAGGCGCATGCGCTCGCTTCCAGTTGCCAGCCACATACTTGTTGGCTTCCGCCATGGTCGGGTAGATGTGGATCGTTCCGAGCACTTTGTTGAGCCCGATCCCGTGCTTCATCGCAAGGACGTACTCCGCGATCAGATCCCCCGCATGCCGTCCGACGATGGTTACACCCAGGATTCTGTCCTTGCCGGGTACGGTCAGAACCTTCACGAAACCCTCGGCCTCGCCATCGGCAATGGCGCGGTCAAGGTCGCCAATGTCGTACCGCGTGAGCTCATAGGGCGTTCCAGCGGCCTGGGCTTCCTCTTCATTGAGGCCAACGCGCGCCACCTCCGGATCGACGAAGGTCGCCCAGGGGATCACCGAATAGTCGGCCTTGAACCGCTTCAACGGATCAAAGAGGGCATTGACGGACGCATACCAGGCCTGGTGCGCTGCCGTATGAGTGAATTGGTAGGGGCCAGCCACGTCGCCAGCGGCGTAGATGTTCGGATAGCGCGTCTGTAGCCACTCATTGGTGACCACGGTGCGGTCGGTTTCGATACCCAGCGTATCCAGCCCAACCCCGTCCAGTCTGGCAGCTCGGCCGACCGCCACGAGGATCTCATCGAATGCGATGCGAACCGTCTGCCCCCCATGGTCCGCGATCATCCATTTCTGCCCATCCTCCGTTTCCACTCGCACGGCACGGTGTCCGGTTCGCACATCGATGCCTTCCCGGGAGAAGCGTGACTCGACGGCGGCGGAGACATCGGGATCCTCGCGCAGCATCAGCCTGGGCGCCATCTCGAGCTGCGTGACCTGGCTACCCAGTCGTGCAAAGGCCTGTGCCAGCTCGCAACCGATCGGTCCGCCGCCCAGCACGAGCAAACGCCCTGGCAGCTCGCGGAGCTCCCAGAGTGAATCCGAGGTGAGATAACCTGCCTCGGTCAGGCCGGGAAGTGGCGGAACGAAGGGGCGGGCTCCTGTCGCGATAACGATCGCCCGGGTGGTGAGTCGCTGTATGGCCCCATCTGCCTTTGTGATTTCGACTTCCCAGGGCGTGACCAGTCGGGCACTGCCTTCGATGACGTCGACGCCAAGTTGGGTGTAGCGCTCGATGGAGTCGTGGGGTTCGATGTCGCGAATGACCTCGTGGACCCGCTTCATGACGTCCGCAAAGTGCGTCTTGATGGCGCCGGCGGAGATGCCAAAGCGTTCGGCGTCCCGAAACTCTGCCGCCAGACGTGCAGATCGGATCAGGGCCTTGGAGGGGACGCAACCCGTGTTGAGACAGTCACCGCCCATGCGGTGTCGCTCGACAAGGGTCACTTCCGCCTTGACCGCGGCAGCAATATAGGCGCTGACCAGGCCGGCACTGCCGCCTCCAATGACAACAAGATTGCGGTCGAATCGAGCAGGCCGCTGCCAGCCGTCATAGGCTTGCCTTGCACGGACTTTGTCCACAATGTGGCGGGCGATCCACGGAAAGATCCCGAGCAGCCCGAAGGACAGAAGCAGCGGGAGCGAAATGATGTCGGAGACGGCCTCGATCGCGGCGAGCTGGGTGCCGGCATTCACATACACGATGGTGCCTGCGAGCATGCCGAGCTGGCTGACCCAGAAGAAGGTGCGCACCGGGAGCGCGGTGAGGCCGGAGAGCAGATTGATCGCAAAGAACGGAACGATCGGCACCAGGCGAAGTGTAAAGAGGTAGAAGGCTCCCTCCTGCTCGATGCCACTGTTGATGGTGCCAAGCCGGTCGCCAAAGCGGGCCTGGACCGCGTCACGCAACAGATAGCGCGACGCGAGAAAAGCGAGGCTGGCCCCGATCGTTGACGCGAACGAGACGAGCACCGTGCCCCACACCAGGCCAAAGATCGCGCCAGCGGCCAGCGTCATGATGGCCGCACCCGGAATCGAGAGGCCTGTCACCGCGACATAAAGGGTGAAGAACAACAAGGCGCTCAGCAGAGGATGTGACTCGCGATACGCCTCGAGACCGGCCTGCTGGACTTTCAGTTGGTCGAGCGTCAGGTAGCGACCCAGGTCGAACGCGAAAAACGCCGAAACCAGGGCGAACAAGCTGACGATCAGCAGAATCTGCCTGCGATTCACGGGGCCGGGCTCCAATGTGAGGGCAACAGGGCTTTGACGCTGCGTCGACGCCAAACCTGACAACGGCGTTCCCAGTGAACGAAGATGTTGCGATGCGCAAAAGTTGGCGCTAGCCTGCTGTCAGACGATATCGGGCTGGCGTGCCCGCTTGTGCCGGAGGTGGCTTCGGTGGCCAAAGACGATCTTCTGGAAATGGAGGGGCGGGTAATCGAAGTCCAGAGGGACACGCGATTCCTGGTCAGGCTCGAAAATGGCATGGAAGTCGCAGCCTATGCATCGGGCAAGATGCGCAAGCACCGAATTCGCATACTGGCAGGCGACCGAGTCACGCTGGAGATGTCGCCCTACGACCTCTCGAAAGCGCGGATCACCTATCGCCACAAGGACTGATGCCGGCCATCGGTCGTCCGGCGCCCGTTCATCCGCGGATCGAAGCCACCAGCTGCTGGCGATCCGCTGACGCGTCCTGGAGGAGTTGGGTCAGTTCCTCGTGCCCAGAGCCATGCAAGGCCCCCTGCAGGATGGCCTGCCGGTCCTCCGGACTCGACAGGTCGAACGGATTGGGCGAGTCGGCGGACAGGGCGGCGATGAACAGCAGGTCGCCCAGATCGGTGGGCGGCCAGAGACCGCCGTACAGATTTCCGTCCTCAACCGACTCAAGGATCTCGGCGGGGAGCTCGAAGGCTTCGAGAAGCGCGGCGCCGACGGGCTCACGCCAGGTCGACACGAAATCCGAAACGCGTTCGGGCTCCGCTGCAAATTCCGGAAACGCCGCAATACGGGCGATCAGGTAGAACTCTCCGACACTGCGCAGCATGGCGACCAGCAGCGCCTTGTCGGGCGGACAGACTTTGAAGTGGCGGGCCAGTACATGGGCACGGGTCGCCACGTCCACTGAGTGGAGCCACAGTGCCGATGCCGTCGCCTTGAGGCTTTCCGAGCGCAAATCGCTCTCGAGTTGCTGAGTCGAGACGACGAACGCGAGCGTTCGAATTGGCAGCAGCCCGATACGAATCACGGCGGGACCGATGGCGGTGATCGGTTTGCCTCCAGGATTGAGCAGCGCCGAGTTGGCCATCTTGATCACCCGGGCGGCGAGCACCGGTTCAGCCTGGATCAGCGTCGTGATGTCCTGCAGCGAGACATCGGGGTCATCCGCCCGCTGCTTGATCCGGAGCGATACCTCCAGGAAGGTCGGAAAGTTGATCCTCCCGGAGGCGAGCTCGGCGCCGATCGACTCGGCGAGTTCATTCATCTGGCGTTCGAGCGTGTCTTCCATGGTGGTGCCTCCGGTTGCGGCTGCTGGGCGGCTGGACTAGCCCTTGTGTTTGCCCGCCTTGGCAGACAGGCGGTCGTGCAGGGCGACAAACTCCTGGCTGAGCTTGTGCCTTGGATCCAGGTGGACCATCGGCGTGGCCCGTTCGTGGGACTCCTTGATCTTGATCGATGCGGAGAGAAAGGGCTCGATGACGGGCAAGCCTTCCTCGATCAGCTCGTTGACAACCTTGCGGGGCAGGGTGGCACGGGGCTGAAACTGGTTGACCACAATGCCTTCAACTTCGAGATTGCGATTGTGATCTGCGCGGATCTCGTCAACGTTCTCCATCAGCGAGTACAGCGCACGCCGGGAAAAATCGTCACAGTCGAAGGGAATCAGGCAGCGGTCGGCAGCAATCAATGCCGAGCGGGTGTAGAAATTCAGCGCTGGCGGGGTGTCGATCCAGATCGCGTCGAAGTCGTCCTCGAGCTCCTCGAGGGCATCGCGCAGCTTGAAGATCTTGTACCGCGATTCGAGCTTGCCACTGAGTTCTTCCAGCTGAGGGCTGGAAGGCAGCACATGCAGGTTCTCGAACGGGGTCGCATGAACGAATGCCTCCGTCGGAATCGGGTTGAGTTTGAAGTTCAGGGTCTGGTCGAAGAAGTCGGCGAGCGTGGCCTCGACCGTGTCGGCCTGAGGGCCGAGCAGGTACTGGGTCGAATTGCCCTGAGGGTCTAGGTCCACGACGAGCGTACGCGCCTTCTTGTGGGCAGAGATGGCGGCCAGGTTGCAGGTAATCGTCGACTTGCCGACCCCGCCCTTCTGATTGAAAACGACGCGACGCATGTACCCCTCCGTTCGTTGTTTCCCCGATTGTGCCAAAAACGGCGTTGATGGGGCTGCGCGTCCTGCCCGACTCGGCTAGAATCTCCGTCCAGAATCCGTCCCGACGGCGCACTCTCCCGGTGTCGCGGGATGCGGCTGCAGCGCCATGACGCGCCTGGCAGTCGATCTACAGCACGCCGGATGGCTTCGATCCGGCGCCAACTAATTCCATAAATGGCTGTGGATGACCACGATGGCAATTGTTCAGCGTGGGCGTCATGCTGTGCACCCGCCAGATTACGAAGCGTTCTATTCCGAGAAAGAGGGAGAAGGATGGATCAGGATTTCATCGCCGCAGCACTCGAATACCACCGCTCACCCACGCGCGGCAAGATTGCCGTCGTACCGACGAAGGGGCTTACGAACCAGCGCGATCTGGCACTCGCCTACTCGCCGGGTGTGGCTGCCGCGTGCGACGCCATCGTCGCCAATCCGGGTGATGCACGGGAGTATACGTCGCGGGGCAATCTGGTCGGGGTGATCACCAACGGCACCGCCGTCCTGGGCCTCGGAAACATCGGTCCGCTGGCATCGAAGCCCGTCATGGAAGGCAAGGGCTGTCTGTTCAAGAAGTTCGCGAACATCGATGTCTTCGACATCGAACTCGCCGAGAACGACCCGGACAAGATCATCGATATCGTCGCTGCGCTCGAGCCGACGCTCGGCGGCATCAACCTGGAAGATATCAAGGCCCCGGAGTGCTTCTACATCGAGAAGAAGCTTCGGGAGCGCATGAACATCCCCGTCTTCCACGATGACCAGCATGGCACGGCCATCATTTCGGCGGCCGGCCTGCTCAACGGCCTCAAGGTCGTCGGGAAGGATATCGCGAAGGTCAAGCTGGTCTGCTCGGGTGCGGGCGCCGCGGCCATCGCCTGCCTGGACCTGATGGTCAGCCTCGGCATGAGCCGCGAGAACATCTACGTGTGCGATTCGCGTGGCGTCATCTACGTCGGTCGCGACGAGAACATGGAGGCCAACAAGGCCCGCTATGCGCAGACCACGGAGGCCCGCTCGCTGTCTGACTGCATGGAAGCGGCGGACGTTTTCCTGGGGCTGTCCACCGCCGGCGTGCTGAAGCCCGAGATGGTGGCCAAGATGGCGGACAAGCCGCTCATCTTCGCCCTTGCGAACCCGACGCCCGAGATCATGCCCGAGCTCGCCAAGGAGGTTCGTCCGGATTGCGTCATCGCCACAGGTCGTTCCGACTATCCGAACCAGGTGAACAACGTCCTGTGCTTCCCGTTCATCTTCCGCGGCGCCCTCGACGTGGGGGCCACGAAGATCACCGAGGAGATGAAGCTCGCCTGCGTTCGTGCCATCGCCGAGCTGGCCGAAGCCGAGCAGTCGGACATCGTGGCCAGTGCCTACTCCGGTGCCGATCTGCGATTCGGTCCCGAATACCTGATTCCCAAGCCGTTCGACCCGCGGCTGATCGTCAAGATCGCGCCGGCGGTCGCCAAGGCGGCGATGGAGTCCGGCGTCGCGACGAATCCCATCGAGGACTTCAAGGCCTACGTCGATAGCCTGACCGACTTTGTCTATGCGTCGGGCATCATCATGAAGCCCGTGTTTTCGCGCGCGCAGAAGGTCGCGCCCGAGCAGAAGCGTGTGATCTACGCCGAGGGCGAGGATGAGCGTATCCTGCACGCGGTTCGCGTCGTGGTGGATGAGGATCTGGCCCGGCCGATCCTGATCGGGCGGCCGTCGGTGATCGAGCGCCGGATCGAGAAGATCGGTCTGGACCTCGTGCCCGGTCGCGACTTTGATGTGGTCAATGTCGAAGACGATCCGCGCTACCGCGAGCTGTGGGGTGACTACCATCGCATGATGTGGCGCGATGGGGTCACGGCCGACATCGCAAAGGCCAAGCTTCGCCGCGATACGACCCTCATCGGCAGCATGCTGCTCCGGCGCGGCGACGCCGACGCATTGGTCTGCGGAACGTTTGGTACCTACGACTATCACCTCCGTCAGGTCGAGAACGTCATCGGGCTCGGTACGGGCGCAAAACGGTTCGCGACCATGAGCATCCTGCTCCTGCCGCAACGGGTTCTTGCGATTGCCGACACCTATGTCAACGAGAACCCGAGCGCGGACGAGATCGCCGACATCGCGATCATGGCCGCGGATGAGCTCAAGCGTTTTGGGATGGAGCCTCGCATTGCCTTGCTGTCCCATTCCAACTTCGGCAGTTCGAAGTCGGCGTCGGCCCGCAAGATGCGGGAGGCCCGGGACATTATCGCGGCGACGCGGCCCGACCTCGAGTGCGATGGCGAGATGCACGCCGATGGCGCGCTGATGCCCGAGGTGCGCCGGTCGGCCAACCCGGAGAGCAAGCTTCAGGGTGAGGCCAACCTGCTCGTGATGCCCAATATCGACGCAGCCAACATCTCGTTCAATCTGTGCAAGGCAGCCAACAGCGATGGCGTCACCGTCGGGCCGATCCTGCTCGGTGCGGCCAAGCCGGTCCACGTGCTGACACCGTCGGCCACGGTCCGTCGCCTGGTGAACATCACGGCATTGGCCGTGGTGGACGCCGCTGAGCTGAGGGACACCGAAGGCGCCTGACCCCCATCCGGATGGACACAACGCCCGGCGCACCCGTGTGCCGGGCGTTGCCGTTTACCCAGCCTGTCCGCCGCGCCTCCCGGCGCTAGAATGTTCCGTTGACACCATCGGGAACACGCACGAGGAGACAGGGCGATGACCAGCAAGATGATCCGATTCCACGAGACCGGGGGCCCCGAGGTCCTGCGGCTGGAAACGGCCGAAGTCGCGGCACCGGCGCCGGGCGAAGCCCAGATTCGGCATGAGGCCATCGGCCTCAACTACATCGATACCTACCACCGCTCCGGGCTCTACCCGGTGCCCCTGCCCTCCGGTATCGGGCTCGAAGGGGCTGGGGTCGTGGAGGCGGTGGGCGAAGGCGTCTCCGCCGTGGCGGTCGGAGACCGGGTGGCCTACGCTGGCGGCCCTGTCGGCGCCTACGCCGAGCGGCGCAACCTGCCGGCGGATCGACTCCTGAAGTTGCCCGCCGGCATCGATTTCGAGATGGGTGCTGCCATGATGTTGCAGGGGTTGACCGCCCAGTATCTGCTCCGTCGGACGTATCAGGTCCAGGCGGGCGATACCATCCTGATCCACGCGGCAGCCGGCGGCGTTGGCCTGATCGCCTGCCAGTGGGCCAAGGCCCTCGGTGCGACCGTGATCGGTACGGTCGGCTCGGCGGAGAAGGGCGAGCTGGCGAGGGCCCACGGCTGCGACCACCCGGTAAACTACCGGACGGAGAACTTTGCCGAACGCGTGCGTGACATCACCAGCGGTGCGGGCGTCGCGGTGGTGTATGACTCCATCGGCAGGGACACCTTCATGGATTCTCTCGCCTGCCTGCGCCCGCTGGGGACAATGGTCCTCTTCGGTGCCGCATCGGGGCCGGTGCCGCCATTCGATCTTGGCCTGCTGGCCAAGATGGGTTCCTTGTACGTGACCCGTCCGACACTGTTCACCTATACGGCGGCACGGTCCGACCTGGAAACCATGGGCGCCGAACTGTTCGACGTGGTGGGCAGCGGCAAGGTCCGCATCGAGGTCAACCAACGCTTCGCGCTCGCGGAGGCCGCGTCCGCTCACGAGGCCCTCGAGGCGCGCCGCACGACCGGCTCGACGATCCTCCTGCCGTGACGGCACGCGCGTGCCTCTGCCGTGCTGGCTGGCTGGCCGCGATGGCCTGCTGGGTTCCGTGGGCTGTCCAGGCCCAGCCCACGGCGGCGGCGGTGGCCCGAGCGAGTGAGCAGGAGCGACAGATCGACGCCCGTTTTGTCGCGCGGGTGGCCCAGGCCGTCGGCTTGTCCGAAAGCGACGTCCGGGCGCTGCTGCCAGAAGCGCCACGGATTACGGATCAAGGGCGCAGGCTGGTTCAGGCCATCGGCCAGCGTCATCGTGCGCTTGATGACTCGGAAAAGGCGGCGGTGATCGAGGCGGATCAGCTGCGGCGGGAGGAACTGGCCGCCGTCCACCGCTAGCGCGCTGCTTGCTCAGGCGGTCGGCTGGAACACTCTGACCTGATTGCGCCCGCCGTCCTTCGCGGCGCGCAGTGCCAGGCTCGCATGCTCGAGGACATTTTCCAGCGTGGCGGCACCGTCTATCGGCGCAAATCCGATGCTGATCGTGACCTGTCCAACCTGCGGAAACGCGTGGGCCGCGACGCGAGCGCGGAAGCGTTCCAGGACTCGCTCGACGTCGGTGGCCTCGGCCGGTCGCAGGACCACGACGAATTCCTGGCCGCCGAAGCGGAACAACTTGTCGCGGTGGCGGAAAGTCTCACGCATCAGGTTGGCGAGCAAGGTCAGAACCTCGTCACCGTAGAGGTGGCCGAACCGTTCATTGACCCGTTTGAAATGATCCACGTCGAGGATGGCGATCCAGTGGGGCAGTTCGCCGATCTGGTCTTCCCGGCGTTCCCCGCTACCGGGAATCGTGCCCGGCTCCCGATTGCTGGAGAGATGGTGCAGGATCTTCTCGACCTGATCGTCGAATGTCCGCCGATTCAGGAGGCCGGTGAGCGTATCGCGCTCGCTGAACTCGAGCAGACTGAGATAGTTCCGGTAAAGGCCGACGAAGTGCTCCGCCTGCTCGAGCTCGGCGGCATTCATCATGCCGGGTCGCAGCAGTTCGATCACGGCGGCAATCTTGCCGTCGTAAGCCACGGGAATGCAGTGGATGTAACCCTCGCCTGCCGCGGTTTCAACGGCGACCGATTGTTCATCGCACACACAGGCCTCGAACTCGGGGCGTGACTCCATCGGAAGCGCCACTTCGGGCAACTCGAAGTCGGTGTCTCGGCTTGTGATCGCCCGGCCCTGAATCCGCGTGCTGCGCTCGAGCAGCAGGCGGGTGCCCGCCGGCTGAAGCTTGTAGATGCTGACTTCGTCAGCGCCGATGGTGTTCGAAATGGCGGAGACGATCGCGATCTCCAGCAACGAGCGGTCGCTGTACCGGGTGGAAACCTCGCCGCCTTGGAGTATGTGGATCATCGTTCGCGAAGCTGCATGGTGCGCCAAAGCCGAATTCTAGCGGCTCGGCACGCACACGTCTCTGTTTTGCGACCCTGATGTCATCCGCATGGGGCTCCGTCGGCGCGTCGGCGGGTCGATTTCCAGGAGCTGGCGTCTTTGCCCGCTACACTGCGCGCTTAGCCATCGCGCGGAGATCGATCATCCCGATTCTGCTCCCCTTTTCCCTGCGCGCCGATACCGCCCGCGTCACCCTGGTCGTGATTGGCCTCAACGTGATTGCCTTTCTCGGTCTGGCGGTGGCCAGCGGGAGCTGGACGCACATCCCGTCACGTGTCCTGATCGACGGGGGCGGGAACGACGGCGTACTGACGCTGAATGGCGAGCCCTGGCGGCTGCTGACTTCCGTCTTCCTGCATGGCGGCCTGCTGCATATCGGGCTCAACATGCTCGCGCTCTATCAGGCGGGGCAGCTGGTCGAGCGCATGTTCGGTCCAGTCCGATTCGCCTCGCTGTATCTCGTTTCCGGCCTGTTTGCGAGCGTGATCAGCGTCTGGTGGCGTCAGGACGTCGTCAGCATCGGCGCCTCGGGCGCGATCTTCGGCGTCTTTGGCGGTCTGCTGTCCTATCTGATGGTGCATCGGCGGCAGATGCCGCGCGCCGCCTTTTCGCGATTGCGGGCGATGACGCTCAGCTTCGTCGGTTACTCGCTGGTGATCGGATTCGCGATTCCCGGCATCGACAATGCCGCGCATGTGGGCGGCCTGCTGGGCGGCTTGGCGGCCGGTTGGTTGTTGAGTTCCGATGCGAGCGCTCCAACGGTGAGGCTCGCGGGCGCCGCCGCGCTGCTGGTGATCGCCGTGATGGCGTGGCAGGAGGCCGAGCGCCCACCCCCGCCCAATCCGGCTCTCGCCGTATTCTCCGAACGGCAGCCCCTGCTGGCCGACCGGCAACGGCGGCTGGCGGAGGATCTCGGCGCCGGGCGGCTCTCGGCGCCCGAGGCTTTGAAGATCATCGAGTCCGAGCTCAAGCCCAACTGGGATGCCCTCATCGCGTCGCTGGCCAAGCTCTCGCAGGACGGAAACGGCGAGGCGCGGCAACTGCTGGCCTACGCCCAGCTTGAGCGGGCGGCGCTGGATGCGCTGGGGCTCGGACTGCGGACAGGGCACCCCACCTGGCTCGAGACCGCCGCCCGCCTGAGGCTGGAGGCCAACCGGGCCCTGCAACAGTTTGCCCACGGCCGCGGCACCCGGTGAGGTCGTCGTGCGGCAGACCGGGCGATGGAGGGCTTAGAGGGGCCGGGAATTTGCGCTAAAATTGCAGGGTTTTGACCGATCGGTCAATCAGAATGTGCTAATATTCCCGAAGAAGGGGGCTTGAATGAACTTCGAACGCGCGCGCTACAACATGGTCGAGCAGCAGGTTCGGCCGTGGGACGTCCTGGATTTCGACGTACTCGACTTGCTGATGGAAGTCCGTCGCGAGGAGTACGTACCGCCGGCGCTGAAGTCGCTGGCCTTGTCCGAGGCCGAGATTCAGCTCGGACACGGCGCCAAGATGTTTACTCCGGTCCTTGAGGGCAAGGTGCTGCAGGCGCTGCAGGTGCGGCGCAGCGATCAGGTGCTCGAGATCGGCGCCGGCTCCGGCTATTTTGCGGCCCTGCTTGCCGCCCGCGCCGAGTGGGTGCGTTCGATCGAGATCGAGCCGGAACTGGTCAAGTTCGCCAGCGACAACCTGAAGCGCAATGGTGTCGAGAATGTGGTTGTCGAAGACGGTGACGGTTCGCTCGGCTGGCCGGCCCGTGCCCCCTACGACCTGATCGTCGTCTCGGGCGGGTTGCCGGTGCTGCCCCACTCGATGCTCGAGCAGCTCAAGGTGGGCGGCCGGCTTTTCGCCTTCGTCGGTGAGGCTCCCCTGATGCGCGCCCGTCTCGTGACGTGCACGGCGGAAGGGGAATACCGCACCGAGGATCTCTTCGAGACCCTGGTGCCGCAACTGAGGAACGCGCCGCAGCGCGATCAATTCGAATTCTGAGAGGAAACACGCGATGCGCCAGATCCGGCCTTCCGAACTGAAGACCTGGCTTGACGACGCCGAGAGGCCGTCGCCGGTGCTGCTCGACGTGCGGGAGCCCAACGAGTTCGAGTACTGCCGGATCGACGGATCGATCCCGATGCCGATGGCGAGCGTGCCGGCCCGCTGTGGCGAACTCGACGCCTCGGCCCCGGTCGTGGTGATCTGCCATCATGGTGGCCGGAGCATGCAGGTCGCCATGTTCCTCGAGCGGCAGGGCTTCGGGGAGGTCATCAACCTGGCAGGCGGTGTCGCCGCGTGGGCCGGCGAGGTCGACCCCGCCATGCCCCGATACTGATCCTGGCCGAACTGGCGTGGTGAACCGGGCCGGCGGACGGCCCGTTTTTTCTTGCAGCGGGGCGCAGGTTTCCCCGGCCCGAGCGGAGACGACGATGATGAAGAAGTTACTGCTGGCTTCCCTGATCGGCCTGTCGATGTCCCCGGTGTGGGGCATGGACCTGCTCGAGGTCTACCGCGAGGCGCTCGCCAACGATGCCCAGTTCTCGGCGGCCCGGGCCCAGGCGGAGGCGGGGCGGGAGCGTGCGGTCCAGGGGCGCTCGGGCCTGCTGCCCAGTATCGGCGTATCCGCCAACACGACCTACAACCAGAACACCTTCTCCGGCCAGGACCGCAACTACAACAGCAATGGCTACGGCGCCCAGTTGACCCAGCCCGTCTTTCGCTGGCAGAACTGGGTTCAGTACCAGCAGGGACAGCTGCAGGTGGGTATCTCGGAAGCGCAGTTGGCCAATGCCCGCCAGGATCTGGCTCTCCGGGTTGCCCAGGCCTACTTCGACGTCCTGAAGGCCGCCGATGTGCTCGATGCGGTCGATTCACTCAAGACGGCGGCCAGCGAGCAACTGGCCCTGTCGAAGAAGAGTTTCGAGGTCGGTACGGTCACGATTACCGATGTGCACGAGGCCCAGTCCCGCTTCGATCTGGCGAACGCGCAGCAACTGGCAGCGGCCAATGACCTCGAGGTCAAGCGGCAGGCCATGACCCAGTTGATCGGCCGGCCGGCCGGTGACCTTGCGCCGCTGCGGCCGGGCGTCCGTATCGAGCAACCGCTCCCCGCCGATATCGACAGCTGGGTCGGCTCGGCGGAAGACGCGTCCTACGGAGTCCAGATCCAGCAACTGGCGGCGGAGATCGCGGCGCGCGAGGTCGAACGGAACCGGGCCGCCCATTTGCCCACCGTGGACCTGGTGGCCCGGTACAACAAGGCCAGCACCGGATTCTCGACCACCACCGGCTCGTCGGCCGATTCGACCTCCCGCAGCATCGGACTGGAACTGGCCGTGCCCCTGTTCGCGGGTGGTGCCCTGGCGTCGCGGGACCGCGAGGCCGTGGCCCTGAAACTGCAGGCCGATGCCGATCTCGAGGCGGCTCGCCGGGCGGCGGCTCTGGCTGCGCGGCAGGCCTACCTGGGCGTTACCAGTGGCATGGCGCAGATCGGCGCGCTCGAGGCGGCTCAGGTGTCCTCCGCCTCGGCCCTCGAGGCCAACCGGCTGGGTTATGAAGTGGGCGTTCGCATCAATATCGATGTGCTCAACGCGCAATCCCAGCTGTCGGACACCGAACAGCAGCTGGCGGCCGCTCGCTACGACACCCTGGTGGCCCAGCTGCGGCTCGAGGCGGCGGCGGGGCAGCTTGGCGAAGACGACATCCAGCGCATCAACGGCCTGCTGGCTCACTGAGCGCGCGCCGCCTGCCAGTAAGTCGGACCCTTGTGGGCCGATTGTGCGGGGTCGATACTGCCCGCATGGATGACGGGCGCACTGGCGCGTCCGTCACGGTCATGTCCGGAGGGTTGCAATGAACAACGCGTCCGATCGCCGGCGTTTCTGGCGAGCTAGCTTCGAGGCGCCCGCCTCGCTC
Organism: Rhodocyclaceae bacterium; assembly: GCA_050303815.1. Lineage (GTDB taxonomy): Bacteria > Pseudomonadota > Gammaproteobacteria > Burkholderiales > Rhodocyclaceae > Cognatazoarcus. The sequence goes on from JBNLCM010000170.1 coordinate 16,467, forward strand.
GCCAGTGAAGGCAATTTTGTCGAGGCGGAGGTCATCGACCTGTCCCTCAAGGGCGCGCTGGTCGAGGTGCCGGTCGGGTGGCGTGCCACGCGCGGGCAGTCGGTGCAGCTGGACCTGCCGCTGTCCGGCGAGGCGCGCATTCTGATGCAGATGCGCATCGTCCACGTCGAGGGGGTTCGGGTGGGCCTGCGCTGCGAGCATATCGACCTCGACAGCATGACGCACCTGCGCCGACTGGTGGAACTCAACTCGGGCGACCCGGCGCTCCTCGAACGCGAGCTGGCAGCCCTGGCGGCCTGAGCGTTACGGCTGGCGTGTCGCCGGCAAGGTATCCAGTACTGCCAGGGTGCGCTCGGTCGCGCCCTGGTGGGCTTGGCTGAACGCGATGCCGGACGCCCCCATCCGTTGTCGGCGGGCGGCGTCGATGAGCAGGGTGAGCCCCTGCCGGACGGCGTTGTCCGGATCCGCGGCGCGCAGGCAGGCGCCGGCCTCGATTGCGAGCGCCGACACTTCCGCGAAGTTGAAGGTGTGCGGTCCCACGATGGACGGGGTCCCCACCGCGCACGCCTCGATCAGGTTCTGTCCGCCCAGCGGCTGCCAGCTGCCGCCGATGATGGCCACGTCGGCCAGGCGGTAGTAGGCAAACATTTCGCCCATCGAGTCGCCGAGCAGGATTCGTGTGGTCGTGGCCACGGGGGCATCGCCGGTCCGTCGCTGGTAGGAGATCCGGCGGGCGTCCAGCCATGCCGCGACCTGATCGAAGCGCTGCGGGTGACGCGGCACGACCACCAGCAGGGGCTCAGGGGGCGCGCTGGCGAGGAAGGCCTCGATCAAGGGCGACTCTTCGCCTTCCCGCGTGCTGGCGGCCAGCAGGACAGGCCGATCCCCGATGCGCTCTCGCAGCTCGTCGCGGATGGCCTGGCTGCCAGACGGGATCGCGACATCGAACTTGACGCTGCCGGTCACGACCGGATCACGGGCGCCGACGGAGGCCAGTCGGCGCGCATCGTCCGCCGTCTGGGCCGCGACGACGGCCAGTTTCGAGAAGGTGTCCCGGGCAAAGCGGCCGAGCCGGCCGTAGCGGCGGGCAGAGCGCTCTGACAGGCGGGCATTGACCAGCGCCAGGGGCATGCCGGCCCGCTGGGCCTCGTGGATCAGGTTTGGCCACACCTCGGTTTCCATCAGCATGCCGGCATGGGGGCGAAAGTGCGCCAGGAAGCGGCGTGCGAGCATGGGCAGGTCATAGGGCAGGTACGCGATCCGCACGCGCGTCCCCCAGCGGGCGTAAAGTGCCTCGGCCGTGCGTCGTCCGGTCGGGGTCATCTGGGTCAAGAGAACCCGCGCGCTCGCGTCGCGAGTGAGCAGGGCCCGCACGATGGGCTCTGCGGCGCGGGTCTCGCCGACTGATACGGCGTGGATCCACCAGGCCCCCTCGAAGTCCCCCGGACCCCCAAATCGGCCAAATCGCTCAGCCACATGCTGGCGATAGCCGGGCTCCTTGCGGCCGAGCCACGCGAGGCGGGCCAGGGCCAGCGGCAGGATGAGTCCCCACAGCAGGGAATAGGCATGGCGTGACATGGTGCGCAAGTGTAGCGGTGTACCACCGGCAACCGAACGAGATTGCAGGTCCGCGTCGGGCGTCTGTGGGAAAATCCGGCTTCTTGCAGAAGCGAACGGCAACACGATGACGATTCTGGTGACAGGCGGAGCTGGCTTCATCGGCAGCAATTTCGTGCTCGACTGGCTGTCGGTCGGAGATGAGGCGGTCGTCAACCTGGACAAGCTCACGTATGCGGGCAATCTGCAGACGCTGGCGAGCCTCGAGGGCGATGCGCGGCACGTGTTCGTCCGCGGCGATATCTGCGACCGTGCGCTGGTCGATGCCCTGTTCGACCGCCATCGGCCGCGGGCGATCGTCCACTTCGCGGCGGAGAGCCACGTGGATCGGTCGATTCATGGACCGGGCGAGTTCGTCCGGACCAATGTCGAGGGAACGTTCGCGCTGCTCGAGGCGGCCCGCGCCTTCTGGAGCCGGCTGGAGGGGGATGAGCGGTCGAGGTTCCGGTTTCTGCACGTGAGCACCGATGAGGTCTACGGATCGCTCGAGGCCCAGGCTGCGCCCTTCGCCGAGACCCATCCCTACCAACCCAACAGTCCCTATTCGGCGAGCAAGGCCGCTTCCGATCACCTAGTCCGAGCCTGGCATCATACCTACGGTCTGCCGGTTCTCACCACCAACTGCTCGAACAACTACGGCCCCTACCAGTTTCCCGAGAAGCTGATTCCGCTGATGATCGTCAACGCACTCGCCGGTCGCGAGCTGCCCGTGTATGGAGATGGTCGAAACGTGCGTGACTGGCTCTACGTCACCGACCACTGTGCCGCGATCCGGCGTGTGCTAGAAGCCGGCGTCCTGGGTGAGACCTACAACGTCGGTGGATGGAACGAGATGGCCAACATCGACATCGTCCACATCGTCTGTCGTCTCCTCGACGAGTTGCGGCCTTCCGGCGGCGGACCGCGTGAGCGGCTCGTGCGCTACGTCACCGACCGGCCGGGCCACGACCGGCGCTACGCCATCGACGCCCGCAAGATCGAGCGCGAACTTGGCTGGCGGCCGGCCGAGACCTTCGAGAGTGGTATCCGGAAGACCGTCGCCTGGTATCTGGCGCATCCCGAGTGGGTCGCCAGCGTGCAGAGCGGCGCCTACCGGGACTGGGTCGATACCCACTACGGCGCGGGTGGGGCGGGGGCGTGAGAATCCTGCTCCTCGGGCCGGACGGTCAGGTGGGCTGGGAGCTGCGCCGGGCACTGGCGCCGCTCGGTGAGCTCGTCGCCCTGGGGCGCGGTGGCGCAGACGGCTTGTGCGGTGACCTGACGTGTTCTGCGGCCCTGGCCGACACCGTGCGCCGGCTCTCCCCCGCGGTTATCGTCAATGCCGCCGCCTACACCGCGGTCGACAAGGCCGAGAGCGAGCCGGACGCCGCCCAGGCCATCAATGGCGAGGCACCCGGGCTGCTCACCGGGCTCGCCCGCGAGCTGGACGCCTGGCTGCTGCATTACTCGACCGACTACGTCTTCGACGGCAGCGGCGACCGGCCGTGGCGGGAAGACGATGCGCCGGGTCCGCTGAACACCTATGGGCGCAGCAAGCTCGCCGGCGAAGCCGCCATCCGCGGCAGCGGTTGCCGCCACCTGATTTTTCGCACCAGCTGGGTCTACGCCGCACGGGGGGGTAACTTCGCACGAACAATGCTGCGCCTCGCCGCCGAGCGCGAGCGGCTCACCGTCATCGACGACCAGATCGGCGCGCCGACCGGCGCGGAGCTGATCGCCGACGTGTCCGCCCACGCGCTGTCCCGCGCCCGGCAGGCGCCCGAGCTGGCCGGCACCTACCACCTCTCCGCAGCGGGCGAGACGAGCTGGTGCGCCTATGCCCGCTACGTCATTGACGTCGCCCGCTCGCGAGGCCAGGCCCTGGCGGTGCGGGAGATCTCGCCGATCCCGACGGCCGATTATCGGACCCCGGCCCGGCGTCCGCTCAACTCCCGGCTCGACTGCCGCCACCTCGAGCGGTCCTTTGGCCTAACCCTGCCGCCGTGGCAGCACGGCGTCGATCGCATGCTGACCGAGATTCTCGACAACCGATGACTCATACGCCCGTGGCCCGCAAGGGCATCATCCTGGCCGGAGGCTCCGGCACCCGCCTGCACCCGGCGACGCTGGCGGTCTCAAAGCAGCTGCTGCCGGTCTACGACAAGCCGATGATCTACTATCCCCTGTCGGCCCTGATGCTGGCCGGCATCCGGGAGATTCTGGTGATCTCGACGCCGCAGGACACGCCGCGCTTCGAACAGCTGCTGGGCGACGGCAGCCAGTGGGGGCTCTCGCTCCGCTACGCGGTGCAACCGAGCCCGGACGGGCTGGCCCAGGCCTTTCTGATCGGCGCCGGCTTCCTCGCCGGCGGGCCCAGTGCCCTGGTGCTCGGCGACAACCTCTTCTATGGCCATGATTTTGCCAAGGGCCTCGGCGATGCGACGCGGCGCACGGAAGGGGCCACCGTCTTTGCCTACCCGGTCCATGATCCCGAGCGCTACGGGGTGGTGGAGTTCGATGCCCACGGCAAGGCGATCAGCCTCGAGGAGAAACCGCTCGAGCCACGCAGCCGCTACGCCGTGACCGGGCTCTATTTTTACGACGAGCGGGTCGTCGAGATCGCCCGGGGGCTCAAGCCGAGCGCCCGGGGCGAACTGGAGATCACCGACGTAAACCGCCAGTACCTCGAGTGGGGCGAACTCGATGTCCAGGTGATGGGGCGCGGCTACGCGTGGCTCGACACGGGTACCCACGAATCGCTGCTCGAGGCGAGCCTGTTCATCCAGACCATCGAGAAGCGCCAGGGCCTGAAGGTCTGCTGCCCGGAGGAGATTGCCTGGCGGTCCGGCTGGATCGACAATTCGGCGCTCGAGGCGATGGCCGACCGCCTGAGCAAGAACGACTATGGGCGCTATCTCAAGCGCCTGCTGAAGGAGCGGGTGTTCTGATGGATGTCTTGCGGACCGCGATTCCCGAAGTGGTGGTGCTCGAGCCGAAGGTCTTCGGCGATGCGCGCGGCTTCTTCATGGAGAGCTACAACGAGCGGGCCTTCGAGGCTGCCACGGGGCTCGCGCCCCGCTTCGTGCAGGACAATCATTCGCGCTCGGGGCGCGGCGTGCTGAGGGGGCTGCACTACCAGATCCGCCAGGCGCAGGGAAAGCTGGTGCGGGTGACGAACGGGGCGGTCTTCGATGTCGCGGTGGACCTGCGTCGCAGCGCGCCGACCTTTGGCCGCTGGGTGGGCGTGACGCTGTCTGCCGAGAACAACCGGCAGATGTGGATTCCGCCAGGTTTCGCCCATGGCTTCGTGGTGCTCTCCGAGACCGCCGATTTTCTCTACAAGACCACGGACTACTACGCGCCCGAGCACGAGCGCTGCCTGCTGTGGAACGATCCGACGGTCGCTGTGCAGTGGCCGCTGGTGGACGAACCCCTGCTCTCGGCCAAGGATCGCCGGGGCTGTCTGCTCGATGCCTGCGAGGTGTACGACTAGGGTCAGCCCGAGGGGGGGCGGCCTGCCGCCGCGGCGCGTGAGGCGCGGTTGATTTCGGCGCCAGTCGGCCCGATTGCTGCCGCGCCGCGGCATGCTTCCTGGAAATGCCATGTCCCTGTGCGAGAATCCGGCCATCTGATCGTGATCGAATGAGGACTGGATGAAGATTCTCGTAACCGGTGCCGCCGGGTTCATCGGCATGCACACCTCCGAGGTGCTCCTCGCGCGGGGCGATGAAGTGGTTGGCGTCGACAACCTGAATGACTACTACGACCCGACCCTGAAAGAGGCCCGTCTCGCGCGCCTCTCGCCCCACGCCAACTTCCGTTTCGTCAAGCTCGACGTCGCCGACCGGCCCGGCATGGAGGCGCTGTTCGCCACGGAGCGGTTCGACCGGGTCATCCATCTGGCCGCGCAGGCGGGAGTGCGTTACTCGCTCGAAAACCCCCATGCCTACATCGACAGCAACGTCGTCGGCTTCATGAACATCCTCGAAGGCTGCCGCCACAACCGCGTCGCCCACCTGGTGTACGCGAGCAGCTCGAGCGTTTACGGCGGCAATACCCTGATGCCGTTCTCCGAGCATCACAGCGTCGATCATCCGATCAGCATGTATGCGGCCACCAAGAAGGCCAACGAGCTGATGGCCCACACCTACAGTCACCTGTTCGGACTGCCGACGACCGGCCTGCGCTTCTTCACGGTCTATGGCCCGTGGGGACGCCCGGACATGGCGCTGTTCCTGTTCACCAAGGCGATCCTCGAAGGGCGCCCGATCGACGTCTTCAACCATGGCCGGATGCGCCGCGACTTCACCTACATCGACGACATCGTCCAGGGGGTCGTTCGGACGATGGACCGCGTGGCCGAGGGCGATCCGGACTTCGATCCCGACCAGCCCGATCCGGGCCGCAGCAAGGCGCCGTTCCGCGTCTTCAACATCGGCAATCACAATCCGGTGGAGCTGATGAGCTTCATCGAGGCGATCGAGTCGGCGCTGGGCCAGCCGGCCGAGAAGAATTTCCTGCCGATGCAGGATGGCGACGTGCCGGCCACCTATGCCGACACGGCCGAGCTGCAGCAATGGACCACCTTCCAGCCGGCCACGCCGGTCACCGACGGCGTCTCGCGCTTCATTGACTGGTATCGCGGCTACTACAAGGTCTGAGGCGCGCCATGACCAAACCGATGCTCTACCTGGTGGCGGGTGCGCGGCCCAACTTCATGAAGATCGCGCCGATCGTGCGCGCCCTCGACGCGGCGGGCACGCTGGCTTACAAGATCATCCATACCGGCCAGCACTACGACCGCGAGATGAACGAGGTGTTCTTCGAAGAGCTGGGCATCCCGGCGCCCGACCTCTTCATGGGGGCCGGCGGCGGTTCTCACGCCCAGCAGACGGCCCGCATCATGCTGGCCTTCGAGGAGCTGTGCCAGGCGGAGCGGCCCGGCTGCGTGCTGGTGGTGGGCGACGTGAACTCGACGCTGGCCTGCTCGATCGTTGCGAAGAAGCTGTGCATACCGGTCGCCCACGTCGAGGCGGGCCTGCGTAGCGGCGACATGGCCATGCCCGAAGAGATCAACCGGCTGGTCACCGACTCGATCAGCGACTGGTTCTTCGTCACCGAGCCGAGTGGGCGGGACAACCTGCTGCGCGAAGGCAAGGCCGAGTCGGCGGTGCACTATGTCGGGCACGTGATGGTCGACAATCTCTTCTACCAGGCCGCCAAGCTCGAGCAAATTGAAACCGATGGTTTCGAGACGGCCGCCTTCAAGGCTTCCCACCCGGCCTACGGCGTGGTGACCCTGCACCGACCGTCCAACGTCGACGACGCGGAGACCTTCGCCCGCATCGGCGGGGCCCTGCGGACGGTGTCGGAGTGCTTGCCGCTGATCTTTCCGGTCCATCCGCGCACCCGCGCCAACCTGGCGCGCTTCGGCATCGATCTCGGCAGCCGGGTCACGCTGGTCGGGCCGCGCGCCTACATGGAGTTCCTCAACCTGTGGAAGGATGCTGCCGTGGCGCTGACCGACAGCGGCGGACTGCAGGAGGAAACCACCGCGCTGGGCGTGCCCTGCGTGACCATCCGGGAGAACACGGAACGGCCGGTCACGGTCGATGAAGGGACCAACACCCTCGTCGGTACCGACCCGCTGCGCATCGTCGAGGCGGCCATGACGGCCATCGAGGGGCGGGCCAGGAAAGGGCAGCGACCGGCGCTCTGGGATGGGCGGGCGGCCGAACGTATCGTGGCGGTACTGGCTGACGCACTCGCTGGTCCGGCATCCGCCTAGGCATGTCGCACTGCAATATTCTGTCATCATTGCGTTGCCTCCGCGCACGACGCCGGCGCGGCGTTCGGGCAGGCTCGGTGTCCTGTCCCTGGCGTGACGCCACATTCTCGAGATGAGCACGATGCTGATACCGATGATTCTCTCCGGCGGTGCCGGTACGCGGCTGTGGCCGGTGTCCCGCGAAAGCCACCCGAAACCCTTCATGCGCCTGAATGACGGCCAGTCGCTCCTGGGGCGGACCTACCGTCGGGCGCTGGCCTGCGAGGCGGTGGGCGAGGTGGTGACCATCACCAACCGCGACTACTTCTTCCAGACCCGCGACGTCTGGGGCGAGGCGAGCGGCGACGCCCGCTGTGCCGCGCGCTACCTGCTCGAGCCGATGGGCCGCAACACGGCGCCCGCGATCCTGCTGGGCGCGCTCGATGTTCAGGCTCGCCATGGTGAGGATGCCGTCCTGCTGGTGTTGCCAGCGGACCACCTGATCCGGGACGGCGCCGCATTCACGGCCGATGTCGCCCGGGCGACCGCACTGGCGGCCGATGGGCACCTGGTCACCTTCGGCATTCGGCCGACGCGCCCGGAGACGGGATTCGGCTACATCCACGCCGGCGAGCCCCTGGGCGGAAGCCTGGGCAGCCGGGTGCTCGGTTTTGTCGAAAAGCCGGACCTGGCGCGGGCCCGGCAGCTGCTGGAGGGGGGCGACCACTTCTGGAATTCGGGCATGTTCTGCTTCACCGCCGGCGCACTGGTCAAAGCGTTTTCGGACCTGGCACCTGACCTGCTCGCCCTCGGCCGCGCGTGTCTTGAGGCCACGCCTGCGGCTGAACAGACCTTCATCGAGTTCGAGTCGGCGAGTTTCGCCGCGCTGGAGAACATCTCCATCGACTACGCGATCATGGAGAAGGCCGCCAACGTCGCCGTCGTCCCCGCCGCCTTCGACTGGAGCGATATCGGCTCGTGGACGGCGCTGGCCGACCTGACCGAACCAGACGGAGACGGCAACCGGGCCCAGGGAGACGCGATCCTCGTGGACAGCCACGGCTGCTATGTCCAGAGTGAAGACCGCACGGTCGCGACGGTGGGGGTCCAGGATCTGGTCGTGATCGACACGGCCGACGCGCTGCTGGTCGCCCACCGCGATCGGGTCCAGGAGGTCAAGGAGGTCGTGGCGCGTCTCAAGGCAAGTGGCCACGAGGCCTACAAACTGCACCGGACCGTGTTTCGGCCCTGGGGATCCTACACGGTGCTCGAGAACGGCAGCCGCTACAAGATCAAACGCATCGAGGTGAAACCGGGTGAATCCCTCTCGCTGCAGATGCACCACCATCGCTCCGAGCACTGGATCGTCGTCAGCGGCATGGCCCGGGTCGTGAATGGCGAGAACGAGTTCTTCGTGCGTCCGAACGAATCCACCTACATCCCGGCGGGCCACAAGCACCGCCTCGAGAATCCAGGGGTCGTGAACCTGGTCATGATCGAGGTGCAGAGCGGTGAGTATCTGGGCGAGGACGATATCGTGCGGTTCAGCGACGTCTACGGACGGGCCTGACCACAGCCCCCATGGCGACATACGCGATTGGCGACATCCAGGGGTGCCACGAGGAGTTCCGGTCGCTCCTTGATCGCTGCGGCTTCGACCCCGCCAGCGACCGCCTGTGGCTGGTGGGCGATCTCGTCAACCGCGGCCCGTCTTCCCTCGAGGTGCTCCGGTTCGTCATGGGACTGGGCGAGGCCGCCGTCGTGGTGCTCGGCAACCACGATCTCTACCTGTTGATGGTGGCGGCCGGGTTTCGCAAGCGAGGCAAGGACGACACCCTCGGTCCGGTGCTGGAGGCGCCGGACCGGGCGGGGCTGCTCGGCTGGCTGGCGACCCGCCCGCTGGTTCACCTGGAAGATGATTACGTTCTCGTCCATGCCGGCCTGCCGCCCCAATGGTCTGGCGCCCGGGCGCGGACACTGGCCGCCGAGGTCGAGGCGGCACTCGCCGGTCCCGGGCGGGACGCGTTTCTGGCCAGCCTGCACGGAAACCAGCCGGATCGCTGGCGCGACGCGCTGCAGGGGGGCGACCGCCTGCGCTACATCGTCAATGCCCTCACCCGGATGCGCTTCTGCTCGGCCGACGGGCAGCTCGAGTTCAAGGCCAAGGGGCCTGTCGAGATGGCGCCCGACGGATTCCTGCCCTGGTTCGAGCATCCCGGCCGGGCCGCGAGTCATCAGACGATCGTCTGCGGCCACTGGTCGGCCCTGGGCTTCCGGCGCCAGAGCGGCCTCCTTGCGCTGGATACCGGCTGCCTGTGGGGCGGCGAGCTGACCGCCGTCCGGCTGGACGATGGGCTGGTGTTCCGGGAGCCGGCCCGCGCGCGGCGGGGACGGAGCTGAGCCCATCACCGGTCAGCGGCTTCGCTGCGAGCCGGGTTCCGCGATACCATTGACAGGTTTTGCCATGCGCAATCTTGTGCCCTCGCCGGGCGGGTAACGGATCCCTTTGCCGCGAACCTTGGACATTCAGATCGTCTCCCATGCCACGCCGGAGCTCGTCGAGTCGCTGCTCGACGACCTGTCGGCGGTGCCTGCATGCGTGACGCTTCTCGAGAACGTGGCCGACGCCCCGGCCGTCCGGCGGGCGGGGGTGAAAGCCATTCGCCACGCCGACGGTCGGCCGCGCGGCTTTGCGGCCAACCACAATCAGCTGGCTCGGCAGGGCCGTGGCGACCTCATCGCGATCCTCAACCCGGACCTGCGGATCGATCCGGCCTGCTGGGCCGGCCTGCTGGCGGCCTTCGATGACGCCTCGGTCGGCATCGTCGCGCCACGCGTCCACCAACCGGACGGGCGCCTGGCCGACAATGCCCGCCAGATCCTGACGCCGGCTCGCCTGCTGCGGGACCGGCTGTGGCCGCAGCGTCGGCGCAGCGACTATCCTGAACCCGACAAGTCGTGCGATCCGGACTGGGTGGCCGGCATGTTCCTGATCGTGCGCCGGTCCCTGTTCGAGGCGCTGGGCGGTTTCGATACCGGCTATCGCATGTACTGCGAGGACATGGACCTCTGCGTCCGGGCCTGGCTGGCCGGATCGCGGGTGCGCTGCATGCCTTGCAACGGCGTTGTGCACGATGCGCGCCGGGCCAGCCTGCGCCATCCCGCGCACCTGCGCTGGCACCTGGCCAGCCTCGCGCGCTTCTGGCGCTCCGATGCCTATCGACGCTTCGTGCGCGAACGGCGCCCCGCGCCGGTCGGCGCCCTCGGCACGGGGGGGCGCTGATGTCGCCGGTCCTCGAACTCCTGGCGTCGACCGTCTTCGTCGCGCTGCTGATCCAGATGCTGCGCCCGGCGGCCCTGCGCGTCGGCCTGGTGGACGACCCCGGCGGTCGCAAGAAGCACCAGGGCTCCATCCCGTTGATTGGTGGCGTGGCCGTCGTGCTGGCGTTTGCGCTGTCGAGCCTGATCTTCGTGCCCATCGTCGCGCCCTACCGGCCGATGTTCGTGGGCCTCGCCCTGCTCGTGATCATCGGCGTGATGGACGACCTGCGCGAGCTCGCGCCGCGCAACAAGCTGGCGCACCAGTTCATCGCCGCAGTCCTGATGACCTCCTGGGGCGGCAACTACCTCCGTGACCTGGGCATGCTGTGGGGCGATCAGGTGTTCGACCTGTTCGACTGGGGCATCCCCTTCACGCTGTTCGCGACCCTGTCGGTGGTCAACGCCTACAACATGAGTGACGGGGTCGACGGGCTGGCAGGCGGGTGGGCCCTGATCACCTTCGCCATGACGGCCTATCTCGGCCACCTGACCGGACAGGCCACGCTGTCGGCGTTCTCGTTGATCCTGGTCGGCTGCCTGATCGGCTTCCTGCTCTTCAACCTGCGCCACCCCTGGCGCCAGCGGGCGGCGGTCTTTCTCGGCGACGCCGGTTCGATGGCCATCGGTTTTCTGGTCGTGTGGTTCTCGGTCGAGCTGACGCAGCCGGTGCCCGAGGGGCAGCTGCGGGTCCCGCCGGTCCTGATGCTGTGGGTCTGTGGGCTCGCGTTGATCGACATGTTCGCGGTGACGCTGCGGCGCATGAGCAAACGGCGCAACCCGCTCCACGCCGACCGCACCCACCTGCATCACGTGCTGATCCGCATCGGGTTTTCCGACAGGCGGGTAGTATTCTTCCTGATGGGCGTGAACGCGCTGCTTGGCCTGACCGGCATCGGAGCCTGGATGTATGGCGTGTCCGAATTCGTGATGTTTGTCGGATTCCTCGGCCTGACCGGCGCCTATCTCTATGCGGCCAGTCATGCCTGGCGGCTGTCGCGCTTTGCGCGCCGGCACATGCGGCGAAATGGTAAGACGGTGGAGCTGTGAGCGAGACGACCCAGATCCTGCAGCAGGACGCGCCCGGCGGCATCGGGCGACCCCTGCTTGGCGACATGCTGGTGGCTGCCGGCAAGCTGTCGCCGCGCGACCTCGAACAGGCCCTGGCGGCGCAGACCGAGATGCGCGATCTGCTCGGCCGCATCCTCGTTCGCCTCGGCCTGCTGGCCGAGACCGATCTCGCCCAGGTCCTCGCCCGCCAGCTGAACGTGCCGCTGGCCCAGTCGGCCGAGTACCCGGACGAAGTGCTCCCGGTCCGCGGCCTCAGCCCCGACTATCTGCTCCAGCACCGCCTGCTGCCGCTGGCCGTCAGCGAGTCGCATCTGCGGGTGGCCATGGCGACGCCGCAGGATCCCTTCCTCGTCAAGGCGATGCGGCTGGCGTCGGGCCTGCAGGTCGAGCCCGTGCTGGCCATCGAGTCGGAGCTCGAGGTCGCGCTGCAGCGCTATTTCGAAGAACCTGAAGCGGACGAGGGCGACAGCGCACCGGCCGAGGGCGGCGACAGCGAGTTCGTCGAGCACTTGCGCGATCTCGCCACCGAGGCGCCGGTGATCCGCCTCGTCAACCAGATCATCGGCCGGGTGGTGGACCTGAGGGCTTCGGACATCCACCTCGAGCCCTTCGAAGACACGCTGCAGGTGCGCTACCGCATCGACGGCGTGCTGCAGAGCGAGATGCCGGTGCCGGTCGAGATGGCCGCGGCGGTCACCTCACGCATCAAGCTGATGGCGCATCTCAACATCGCCGAGCGGCGCTTGCCCCATGACGGCCGCATCAAGACGCGGGTCAAGGGCCGCGAGATCGACCTCCGGGTATCGACGCTGCCCACCGTGCACGGCGAGAGCGTGGTGATCCGCGTGCTCGACCGCGCCAGCGTACGCATCGAACTCGAGAAAATGGGCTTTGCGGGCGACATTCTGGCCGATTATCGCGAGCTGCTGGCGCGCCCCCACGGCATCCTGCTCGTGACGGGGCCGACTGGCTCGGGCAAGACCACGACGCTCTACGCCTCGCTGACCAAGCTGGACGCCGAGACGCAGAAGATCGTCACCGTCGAGGATCCGGTCGAGTATCAGCTTGGTGGCATCAACCAGGTGCAGGTCCAGTCGCAGATCGGTCTCGATTTCGCCCATTCCCTGCGCTCCATCCTGCGCCAGGACCCCGACGTGATCATGATCGGCGAGATGCGGGATGGCGAGACGGCCCAGATTGCGGTCCAGTCGGCCCTGACCGGCCACCTCGTGTTGTCGACCCTGCACACCAACACGGCGGCCGGCGCGGTGATTCGCCTGGTGGACATGGGGATCGAGCGCTACCTGATCACCTCGACGCTGAATGGCGTGCTGTCGCAGCGGCTGGTGCGCCGGCTGTGTCCGGCGTGTCGCGAGCCGGTCACCCTCGACACGGCGGCCATCGACGCTGCCGGTCTGCGGCGCTTCATGGCGCCCGGCGAGGCCACCGTCTACCGGGCGGCGGGCTGCCCGGCCTGCAAGCGCTCCGGTTACCTTGGCCGCACGTCGGTGCACGAACTGCTGATCATCGACGACACGATGGTCCGCGCCATCCTCGACGGCATGGATGCGACGGCGCTTCATGCGCTGGCCCGCCAGCGGGGCATGCGCACCCTCAACGAGGATGGCCTGCGCAAGGTCGCCGAAGGCATCACCTCGCTCGAGGAGATCGCCCGCGTGACCCAGGACCAGCAGGATGGCTGATTTCCGCTACCGTGGTGTCCGTGGCGACGGCAGCTTTGCCGAGGGCACCCTGTCGGCCGACAGCCGCCAGGCGGCGCTGATGCAGATCCAGCGCTTGCAGGTGACCCCGATCGACCTGGTCGAGACCGCCGCGGTCGCGGCGGTCGGGCCTGCTGGCGGGGCGGGACACCGCAAGCGCACCGGAGGCCGGATCCGGGCGGTCGATGTCGAGGACTTCACGCGCTCGTTGTCGATCATGCTGAAATCCGGCGTGCCGCTCGACCGGGCCCTGAAGGTGATTGGTGGCATGGCCCAGAAGGCCGCCATGGAGCGGGTCGTGACCGACCTCTTCGAGGCGGTCAAGGGCGGCAAGGCGTTCAGCGCCGCGCTGAGCAACCACCAGGCCCTGTTCGGCGATTTCTACATCAACATGGTGCGTGCCGGCGAGGCGGGTGGCCAGCTCGCCGAGGTGCTGCAGCGGGTCGGCGAGCACCTCGAGCGTTTTCGCCAGCTCCGCGACGGTGTCATCTCCGCCATGATCTATCCGGCGATCCTGGTCGTCGTGGCGCTCCTGTCGGTCTTCCTGCTGCTGACCTTCGTCGTGCCGCAGTTCGAGGCCCTCTTCAACGACATGGGCGACGCCCTGCCCCTGCCGACCGCGATCGTGGTCGGCGCGGGCCATTTCGTCGGTGACTGGTGGTGGCTGATCGCGCTGGGCGTGGCGGCAGGCGTCCTCGCCTGGCAGCGCTACGTCGCCACGCCCGAGGGGCGCATGTGGCGGGATGCGCGGCTGTTGAAGCTGCCGGTGCTCGGGGAGCTGATCCGCAAGTACGAGGTAACCCGCTTTTCCCGCAGTATGGGGACGCTCCTGGGGGGCGGCGTGTCGATCGTGCAGGCGGTCCGGATCGCCTCGCACACGGTGGCGAACGCGCCCCTGCGCGCGGCCCTGGACGGTGTCACGCCCTATATCAAGAAGGGTGGCAGAATGGCGGACGCGTTGACCGAGACCGGGCTGTTCACGCCGCTGGCCTTGAACATGGTGCGCCTGGGCGAGGAAACGGGCCGGCTTGATACGATGTTGCTCGAGCTGGCGAGGGTGCACGACAGCGAGGTTCAGGCCGGCATCAAGCGCGCGCTGACCCTGATCGAGCCGGTGCTGATCCTGACGCTGGGTGTCATGATCGCCGCCATCATCGTCTCGATCCTGATGGGCATTCTGAGTGTTAACGACCTGGCCGCCTGACCGGGGCATGGCCGGGCAAGGAACGAACCAAGAGTGGTACTGATGAACGACATGCGACGCGCCCGACAGACGGGCTTCACCCTGGTTGAACTGCTGGTCGTGCTGGCCATCCTGGGCCTGCTCGCCGGCCTGGTCGGCCCGCGGGTCCTCAACCAGCTGGGCGGTGCCAAGAGCAAGACCGCCAACGTCCAGATCAAGGACTTCGAGCAGGCCCTCGAGCTCTACAAGCTCGACGTCGGCCGCTTCCCGTCGGGCGACGAGGGGCTCGAGGCCCTCGTCAACAAGCCCGCGTCCGCCACCGGCTGGAACGGCCCCTACCTGAAGCGCAAGGACCTGCCCACCGATCCGTGGGGCAAGCCGTACCTGTACGCCATGCCGGGCCAGCACGGCGAGGTGGATATCTTCTCCTACGGCGCCGATGGCGCGGCGGGCGGCGACGGTGAGAACGCCGACATCGGCAACTGGAACTGAGCGCTGCGGCTATCCGGCTCGCCGGATCGCCGCAGCGGGCTTCACCCTGCTGGAAATGATCGTCGCGCTGGCAATCGCCGGGTTGTTGCTCGGCGTCGTGCCGGTGGCGGCCAGCCGGCTCTACGAGTCGGTCGAGTATCGCGCCACGGTGCGCGAACTGCTCACCTCCCTGCGCCAGTCCCGCGAGGTCGCGGCCCGCGAGGGGCGTTCCGTGCGTTTTGTCATCGACGCCCAACGAGGCCTGTTCGGCGTCGCCGGGCGGCCGATGCATGACTTCCCCGAGGGCTATCGGGTTGCAACCCAGCTTGCGGCGACCGAACAGCAGTCCGGTGGCCTCGGCGTCATCCGCTTCTTCCCGGACGGCAGCTCCAGTGGTGGCAGCATCACCGTGATACGCCCGAGCGGGCAGGGCGTGCGACTGCGGGTGGATTGGCTGATGGGCCGCATCACCCAGGAACGGCCGGAGGGCGCCCCTTCGTGACGGCCCGGCGGCAAGGCGGCTTTTCCCTGATCGAGGTGCTGGTGGCCTTTTCGATCATGGCGCTGGCGTTGGGCGTGCTCTACCAGAGCAGCGCCGGATCGGTACGGGCAGGCGTGGCGGCCGAGCACACGGCCCGCGCAGCGCTCTGGGGCGAAAGCCTGCTGGCCGCCTACCACGAGGTCCCGGCCGGCGGGGTCGACGCCGCCGGGCAGACGGCCGACGGCTACACCTGGCGGGCATGGACCTCGCCGCTCGCCCGGCGCGACGGTGCCGGCCTCGCCCTCTACCGGATCGATGTCCTGGTGAGCTGGCAGGATCGGGGGGCCGCGCAGCAGATGCAGCTCACCAGCGTGGTCCAGGAGGCGCCCGATGCGTCGCCGCGCTGAGCCGGGCTTTACGCTGGTTGAAGTGGTGGTGGCCATCTCGCTGGTCGCGGCGGTGCTGCTTGGCCTGGCCAGCGCCATGCGCACGCTCGGCGCCACCGCGGATCGTCTCGACGTTCATGTGGCCCAGGGAGAGGAGATGCGCGCGCTGTCCACGTTTCTTCGCACCGCGCTGGGCACGCTCGACAGCCCGTCGGAGCCGGGCTCGCAACCCGCGCGGCGCGCGCCGCTGGTCGGCGGTGAAGGCCTGATCGAATGGACCGGCCTGTTTCCCGTCCGTTACGGCGTGGGCGGGATGCACCGCTTCCGGCTCCGGGTGCTGGGCGAGCCCGGGGTCCCGCCGGCCCTGGTGCTCGAGTTCGCGCCGTTGCGCCCGCTCGACGAGGTGCTGCCCTGGGACCTGATCGCGCCAGCGGTCCGCATCGACGGCGTCCGTGGCCTGCATGCGCGTTATCGGGATGCGCGCGGTGAGTGGCGGAGCGACTGGGCAGACGAGGCGGCCTTGCCCACCCTGATCGACGTCACGCTCGACGGCGATGGCGGCGTATGGCCCCAACTGCTGGTGGCGCCCCAGGCCGGCGGGGGAGGCCAGCCGCCGGTCCGCTTCACGGTCGGAGGCGGACGGTGAGCGGGACAGGGAGGTTGCCCATGCGGCAGCGCGGCGTCGTTCTGGTCGCCGTACTGTGGATCGTCGCCGCGCTGGTGATGCTCGTGGCGGCCCTGTCGGGCACCGTGAGGGGCGACGTGCGTGGCGCGTCCACGCTGCGTGACCAGATCGTGCTGGCGGCGGCGGCCCGCGGGGGTGTCATGCTGGCGATGCAATCGCTGACCACCGGCGAGGCGTCTGCCGAACTCCCCGCACGGCTGACCGTATCGGTCGGCGGCCGTCCGGTGACCGTCCTGCTGTCATCCGCTGGCGGCTGGCTCGACATCAACGCCGCGCCCGAAGAGACCCTGGCCCTGGTGCTCGAGAAGCTCGGCGGGGCCGATGCGGGCGAGGCGGCGCAGCTCGCCGCCCGCATCATCGATTGGCGCGACCCGGATCAGTCGAAGTTGCCCAACGGCGCCGAAGACGATGACTACCGTCGCGCGGGCAGCCCCTATCGGACGCGGGGCGAGGGCTTCCGTACGCCGGGAGATTTGTTGCAAGTTCTCGGAATGCGATTTGAAGTGTTTGATAGAATTCGGAACTTTGTGACCACCGAGGGGGCCGGCGTCGGCCATCCGGACCCGCGCTCGGCGCCGCCGGCGCTACTCGAGGCGCTGGGCGAGAGCGCGCCGCCGGCCATCGACGCAGGCGCGCCCAGCGGGCCGTCCATGCAACTCATCGGCGGTGGCACCGTCCGGGCGGAAGCCGCGGTGGATGCAGGGGACGGGCGCCAGCTGGTGGTCGTGACCTGGTTGCGGCTCGCGGCCGACGGAGGCAGGCCGCGCGTCGAAGTGGTCAGGGCAGACCCCCCTCAATTTTGGAATCAAGCGGATTGAACGCTGAAGCGACGCCGTCGGACGGCAACCAGTGGAACCTCTTCGGTTTCGACCTGCGGGAGGCGTGGGGCGCCTACCTGTCGGGTTGGCGCGAGGCCCTGGCGCGCCCATGGCTGTCGTGGATGGCGCCGGACGAGCAGGTGCGCCTGCTCCGCGCCGACGGCAGCGTCGAGTTCCGCCTCGGGAGCCGCGGAGCGCCGCTGGCCGAGGCCGCAGCCCAGGCGCATGCCCTCGAATTGCCGGAAGACCTCGCCCTCGAAAACCGGCGCGTGCTGCCGGCCCTGCCCACGCGTGATCTCGAGCGGGCGCTCGCCCTGCAGGTGTCCACCCTCAGCCCCTTCGCCGAGGCAGACACCGTCTGGGGCTGGCGTTCGGATCGCCGCGCCGATGGTCAGCTGGATGTGCGGATCGTGATCGCCTCCCGCAGCCAGGTGCTGGCCCATCTTGAGCGGCAGGGGGGGGCAGCGCCCACGATGGAGGTCTGGTACGACGCCGCCCAGCCAGTCGTGCTCGGCGGATTCGGCGAGGCTGCGCGACTGCGCCGGCGGGCCCGACGTGGCGTCCGATCGGCCATTCTCTTCGTGCTTGCCATCGCCTTGCTGCTGGCGCTATCCGCCTTGCCGGTGGTCTGGGAGCATCAACGGGCCGCCCAGGCCCGCGTGGCCTACGACGAACTCCAGCGGCAAGCCGAGCCGCTGATGGCCCGCAAGGAGCAACTGGTGCAGCTGACCGAGGGGCTGGCCAGCCTGGATGCGCGCATCCGGGCCTACGTCTCGCCACTGCCGGTGCTGGCTCGCCTGACCGAGGCGGTGCCGGACACCGCCATGGTCGATCGCCTGACCCTCGAACAAGGCAAGCTGCGCATCTGGGGGCAGGCCGCCGATGCGGCCGCCCTGCTGGCCCAGGTCGGACAGGGCGGGGGCTTTCACAATGTCCGCTCGCCGTCGGCCATCCAGCGCAACGCGCGTACCGGCAAGGAGAGCTACGCCATCGAAATGGACCTGCGGGCCGAGGGGGGTGGGTCTTGAGTCGCGCCATGGTGTTGTCCCGCCCGGGCGTCGCCGTCGGCCTCACCGCGCTGGCCCTGATGGCGCTGGTCGCCCTGGCCCTGTCCGGCTTGTACGGCAGCTTTCTCGGCGCGCGCGGCGAACTCGAGCACATCGAGCCGCGCTATGCCCGCCTCGCCGGTCTGGTCCGCGCCGAGAAGGCGCTCGATCGCGAACTGGCTGCCGTCCGCGAACAGGCGCGCCAGCTGGCCCTGCCCGCCGACGCCGACGCCGACGCGGCCGGTGCGCGGTTGCAACAGGACCTGCGCAAGCTCGCCGAGGAAACCGGCAATACCGTCAGCGTCAGCCAGGTGCTGGCGCGGGAGAGCGGGCGCGACGAGCACCGGCTGGCGATCATGCTGCGGGTCGATGGCGAGATCGACGCGCTGCAACGGCTGCTGGCTGCCATCGAGCGCCAGCGCCCGCTCGTGTTCGTCGATAACCTGTCGGTATCCCGCGGCCGTCAGCGGGTCGGCCGCTCTGTCGGCCGCAGCCTCACCAGCCAGATCAATCTCGTCGCCTACCGGCTGCCCGTCCAATGAGTGCGCGGCCGGGTGTGCTTCTGCTGCTGATCAACGTCCTGCTGGCGGCAGGGCTGGCGGCGCTCGCCCTGACTGGCGCGCCCGCCTGGGAGCCGCCCAGGCTGCTTCTGCCGGATCTCCCGAAGGCGCTGGTCCAGGGGCATCTCGAGGCCACCGATCCGGCCCTGGCCGAACAGATCGTCGCGCGACCCCTGTTTTTCGAATCGCGGCGCCCGGAGGTGGACGAGGCGCCCACCGAGGCCGGCACCTCTGCCGCTGACGACCCCTTCGATGGGGTCGTCCTGGACGGCGCCTACCGCGCCGGCAGCGTCGGTGGCGTGTCCCTCGTGGATCGCGAAGGCAAGCGGCACCGGATCCTGCTTGGCGAGGGCTTCCAGGGCTGGACCCTGGCGTCGTTCGACCCGCCGGAAGTCACCTTCAAGCGGGAGGGCGAGGCGCGCGTGGTCACGCTCCGTCGTGCCGAGGCTGCCGCCGCGCCGGCCGCGCAGGACGTTGCACGGGGCGCCGCCCCGCCCCTCGCCGAGCCGCCCGGCTTGCCGTCGCGCGTGGCAGCCACGCCCGACAGGGCCGCCCTGCCGGCGGGCGGCGAACCCGCCGCTGCAGTCGACCGGGAAGAGGCTCGGCGCAAGGCCCTCGAGGCCCGGCGGCAGGCGCTCGAGCGGCGCCGGCAGGCCCTCGAAACCAGAAGAAGACAACTGCAGGCGCCCAATGCGGCCTCCCGCACCGACCCCTTCGGTTCGGCCGCGCCCGCGCCGGGAAAACCATGAGAACCGAACTATGCTGAGCCGAGCGATCCTGCTGTCGATGATGCTGGCCGTGGCCGGTTGTGCCACCGTGCCGCCCGAAGGGGGCGACGGAATGGTCAAGAGCGCGGCAGAGGCGATGGTGGCTGCCCGGGCGTCGACGGCCGAGCCCGTCATCGACATCCGGCGCGTACCGGCCGAGGCGTCTGCGAGCGAGGCGGGCGGGCCGGCGCCGCGTGTGTTCAAGGGCAACGACGAGCTTGTCCGCTTGCCGACGGGCGGGGAGCGGCCGCTGCGAGGCGACGCGGTGGCGCTGCGCTTCGAGGCGGCCCCCGTCGCGGAAGTCGTGCACGCGGTCCTCGGCGACATGCTCAAGCAGAACTACACGATCCACCAGCCAGTCGCGGGAGAGGTCACGCTGCACACGCTCGCACCCCTGCCGCCCGATCAGATCCTGTCCGTTCTCGAATCCCTCCTCGAGGCCAATGGCCTGGCCATGGCCAAGGACAGTACCGGGCTCTACCACATCGGTCGGCCCGATGCGCTCAAGTTCATCGTGCCGGTACCACGCCGGGCCGACCGCCTCCCGCCCGGCAACTCACTGGTGGTGGTGCCGCTGAAGTTCATCGGCGCACCGGAAATGGCCGAGATCCTGCGCCCGCTCGCCACGCCCCAGGGGCTGCTGCGGGTCGATGCGCTGCGCAACCTGCTGGTTCTGGCGGGCACCCGCAATCAGCTGGACGCCTGGATCGAGATGGTGAATACCTTCGATGTCGACCTGCTGAAGGGCATGTCGATCGGTGTGTTTCCCCTCAAGTACGTGTCGATCGACGAGGTCCAGGCCGCCCTGCAGCTGATGACCGGGGGCAGCGGCGGCAGCGCGCGGGCTGCATCGCCGGCCGGCGCGCCGGGGGCCGCTGCGGTCGCGGCGGCGCCGGCGGCCAGCGCCAGCTCGCCGATGGGCAGCGCCTTCCGCGTGTTGCCGATCGAGCGGCTGAACGCCATTCTCGTCGTCACGCCCCGCGCGGCCTATCTCGATACGGCGCGCGAGTGGATCGAGAAGCTCGATCGCCAGGGCAACGACGGCAGCCCCCGCCTGTATGTGTACCCGGTGCAGCACGGCAGCGCGGCGCAGCTGGCCAGCCTGCTCAACGGCATCTTCGGCGGGCAGGGCGGGGCGGTGGCTCCGGCGGCCCGGGATAGTGGCGTGGCACCGGGGCTGGGCACGGCCAGCGCCGGCTCGGCGTCGCTGGGCAGCACGGGAAGCAGCTACGGCAGCAACAATGCCGGCTCGACCAGTGCCACGCCCTCGGCCAGCCGCGCAAACCAGGGTGGCGTGTCACAGGTCGCCATCGGCGATAGCGTCCGGATCGTCGCGGACGACGAGCACAACGCGCTGCTCGTCTACGCGCCGCGGAGCGAGTACGAGCGCATCGAATCGGCCCTGCGCCAGCTTGACAGGCAGCCCTCGCAGGTCCTGATCGAGGCCAGCATCATCGAGGTGCAGCTGACCGACGAGCTGCGCTATGGCCTGCAGTGGTTCTTCACCAACAACGTCAAGGGCAGCGGCTGGTCCGGCAGTGGCCAGCTCGGTACCGGCTCGAGCGGCGGCATCGTCAGCAGCAGCGCCGGCTTCAACTACACCATCACCAATCCCCTCGGCGACATCCGCGCGGTGCTGAACCTGCTGGCCAGCAAGAACCTGGTCAATGTCATGTCCTCCCCCTCGCTGATGGTGCTGGACAACCAGACCGCCGAGTTCCAGGTGGGCAACCAGCAGCCGGTGCAAGGGTCAACCAGCGTATCCGACGCGGGCAGGGAGACCACCACCATCACCTACCGTGATACCGGCGTGATCCTCAGCGTGACCCCGTCCGTCAACGCCGGCAATATCATTACCATGGATTTGAAACAGGAAGTGACCGACGTGGGCAGCGACGAGAACCCCACCGGCCAGACCAGCTTCCTGAAACGCCAGATCTCCAGCCGGATCGCCGTGCCCTCGGGCGAGACCGTCGTGCTGGGCGGCCTGATCCAGGACCGCAAGACCCGCGGCCGACAGGGCGTGCCCATCCTCAACGACCTGCCGCTGCTGGGGCCGCTGTTCGGAACCACCGGCATCACCAACGATCGAACGGAGCTGCTCGTGCTCATCACGCCCCGCGTGGTCCGCAACGAGCAGGACATGCAGGACGTCACCACCGAAATCAAGGACCGCATGAGCTCGCTGCGGCGCAGCCTGGCCGAATGGCAGAAGCCGCAGCCGACGATGCAGCAGCAGATGGACCCCATCCCGCTCATTTGGCCCGGTCGGGCCAAGGAAGGCGAGTAGAGTCCGGCGACACCGCAACCCACCCGGCCCACGAGGCCACATGAGCCGCCGCGCGCAGCAGCCGCGGCGGATGAAGAAGCAGGAGGCTCGAAACACCCGTGACACATTCCACACTTGCCGCTCGCATGCAACGGCTCGCGCTGCTGGCCCTGGTGCCGGCGGTCGCGGTCGGCTGCGCCGCGCTGGCGCCCAAGACCCCCGAAGAGGCCGTGAAATCCCGCGCCGAGGCCTACTGGAAGGCGAGGCTTGCCGGGGAGGCCGATTCCGCCTATAGTTTTGCCGCCCCGTCGTACCGGGCCGTAACCAGTCTTGACCGGTTCCGGGACAAGTACGTCGGAGCCACTCACGTGATCGCTGTCGAGGTGATCCACGTCGAGTGTCAGGAGAAAGCGAGCGTCTGCACGGCCCGAACCCGTCTGGACTTCCGTACGCCTCCGATCCTGGTCGGAGGCCGGCAGGCTGCCCTGCCGGCGGTTCAGACGACTCACCGCGACGAGCGCTGGATCATGGAGGAGGGGACTTGGTGGCGGTATTTCGACCCGGTGAAGTAGTGGCGGCGCCGTCCGTCCCGGCGATAAGCGGCGGCGTGTTGCGTTTTTGCAACGTGAATGCCGCAAGCCTTTGTCGGGGTTTGCTTTGCGCGGAAATGCTGTGATACTTTCGCCTCGCGTAATCCTCTCGTGTTGTTGCGCTCTAAACACAGACTTTAATTAGGAGTCTTTATGAAGAAGAATCTCATCGCTCTGAGTGTTGCTGCGATGGTTGGTGGGCTGGCTGTCTCGACCGGTGCGCGTGCCGATGTGGTCGACAACGGTACGACCGCCAACACCCTGCAGTTCACCCAAAACGGGATCGGTCACGCTCTGATCGTTCCGTACTACACCGTGCAGAACGGCAACATGTCGGTCTTCCACGTTGTGAACACCGACCTGGTCAACGGTAAGGCCGTCAAGGTCCGCTTCCGCGGCGCCTCCAACTCGGACGACGTGTTCGACTTCCAGGTTTACATGTCCCCGGGTGACGTCTTCACCGGCGCCGTGGTCCAGGGTGCGTCCGGCGCGGCTTCGTTCGTGACCGCTGACACCACTTGCACGATTCCGGCCAGCGTCAATCAGGGCTTCGTGACGTCGCGTCTGTCGGCCGACGAGCAGGTTGCCGGTATCGGCACCCGCGAGGGCTACGTCGAGATCTTCAACATGGGCGACATCCCCGCCCTGGAGACGGATCTCGGTCTGGGCGCGGTTACCGATGCGGACGTCAACAACGACGGCGACTTCCTGGATGCCAACGCTCTCTACACCGCCATCAAGCACGTGGACGGTGTCGCGCCTTGCGGTCTGACCACCGACGCGCGTCTGGCCGCCCTGCTGTCGACCAACACCGTCGCTGCCGACTCGGCAACGGCTGGTGCGCAGCCTGGTACCCTGACCGCCTCCC
>JBNLCM010000171.1:0-9179 GCA_050303815.1 Rhodocyclaceae bacterium
AATCCACAGCACACAGGGTGCCATCGCCTCGGCGGCCTGCAGCGCCTCGCGCAGGTTGCGCTCCGTTTCCCCGAAAAACTTGTTGTACAGGGTGCCGAAATCCAGCCGCAGCAGCGGCACCCCGAACGCCCCCGCGCAGGCCTTGGCGGCGAGGCTCTTGCCGGCCCCCTGCACGCCGAGCAGCAGCACACCCTTGGGCGCATCCAGACCGGGCGGCGGTTCGTCCGCCAGAAACACCGCGCGACGCATCTCCAGCCAGGCCTTGAGCCGCGCGAGGCCGGCCACGTCCGCCATGCGGGCGGTCTCCAGCTCGAAGCTCAGCACGCTGCCCCGGTCGAGCAGGCGGTACTTCGCCTCGGCCAGCGCCGGCAGGTCACCCTCGGTGAGCGCGCCGTCGTCGTGGATGGCGTTGCGGGCGAGGCGCCGCGCGTCGGCCTCGGTCAGCCCCAGCAGGTTGCGGGCGAGCGCATCGACCACCGCGCCGCGAGCCTGCAGGCGGCGCTGGTGCTGGCGACCCCAGGCCGCCGCCTCGTCCTCGATGATCAAGCGGATGGCCGCCAGGTCGGGCAGGCGCAGCGCGAGGCGGGCGGTGAAGTCGCGCAGCTCGTCGGGCACCGGCATGCTCGGTCCGACCAGGGCCAGCGTCAGTGGCGGCCGGCCGTCGAACTGGGCGATCTCGCGCAGGTGGCGGACGGTGACCGGGTCGTCGAGGTAGGGGTGGAAATCGAGCAGCAGGTAGAGCCCGCCGTCGCGGCTGGCGCGGATGTGGGCGAGCACCCGCTCCGGCTCGGTGAGTGATCGCTGGGGGGCCTGCTCGACATCGAGCCGCGACAGGCCATCGACCGCGCTCCAGCGGTAGAGGGCCTGTCCCGCGCGGGCCGCCGCGCGACGGAACAGCTCGACGGCACGGGGCTCCTCGCGGGTTTCGACCGCGATCAGCGGGCTGCGGGTGCGCAGGATGAGTTCCAGATCGTTCAGGTCGGTCACGATGGCGGCGGTCCGGTGGTGGCGCGTGTCATTATCGCCGCGCTGGCGCGCCCCTGCCAGCCGGCACGCCAATCGGGTTATCCTCCCGGGCTGGCCGAGCCCGCGCCCCCGAGGAGAATCCCATGAGCGACACCCAGAGCCTCGTCTTCGCCGACAAGGCGCAATTGCGCCAGGAACTGCGTCTGGCGGACCCCGCCACGATCCACGCGGATCCGGCCGCCGATGCCGACCTCGACGCCCAGGCCGAATCCGTTGTCGGCCGCATGATCCACATCACGGCCAGCGACGCCGATGGCCAGGCCCAGGCCAAGGCCGCCGTCGAGACCATGGGCATCGAGCTGCAGAAAGAGGCCGCCCGCCGCAGCCAGATGCTCAAGCAGCCGATCAAGCAGCTGTCCGACCAGAGCGACGACGGCGGCGAAGTGGCCCGGTCGCTGGTGGACCTGAAGGTGCAGGTCGAGGCGCTGGACCCCGCCAGGTTCGACCTGGAAGCGGGCTGGTTTTCCCGCGTGCTGGGCTACATCCCGGGCGTGGGCACGCCCCTCAAGCGCTACTTCACCCAGTACGAGTCGGCCTCGACGGTCATCGACGCGGTCATGAACTCCCTCAAGCAGGGCCAGGACCAGCTCAAGCGCGACAACATCACGCTGGCCGACGACCAGAAGGCCATGCGCGAACTCACCCACAAGCTCGAGAAGGCGATCAAGCTGGGCGAGCTGATCGACCGCAAGCTGCAGGACCGCATCGCCACCGAGCTGGTCTCCGACGATCCGCGCACGGTGTTCATCCAGGAGGAGCTGCTGTTCCCGCTGCGTCAGCGAATTCAGGACCTGCAGCAGCAACTGCTGGTGAACCAGCAGGGCTTCCTGACCATCGAGATGATCATCCGCAACAACAAGGAGCTGATCCGGGGCGTGAACCGGGCGCTCAACGTCACCGTCAGCGCCCTGCAGGTGGCGGTGACGCTGGCCCTCGCGCTGGCCAACCAGAAGATCGTGCTCGAGAAGGTCCAGGCGGTCACGAAGACCACCGAGAACCTGATCGCGGGCACGGCCGAGCGGCTCAAGACCCAGGGCGCCGAGATCCACAAGCAGGCGGCCGGCACGATGCTCGACCTGGACGTGCTGAAGCAGAGCTTCAACGACATCCGCGCGGCGCTGGACGACATCTCGCGCTATCGCCAGGAGGCCTTGCCGAAGATGGCGGAGAACATCGTCGAGATGGACCGCATGGCGGCCGAGTCGGAGGCGACGATCCAGCGCATGGAAGGCGCGAAGGTGGCGGCGAAGGACTTCCCGATCGAAATCATCGACTAGGCCCTGCCGGCCGTTCCCTGGCGATCGCGCCGGACGCCGCCGAGTCCGAAGACGGGGTGGGCGCCGTCCGCCCGAGGCCCCGCCAGACGCGGTCGGCGACTCCGGGCACGGCCCCCCCCTCGTCCCCCGCCGGGCGCTACTCGCGGGACTTGACCCGTGTAATCAGCGACTGGTTGGCGTCCTCCGGGTAGGCATAGACAATGCGCCCGTCGCGCACCTCACCCATCACCGCGATGTTCTCCGAAATCGCCTCGTGGTCGTCGCTATCGTAGGGCTTCTGGTAGCGCGTGATCAGGGTGCTTTCGGTGCGCCAGGCGAGGTCCTCAAGTTGCGCACGGATGGCCTCCGGTTCGGTAGAGCCGGCCGTGAAGATGGCGATGAACAGCAGGCGCAGGGCGTCGTAGGTCTGTGCCGCGGAGATCGCCGAGGGAATCCCCTCGGTGCGGTTGACCGTCGTATAGCTGCGCAGGAACTCGCGCTTCGTCCACGACCGGTTATCGTCGATGTAGGTGACCACGGCGCGGCAGCCGTTGGCCGCCTCGCCGGCCAGCTCGAGAAACTTCTGCTGCGACATGGTCCAGGATCCGACGATCGGCAGGCCCAGCTTCAGCCTTGCGGCATCGCGCACGACGTAGGCGTCTTCCCGCGCCAGCCCGTACAGCACGATCGCCTCCGCGCCAGCGGCGCGAATGTGCCGCAGCTGCGTCTCCATGCTGGTGTCGCCAACCGCGAAAGACGCGATCGCGACGGGCGTCATGCCCCTCGCCTCGAGTGCCGCGACCACGCCGTCACGCCCCAGCTCACCGTAGGGCGTCTGGTCGTGCAACACGCCGATGCGCGTGAACTTGCGCCGGTCGATCAAGTCGCGAAGCATCACTTGCGGCTGGATGTCGTCACTGGCGCTGGTGCGAAACACAAACTTGCGCGCGACGTCACGATACTGCGCCGTGACCTTGGCGCCGGTGGACACGGTGACGATCAAGGGCACGCCCGCCTCCTGGAAGACCCGGGACGACGGGATCGCCACGCCGGTGTTGGCGTATCCGACGGTGGCGACCACCTTCTGCCGGTCGATCAGTTCCCGCGCGATCTCGACACCGCGCTCCGGAGTGGCCAGGTCGTCGCGGATCACCAGCTCGACCTTGCGCCCGAGCAGGCCACCCATCGCATTGACCTCGTGCTCGAACACCTTGGCCCCGCCAACGATGCTCAGGCCCATGTCGGTCGAAGACGGGCCGCTCAGCGGTCCGACGACGCCGATCCGGATCGGCGCCTCGTCGGCATTCGCGTTCAGCGCCAGCCAGCAGCCGGCGAGCACAACCGTTCCCCATCGCTTCCATCTCTGCACTATCCAGTCCTCCTCCGAACGCCGGGCGCTGAAGGTGCGCCACGTGTCGCCGATGGAACCGACCTTGCCTGACTCAGCGAGCCCTTGCCACGGGGAAAACCCCAAGTTGGCATGAAGAATTTCGCGGTTCGCTGTGAATAAAGGGAACGCGGGCGCCGTTCATCCCCGCGTCACCCGAGTTCGTCCGGCACGGCGGCGCGGCAGGCCTGGCCGACGGTCGGATCGGCAGGCTATGCTGGTACACCCTCCGTCCCTGGGCGAATCCGATGTCGCCGGCCAAACGCTTCGTTGCGGTCCGGGTCTTTCCGTGGCTCGTGATCCTCGCCGGATCGCTGTTCATCGTGACCGGCGTCCGGGAGATGCGACTCGCCTCGGCCAGCGAGGAGTGGCCATCGACGACCGGAACGGTCCTCAGCGCCACCGTCGACTCATCGAGCAGCAGCAGCGGCAGTTCGTCTCGCACCTACCATGCGAGTGTCGCCTACACGTACCGGGTGGCCGGCTCCGACTTCGAGGGCACGACGATTTCGTACGGCGCCTACGGTACGGGCGACTACGAGCGAGCCGCGCGGATTGCCGCGCGCTACGAGGCAGGCGAGCCGGTGCGCGTCTACTATCAGCCGGACGATCCGGCGGAGTCGGTCCTCGAGCCGGGCAGCCACAGCCTGCCGTGGGCCTCGCTGGCCTTTGGTGCGGTGTTCGCGCTGGTCGGGGCGGGCATGGCCTTCCTGATGCCGGCGCTCTATCCCCGCGGCGGCGACTAGGGTCAGCCAGCGACCGCCCTGGCCACCAGCGCCTGGAGCTGTTCGAAGCCGAAGCTGGGCAGCGGCTCGCCATTGACGAAGAACTCGGGCGTCTTGGTCACGCCGAGGGCCTGGGCGTCGGCGATGTCCTGGGCGATGGCCTCGCGGATGGCCGAGTCGGTCATGTCGAAACTCAGCCGGTTGGTGTCGACGCCCGCCTGTTCCAGCACGGCCAGCGCCCGGTCGGGCAGGGCCTGGTGGTTGCGGGTCCAGGTGTCCTGGGTGGCGAGCAGGGTTTCGAGGGCTGGCCACAGGCGGTCCTGCCGGCGGGCCGCCTCGAGCATCGCGACAACCGGCTCGGAGCCCGGGTGGAAGGGCGCGTAGCGCAGCACCAGCTGGACCTTGGCCGGGTAGCGGGCCATCAGGTCCTTGACCATCGGGTAGAACGCGGCGCAGGTGCCGCAGGCCGGATCGAGAAACTCGACAATGACCACCGGGGCGTCCGCCGGTCCGATGCGCGGCGAGTGGGCCCGCTCGAGGGCACTGCGATTGTCGGCGATGCGCTGCCGGGCGGCTTCGTCCTGCTGGCCGGTGAAGGCCTGCATGGCGAGCACGAAGGCGACGACGAGGGCGAGCAGCACGCCCCCAAAGAGCAGTTTGCGATTCACGATGGTCTCCGGCGTGCCACGACCAGCAGGGCGACCACGCTGGCAAAGGCGGCAATGGACAGGATCGGCAGGGTCACGAAGCCGAACCAGGTGGCGACGGTCTGCGAGCAGGGAATGCCCTGCCGACACGGCGCAGCCGCCTCGGGAATGACGCCCATCACCAGCAGTTGGTGATAGACGGCGATGATCAGGCCCGGCACAGCGAGCGCCAGAGCGTAGCGGATCACGCTGCGGTCGAGGGGGAACAGTGCGAAGGGCAGCATCACCGCCAGCGGAAACATGAAGATGCGCTGGTACCAGCACAGGCTGCAGGTGGGGAGACCCATGACCTCACCGAAGAAGAGGGCGCCGAGCGTCGCGACGGCCGCCAGCAGCCACGCGAAGAACAGTGGCAGCCAGGCGTCGCGGCGCGGCGCAGGGAAAGTCGAAGCGGTCACGTGGGCGTTCGTCCGGACATGCTGCGGCGCATTCTAACCCAGGCCCCGAACGCGCCCCGAGCGGTGGCCATCGCCGGGCCCGGCTGACGCCAGTGAGGTCTGTCGTGACAGGGTGGGAGTCTTCCGTAATTCTACCCATTGGCCCATGGGGGTTTTGCCAGCATAGTGCGAGACGAGGGAAATCCACCCACAAGTCATGGTCACGCCAAAGTCACCACTGCTGCACCACCGTTCGCCAGATGGCGCCGAAGGCCGCCCCCGCGCCGGCGGGCAGCGCCTCGTGCTGCCCGCCCTGGCCGCCGGTCTGACGCCGTCGCCAGGCGTGCTGGCCCACCATGGCATGGACGGCGCCACGCCCGGCACCGCGCTGGAGGGTCTCCTCTCGGGCATCGCGCACCCGGTCATCGGTGCCGACCACTTCTTCTTCCTGCTGGCCGTCGGCATGCTGCTGGCGTTCTGCCCGCTGCGCCATCGGGTGCAGGCCATCGCGGCCCTGTCGGCCGGCCTGATGACCGGCGTCGTCGTGGCCGCGAGCGGGATGGAGATCCCGCTCGCCTATCTGCTCCGCATCCTGACGCTGATTGGCGTGGGGCTGCTGGCGTTGGCGACACGCACCGTCGGCCCCTGGCCGATGGCCGGGCTGGTGGGTTTTGCCGCGTTCTTCCATGGCGCGGCCTTCGCGAACGCCATCATCGGCTCGGAGACCACGCCCCTGCTGGCCTACTTGGCGGGGCTGTCAGTGACCGGCGCGGGTGTCGTGCTGGCTGTGGGTCTGCTGGCGGGCATCATCGCCACCGGGTTTGATCGCGATTTTCCCCGGCGCGCCCGGCGCTGGACGGGCATTGGCGCCGTCGCGATCGGCAACCTGTTGCTGCTGCTGTCCTTCAGCAGCCTCTGAGCCGGTCCCGTTCAGGCTGCTGCAATGGCCTCGGCGCGGGTGAAGAACCTGCCGTCGCGGACGAACCCCGACTCGATGCTCTCCTTGATCCGCAGGACATGGCCGGCCGCGTCGCGCCCCTCGACGAGTTCGGGCGGCAGGCCGTCCACCACGTGCACCGGCGCGGCGCGGCCATCGGCATAACACGAGGGGTAGATCCGGGCGGTGATGCGATCGCGGAAGGCCGGCCGGAAACCGAGACAACGATTGTTGACGCTGACCCCTGCGGTACCCGCGTGGGTCGCATTCTCTTCGGCAAGGTGCTGCCGCGCGTCGATCAGTTTCATGGTGGGCTCCTGCTCCTGGTTGGCACCCCGGATCGGTGGTGCCGCGTCTCGACCCCAACCGTGCAACTTGCGTGCCGAAACGGCCGGATGTCGCACCACACCATTCGGAAACCCTTGGCGACAGTGGCTTTACGGTGCCCTCTGCGCATTTGCAGCAGAACCCCGGCGGCGCCTTCCGGACCGGGTGTCTCGCGATTCGGGTACAGACACCCACCCAAAGCTGGGTAGACCCGTCCCGCGCTGACGCAGGCGGCCCGCCCAATCGCTCAGGATTTCAGCACCCCCTCTCGGTCGGCAAGCGCACGACGCCGTGTCCGGTGTCGCACACGACACCACTCCGGCGCGACAGATAGTGTGGCGTATCAATACCTTACGGACTGGCCCGAGGGTTGCGTTCGCGACCGCAGTCGAGAACCACGGCCGAGGCGGCACGAGGTGGTCCCACCATGAAACCCCAGATCGAGAAGGCCAATGTCGACGCGCTGGTGGCGCAATTTCCCGAACTGACGAACCTGCGGGAGCCGCTGCGACTGGCGCCGCGGGTGGAGATTCCCTGCGCGCGCCTGAACGGCGAGCAGCTCCGCTTCCTGCGCCAGCGGTACGAGGCGGGCGGCCTGTCGATGGCCGGCCGGGCCGCCCAGCTGCTGTCGTTCGACGAGGCCATCGTCTCGCGCTGCATCGCGATGATCCGCTACCACCCGCCGGGCTTCGACGATCGGGCGCGCATCTGGCGGGTGATGGCGGCCCAGTTCGGCCTGGCGCTCGACGAGCCGCTGGTGGCCGCGCTGGCCAGCCGCTTCCCCGACGCGAGCGGCCGGGACATCCAGGGGCTGGCCCGGCTGACGGCCAAGTATTGTCGTCGCAAGGCGCTGGACGTCACCCTCGACGCCTTCCTGAGCTGCGCCGTCTTCCGGGGCATGGACGCGGTCCGGGAGCCTGCCCCATGATGCGCTTCTACATGACGCCGGGCTCATGCAGCACGGGCATCCACATCCTGCTGGAAGAACTCGAGCTGGTCTTCGAGGCCTACGTGGTCAACCTGCCGGCCGGCGACGGCCACCGCCCCGACTACCTCGCGATGAATCCGAAGGGCACCGTGCCCACGCTCGTGCTCGACGACGGCACGGTCCTGACCGAGTTCGCGGCGATGGCCTGGTGGCTGGCCCAGCGCTACCCCAGGCAGGCGCTGCTGCCGGAGTCGGCCACGGCGCAGGCCCATGCGATCGAGATCATCAGCGACGTGGTGGGCAACATCCATGGCCAGGGCTACACGCGGATCTTCACGACCGACCGCTACCTGCTCCATGACGACGACCGCGACACGATTCGCGAGCAGGGACGCCAGCTGGTGCTGCAGGGCTTCGCGCGCCTGGCGGTCCGCCTGGAACGGACCGAAGGGCCCTGGTGCTTCGAGCGTTTCGGCATCGCCGACGCGGCGGTGTTCTACGTGGCGTTCTGGGCGGACCGGATCGGGTTGCCCCTGCCTCCGCCCTGCCGCCGGCACTTCGAAGCGATGTGCGGGCGGCCGGCCGTTCGGCGGGTGCTGGCGGAAGAGGGCTACCGCATTCGCTCGAGCGCCTGACGCAGCGCCTCGCACTCGAGTTCGAAACCTGCGTGGGCCTCGTCGAAGTAGGTCTGCCAGCTGCCCTCGTCGAGGGCACGCCGGTAGTCCGGATCGAGTTGCAGGGTCTGCACCGCAAGGATCAGGTCGGCGGCGCGGCCGCGTAGCGAAGAGAGGGTCCGGCGCAGGGCCTCGGCATCGTCGCCGGAGGCCGGCTGCCGCCCGGCCAGCGGGGTGGCGTCGAGGTCGTGGAGCAGGGCCCGTAGCGCCGCCAGATCGCCCCGTCGGTAGGCGCCCTGGACCTGCTGGAAGCGGGCCTGGGCGTGCGCCTTGTCGTCCTCGGCCACGCGATCGGGATGACAGCGCATGGCTGCGTTTCGGTAGAGGCGTTTGAGCTCCTCGCGTTCGTCCTCGTCGAGCGCGTCGGCGGCGGCCTCGCCGCTGTCGAGCCGGGCGTCGTAGTCGGCCTGGTCGCGCGCCGCCGCGTCGGCCGCCGCCCGGTCGCCGGCGTCGCCGCTCAGCTCCGCCTTGCGTCGGGCCACTGCATGGCGCAGGCCGAGGCATTCGGCCAGGATCGCGCCGAGGGCCCGGTACTGGGCCAGCTGGAAATCCTGCAGCCGCAGGGCCATCTCGGCGTGGCGCTCGTCGAGCTGCTCGATCTTGCGCGCCACGTCGTCGATCTTGGCCTGCAGGTCGGCGAGCGCCTCGGCGGAAACCGCCACGACAGCCTGGTCGGGTGCCGCCTTGCGGCGCGATCTCCGTTTCGGCCGCGGTTTCGGCTCTGGCTCTGGCTCTGGCTCTGGCTCTGGCTCTGGCTCTGGCTCTGGCTCTGGCTCTGGCTCTGGCTCTGGCTCTGGCTCTGGCTCTGGCTCTGGCTCTGGCTCTGGCTCTGGCT
>JBNLCM010000172.1:0-8043 GCA_050303815.1 Rhodocyclaceae bacterium
CGTTCTCCGGGGCGGGCTCAGGCACGGGTCAGCGCGCGGAGCTTGAAGCGCTGGATCTTTCCGGTGGCCGTCTTCGGCAGCTCCTCGACGAACTCGAACCAGCGGGGATACTTGTAGGGCGCCAGCAGGCTCTTGACGTGGGCCTTGAGGTCGGCGGCAAGCGCGTCGCCGGGCTGCACGCCGGGCTTCAGCACGATGAAGGCCTTCGGCTTGATCAGCTTGTCCTCGTCCTCCTGCCCCACCACGGCCGCTTCCAGCACCGCCTCGTGGGTGATCAGGACCGACTCCACCTCGATCGGCGACACATAGATGCCGCTGACCTTGAGCATGTCGTCGCTGCGGCCCGAATAGACGTAGTAGCCCTCGGGCGTGACGCTGTATTTGTCGCCGCTGCGGGTCCACTCGCCGAGGAAGGTGTGGCGGGTCTTGGCACGGTTGTTCCAGTAGCCGGCCGAGCTTGACGGCCCGCGAACCTGCAGTTCGCCGACCTCGCCCGGCGCCACCTCAATGCCGTCGTCGTCCATCAGCCGGACCTCGTAGCCCGGCACCGGCGTGCCGGTGGTGCCATATCGCACCTGGCCCGCGCGGTTCGACAGGAAGATGTGGAGCATTTCCGTGGAGCCGATGCCATCCAGGATCTCGACCCCGAAATGCGCGGTCCAGCGCTTGCCAATCTCTTCCGGCAGGGCCTCGCCGGCCGAGGCGCAGACGCGCAGCGCTACCTGCTCGCGGGCCGGCAGGTCCGGGCTGGCCAGCATGCCGGCGAACAGGGTCGGCACGCCATAGAAGATGCTCGGCCGGTGCTCGATCAGGCGCATGCCCACGGCGGCCGGCGTCGGCCGCTCGGCCATCAGCACGGCCGTCGCACCCACCGCCATCGGGAAGGTCAGGCCATTGCCGAGCCCATAGGCGAAGAAGAGCTTGGCGGCCGAGAACACCACGTCGTCCTCGCGAATGCCAAGGATCGGCCGGGCATAGAGTTCCGCGGTCTGGATCAGGCTGGCATGGACGTGGGTGGTGCCCTTGGGCGAGCCGGTCGAGCCGGACGAATAGAGCCAGAAACAGATGTCGTCGCAGGTGGTGTCCGCCACCTCGCAGGGCCCCGCGTGCTCCTCCAGCAGCGCCGCCAGGGCGTCCGGCCCGGCCGGGCCGCCCGCGACGATGAGGCGCTCGAGGGTCGGGATCCGGTCCACCATCGGCAGGAAGAGCGGCAGCAGCGCCGCCGACACCACGGCCACGCGGGCGCGGCTGTCGCGCACCATGTACTCGTAGTCACCCTGGGTCAGCAGGGTATTGACTGCGATCGGCACGATGCCGGCCTTGATCGCGCCGAGGAACACGGTGGGAAAGTCGATGGTGTCGTGGATGCACATCAGCACCCGCTGTTCCCGCTGCACGCCCAGCGCGCGCAACACGTTGGCACAGGCGTCGGTGCGCTGGTCGAGTTCGGCGTAGGTGCAGCGACCCCGGTCGTCGATGAAGGCTGTCTTGTCGCCCCGCCCTGCTTCCAGGTTGCGGCCGATCAGGTCGGCGGCGGCGTTGTAGCGGCGTGGCATGTCGATGATTGGCGGACTCGTGCGGTGGTCCGCCCGGCTCAGTTCCGGCATCTTTGTCTCCTGGTCTCTCTTGTCCTGGTGCGAGCGGCCTGCGTCGGGCCGCCGTCGGTGTGTCAGGTCGGCCTACTGGCCGGTAAAGCGGATCTCGCCGCCGGGCAGGAGGTAGAGCACATGGGCCCGGCCTCCGGAAACGGTCGGCCGGTGCGCGCTGCCCGGCCCATACACGAACCAGCCCACACCCGCGCCATCGAAGCGGGCGTCGCCCTCGAGGGGCATGATCATGTCGATCTCGCCCTGGGGATGCGCGTGGTGGGGCCCGACCACGTCGGCCATCTCGACCACGTCGATCGAAAAACCGTGCAGTTGCGGCCCCGGCTTGGCAACCCGGCCGAAGCGGATGCCGCCTTGCTCGTGCTGGCACATCCAGCCCTCGGCCACGCCCTCGCGGCAGGCCGCCGTGATGGCCTGGAAGACCTCGCCATCCGCCGGAAAGCGACGATTCAGTTCGGCCTCCAGGGCCTTGTCCACCGGCAGGCCCTCGATCGCCCCGGTGACCTCGGCGACCAGCGCCACGAATTGCTCAACACGCATCTTCGAACTCCTCGATTCAGGCCGACAGCAAGGCGGCGTCGGCACAGCCCGCGGCCAGCGCCTCGATGCGCTCGGGCGAGCCCTGCACCACGTGGCGCCGCAGGTACAAGCCCAGCGCGCGCAGGCCGCCCAGTTCCTCGCCACCGCCGGCGCGGCCGGGTCCGCCATGCAGGCAGGTGGGCATGGCATTGCCATGGCCGGTATGGGCGCCGCCCACGGACGCATCCACCAGCATCAGGCGGCCGTGCAGGTCGGCAATGTCAGCAACCAGTTGATCGGTGAAAGCCCCATCCGACGAATAGACCGAGGCCACCAGCGAGCCCTCGCCCCGGCGCACCATGCGCGCCAGCGCGTCGGCATCGGCGTAAGGGATGACGGTCGCGACCGGCCCGAAGACCTCCACGCGATGCACCACGTCCGCCTGTTCGCCGTCGGGGCAGAACAGCAGCGTGGGCGGCACGAAGGCGCCCTCGGCCACGTCGCTCCCGACCGGGGCAAAGCCGTCTTCGCTGCCACAGATCAGCTCGCACTCGGCCCGCAGCGCCGCAATGCCTTCCCGTGCCGCGGCCTGCTGGGCCACGCTGACGAGCGGCCCCATCCGGACGCCCTCGGCCGCCGGGTCGCCGACGGTGACCTTGCCGAGCTTCGATGCCACGGCATCCGCCAGGGCATGCGCATGCGCCGCAGGGACGAAGACGCGCCGGATGGCCGTGCACTTCTGGCCGCTCTTGATGGTCATCTCGCGCACCACCTCGCGCACCGCCAGGTCGAACTCGGCGCTGCCGGGGATGGCGTCGGGGCCGAGCACGGCCGAATTCACGCTGTCTGCCTCCACATTGACGCGCACCGAGCGCTCGACGACGGCCGGGTGGGTCCGCACCCGGCGTGCCGTGTCGGCGCTACCGGTGAAGGAGACGACGTCGCCCTCCCGCACGTGATCGAGCAGGTCGCGGGCACCGCCGCAGACGACCGACAGGGCGCCCGGCGGCAGAATGCCCGCGCCCACCACGTCCGCCACCATGCGTTGCGCCAGCCAGGCCGTCGGGGTCGCCGGCTTGACCACCACCGGCATGCCGGCCAGCAGGGCCGGCGCGGCCTTTTCCCACAGGGCCCAGGCCGGGAAGTTGAAGGCGTTGATGAAGAGGGCGACGCCTTTCTTGGGTACCAGGAAGTGCTGGCCGACAAAGTTGCCGTCTTTCGACAGGGGTACCCGCGCGCCTTCGACCCAGCCGCGGGTCTCGCCCAGGCCCCTGGCCGAGCGCACATACGACTTGAGGGTGAAGATGGCGCCATCGACGTCGAAGCCCGCATCGGCTTCGGTCGCGCCCGAGTTGCGCCGGGAGATATCGAAATAGTCCGCGCGCTGGGCCGCCAGCAGGTCAGCGATGCGGGCAAGCCGCTCTGCGCGCTCCGCGTGGCTCAGCGCCCGCAGCGCTGCGCCCCCCGCCTGACGGGCATGATCCAGCGCAGCGGCCAGATCCACACCGTCCGAGCTCACGCTCACCAGGGATTCCCCGGTAACGGGGTTGCGCAGGACAACGCCCTCCCCCGCAGACTCGATCCAGCGATCGCATACGTAATTGGCCAGGCGCATGGGGTGTTCTGTCTCCTGTACATCGCAGGCAAATAGGGCCAGCGAAGAATTCGGTGTTACCGGGCGGGGCCGTCTGGCCTCGCAGTGGCTATAGAATACATCCAGGTGGAGACGTGTCAAGCACTTTACTGCATGTTCTGACGGTCGCATCCGAAAACTCACCGCATTTTCTGCTTTATGTTGCAACAGAACACCGAATATCGAGCGGCAAAGCTGCATTAAATCGCAGTTTTCTGTTGACTGACGAAAGTCGACGCATTATTGTTCATCCCATCGAGGCACTTTACTTCATGTCCAAGCAAACACTCACCCCTCCTGATAGCCAGATCGACACCCCCGACGAGACCGTCGAGGGGATCAACCCCGACCAGCAGTTCCTTCGCGAACTGGGTAGCCGGGTACGCGAGATTCGCGACCGCCGCGGGATGACCCGCAAGCTGGTGGCCGCGCAGGCCCAGGTGTCCGAGCGTCATCTGGCCCATCTGGAGAGTGGTGAAGGCAACGTGTCGATCGTTCTGCTTCGCCATATCGCCACGGCGCTGGGCGTCTCCCTCGTGGAGCTCCTGACCAGCGAAGGCGAAGACACGGTCGAGCGGCGGCTGATCCGGCGCTTCCTCGAGCGCCTGCCCCAGCACCGTCTCGAAGAAGTGGTGTTCCGCCTGATGCGCGACTTCGGCCATGAAGAGGCCGTACGGCGCAAGCGCGTGGCCCTGATCGGCCTGCGAGGCGCCGGCAAGACCACGCTGGGCGTACGCCTGGCGAGCGAGATGGGGGTGTCCTTCCTCGAGCTCGACAAGGAAATCGAGCGCGAGACCGGCATGCCCATCAGCGAGATCTTCTCGCTCTATGGCCAGTCCGGATATCGCCGCATCGAGAAGCAGGTGCTGGAGCGCGTGCTGCGCGACAACGCCGACGGCGTGATCTCGGTGGGCGGCGGCATCGTGTCGCGTCCGGACACCTATGACTACCTGCTTTCCTGCTGCTTCACCGTCTGGATCAAGGCGCAGCCGGAAGAGCACATGGCCCGCGTGATTGCGCAGGGCGACCTGAGACCCATGGCCGGCAATGACGAGGCCATGGACGACCTGAAACGGATCCTGGAAGCCCGGGAACCCATGTACAGCCGCGCCGACGAGACGATCGACACCTCGGGAGAGGACGTCGATACGAGCTTCTCGCGGCTCCGGCAACTCGTATCGAGTTAGACCCCACGGAGGAGACAACAGTGGACGCAACCGCCGCAAACACGCAGGCCCAACTGGCCGACGACCGGGTGGACTATCAGGTCCAGCCCGCCCAGTACAAGCACTGGCGCATGAGCTTCGAGGGCGAAGTCGCCACCTTGACGCTGGACATCAACGAGGACGGGGGCATCCGTCCCGGCTACAAGCTGAAGCTGAACTCCTACGACCTGGGCGTGGACATCGAGCTGCACGACGCCCTGCAGCGCATCCGCTTCGAGCACCCGGAAGTGCGGACCGTGGTGTTCACGAGCGGCAAGCCGAAGATCTTCTGCTCGGGTGCCAACATCTACATGCTGGGGCTCTCCACCCATGCCTGGAAGGTCAACTTCTGCAAGTTCACGAACGAGACCCGCAACGGCATCGAGGACGCCAGCCAGCACTCCGGCCTGAAGTTCATCGCCGCCTGCAACGGCACCACGGCCGGTGGCGGCTACGAGCTGGCCCTGGCCTGCGACGAGATCGTGCTGGTGGACGACCGGAACTCCTCCGTCAGCCTGCCCGAGGTGCCCCTGCTGGGCGTGCTGCCGGGTACCGGCGGCCTCACCCGCGTGACCGACAAGCGCAAGGTGCGCCGCGACCACGCCGACATCTTCTGCACCATCTCCGAAGGCGTGCGCGGCAAGCGCGCGGTGGAATGGAAGCTGGTCGACGACGTGGTGCGTGCCCAGAAATTCGACGAGCACATCCGCGAGCGTGCCGCCGCGCTGGCCGCCGGCAGCCACCGCCCGTCCGATTCCCGGGGCGTGACATTGACCGAGCTGAAGCGCACGATCGACGACGCCGGCTATCACTACGAATTCGTCGATGCCGCCATCGACGCCGAGCGGCGCACCGCCACGCTGACCGTCAAGTCCCCGGCCGCCGTGACCGCCCGCAGCCCGGACGAAATGCTGGCCCAGGGCGCCAGCTGGTGGCCGCTGCAGATGGCCCGCGAGCTGGACGACGCCATCCTCAACCTGCGCACCAACCACAACGACATCGGCCTGTGGGTGCTGCGCACCGAGGGCGACGCCCGCGTGGTGCTCGACAGCGACACCACCCTCGAGGCCCACCAGGACCACTGGCTGGTGCGCGAGACCATCGGCATGCTGCGCCGGACGATGGCACGCCTCGACGTCTCGTCACGCAGCCTGTACGCGCTGATCGAGCCGGGCAGCTGCTTCGCCGGCACCCTGCTCGAGCTGGCCCTGGCGGCCGACCGCAGCTACATGCTCGACGACGAGAAGGACGCCAACCGCATCGCCCTGTCGGTCATGAACACCGGCCTGCTGCCGATGGTCAACGGCCTCTCGCGCATCGCCTCCCGCTTCTACAACGACGAGGCACCGACCCAGGCGGCCTACGCCAACGTGGGCGAGCCCCTGTCGCCGTCGAAGGCGATGGAACTGGGACTGGTCACCGAGATTCCCGACGAGCTCGACTGGGCCGACGAGGTGCGGATCGCCCAGGAAGAGCGCGTGGCCCTGTCGCCCGACGCCCTCACCGGCCTCGAGGCCAACCTGCGCTTCGGCATTTTCGAGACCATGAACACCCGCGTCTTCGGTCGCCTCTCGGCCTGGCAGAACTGGATCTTCATCCGCCCCAACGCGGTGGGCGAATCCGGTGCGCTGAAGCTGTTCGGCTCGGGCAAGAAGCCCCAGTTCGACTGGAATCGCGTCTGATGTACCGGGCGCGCTGAGCCGCGCCCTCCCCTATTCCTCGTTCAACCGGAACCTGGCCGACCCTCTGCCGAAGCCGTCGGCGCGCCTTTCCGGTTCAGGAGGCCCTTGGCAAGTGAAGTGGCTGGCGTCCGAAGGACGCGGCACTTCGACACGATCTGGAGATATGACAATGGCAATCAACTACAGCGAGCGCATCCCGAACAACGTCGACCTCTCGAACAACCGCACCCTGCAGCGGGCGCTCGAGAACTGGCAGCCCGCCTTCCTCGACTGGTGGGGCGAGATGGGTCCGGACGGCTCGACCGACTACGACGTGTACCTGCGCACCGCGGTCAGCGTCGAGAAGGACGGCTGGGCCCACTTCGGCCACGTCAAGATGCCGGACTACCGCTGGGGCATCTTCCTGACGCCGCCCGAGCAGGACCGCAAGGTGAACTTCGGCGACCACAAGGGCGAGGACGCCTGGCAGGACGTACCGGGCGAGTATCGCTCGACCCTGCGCCGCATCATCGTCACCCAGGGCGACACCGAGCCGGCCTCCGTCGAGCAGCAGCGCCACCTCGGCCTGACCTGCCCGTCGCTCTACGACCTGCGCAACCTGTTCCAGGTGAACGTCGAGGAAGGCCGTCACCTGTGGGCCATGGTGTATCTGCTGCACGCCCACTTCGGCCGCGACGGCCGCGAGGAAGGCGAGGCCCTGCTGGAGCGTCGCTCGGGTGACGACGACAACCCCCGCATCCTGACCGCCTTCAACGAGAAGACGCCGGACTGGCTGTCCTTCTTCATGTTCACCTTCTTCACCGACCGGGATGGCAAGTACCAGCTGGCCTCGCTGGCGGAGTCGGCGTTCGACCCGCTGTCGCGCACCTGCAAGTTCATGCTCACCGAGGAGGCCCACCACCTCTTCGTCGGCGAGTCGGGCGTGGGCCGAGCCATCCAGCGCACCTGCGAGGTGATGAACGAGCTCAGGACCGACGACCCGGCCAAACTGCGCGCCGCCGGCGTGATCGACCTGCCGACCCTGCAGAAGTACGTGAACTTCCACTTCAGCGTCACCAGCGACCTGTACGGCGCCGAGATCTCCTCCAACGCGGCCACCTACTACACGACGGGCCTGAAGGGCCGCTTCGAAGAGACCAGGATCGACGATGACCACAAGCTGGCCGATGCCGACTACGAGGTGATGGACGTGGCCGGCGACAGGATCCTGACCCGCCGCGTGGCCGCGCTGACCGCCCTGAACGAGCGCCTGCGCGACGACTGGGTGACCGACGTGCAGGCCGGCGTCGATCGCTGGAACCGCATCCCGCGCAAGCTGGGCATCGACTTCCAGATCACGCTGCCGCACAAGGGCTTCAACCGCAAGATCGGCATGTTCGCCGACGTCCACGTTGCCC
>JBNLCM010000173.1:0-17616 GCA_050303815.1 Rhodocyclaceae bacterium
GGGCCCGCCAATGGCATACCAGGCCTGCGTCGGCGCCTCGGCGTACATCGTGGAGCGCTGACCTGCAGTGCCTTGAAACCCCTGGGCTCGTCGCCGGATGACCTGGCGGATCTGGCGGTACGCCTCGCCGCGGGTGGGATCGACGTGATCAAGGACGACCACGGCCTCGCCGACCAGCGCTTCGCGCCCTTCGCCAAGCGGGTGAGGGCGGTCCAGTCGGCCCTGCGCCGTGAGGGGCTGAGGGCCCGCTACGCGCCGACGCTGTCCGGCGGCGCGATGGCGATCATGCGCTCCCTCGACGTGCTTCGCGACGAGGGCGTGGAGCTGGTTCTGCTCGCGCCGATGATCTGCGGATTGGGCACGATGCATGAACTGGCCCGGACGCGGCCGGACCTGGCCATCATTGCGCACCCCGCGATGGGCGGTGCGGCGCGCATCGCGCCTCCGGCCCTGCTGGGCAAGCTGTTTCGGCTGTGCGGGGCCGATGCCACGATCTTTCCGAACCATGGTGGTCGGTTCAGCTATTCGGCGCAGACCTGCCGAGCGCTCGCCGCTGCGGCGCGCGAGCCCTGGCACGGGCTTCCCGCCTGCCTGCCGGTGCCGGCGGGGGGCATGCAGCCGGGCCGGGTGGCGGAGATGCGCGCGTTCTATGGCGAAGACGTGATGCTGCTGATCGGCGGCGCGTTGCTCGAATCGCCCCTGGGGGTCGAAGCGGCGGCGCGAGATTTTGTCGCGACCGTGCGGGGCGCCGAGCGATGAGCAAGCAGCCGGTACGCAAGTCGACCGCCGCTGGCCGCTGGGAAGCGGTCCCGCTCCATGAATACAAGCCGGAGGGGACCGCTCCGTTCCGGGACGTGACGCGACAGGTGCTGTTCAGCCGGCCCGAATTGGCCTGCGAGTGGCGATACTTCGAAGTCGGACCCGGTGGGCATTCGACCCTGGAGCGACATGATCACGTCCACGCGGTGATGATCCTGCGGGGGCGCGGCGCCTGTCTGGTCGGCGGCGATGTGCGTGCAGTCGCCCCCCACGATCTGGTGGAGATCGCGCCGCACACCTGGCATCAGTTCCGTGCCACCGAGGCCGAGCCGCTCGGCTTCCTGTGCCTTGTGAACGCCGAGCGGGACCGGCCGGCTCTGCCGACCGCCGAGGACCTTCAGGCGCTCCGGGCGGATCCCCGCGTGGCGGCCTTCATTCGCGTCTGATGGACCAGTGAAAAGGGGCTGCCCTCGGGCAGCCCCTTCGATGCGGCCGGACGGCACCGCTGTCAGGAGACGGCCAGCATCCGGTCGAGCGCCAGGCGCGCCAGTTCGGCTTCGTGTTGCGGCACCTGGATGCGGTTGACGACCTTGCCCTCGACGAGATTCTCGAGCGTCCAGGCGAGGTGTTGCGGATCGATTCGCTGCATCGTCGAGCACATGCAGACCGTTGGCGCCATGAATTCGACGACCACGCCGCGGGCCTTCTCCTCTTCGGCAAGGCGGCTGACCAGGTTCAGTTCGGTGCCGACCAGCCAGCGGGCATTGTCTGGCCCGGCTTTGATCGTCTTGATGATGTACTCCGTCGAGCCGACGTAATCGGAGTTGATGCAGACGTCGAGGTTGCTCTCCGGGTGGGAGATCACCAGGCCTTCCGGGTGCTGCATGCGCCAGCGGCGGATGTGGCTCTCCTGGAACATCTGGTGGACAGAGCAGTGCCCCTTCCACAGCAGGATCCTGGCGCTCTTGATCTGTTCGGGCGTCAGGCCGCCGTACTCGAGGTCCGGATCCCAGACGTGCATGTCCTCGAGCGGAATGCCTTTCTTGTAGCCCGTCCAGCGGCCGAGATGCTGGTCCGGGAAGAAGAGGACCTTCTCGCGCTGGCCGAAGGCCCAGTCGATGATGGTCGGCGCGTTGGTGGAGGTGCACACGATGCCGCCGTGCTCGCCACAGAAGGCCTTTAGATCGGCAGCGGAGTTGATGTAGGTGACCGGCGTGATCAGCTCGTCCGGCGTGCCGAGCACCTCGGTCAGCTCCCGCCAGCAGCGCTCGACCTTGGCGAGGTTGGCCATGTCCGCCATCGAGCAGCCTGCCGCAAGGTCCGGCAGGATCGCGACCTGATGGTCCTT
This sequence comes from Rhodocyclaceae bacterium, assembly GCA_050303815.1. Classification (GTDB taxonomy): domain Bacteria; phylum Pseudomonadota; class Gammaproteobacteria; order Burkholderiales; family Rhodocyclaceae; genus Cognatazoarcus. Next base: position 2,108 of record JBNLCM010000173.1, read on the forward strand.
GGACAGGATGTCGGCCACTTCCGCCATGAAGTGGACGCCGCAGAAAACGATGTACTCCGCGTCGGTCTCCGAGGCCAGCTTGGCGAGCTTGAGGGAATCACCGGTCAGGTCCGCGTGCTGATAGACGTCGGCCCGCTGGTAGTGGTGGCAGAGCAGGACGGCCCGGTCGCCGAGCTTCTCGCGGGCGGCGCGGATGCGCGCCTGGGCCTGTTCGTCCTGCAGAACGTTGAACTGGTCGAAACTGATGGTGGCAACCTGCATCTGGCGTCACTCCTGCTGGTCGTTGGTGCGGGGGCGCTCAGCCCTGGGTCCACGGGAGGCCGGCGAATCGCCAGCCGCCAACGCGGCTGCGGTGGCCTGCGGCGTCCTTGTCGCCCTCGAAGCCCTCGAGCACGTTGTAGCAATTGGTGTAGCCGGCCTCGGTCGCTGCGACGGCCGCGGCATTCGAGCGGGCGCCGCTGCGGCACAGGAACATCACCAGCGCCTCCCGATCGACCTGGTGCGCGAGCTGGCTCAGGAAATTGGGGTTCGGCTGGCTGCCCGGGTAGGTCAGCCACTCGATCTCGACGGATTCCGGTACGCGGCCGACCCAGTCCCATTCGGCCTTGGTTCGCACGTCGACAAGACGGGCGCCGGGTGCCAGCTGCCAGACCTCATGGGCTTCCTTCGGTGTCAGTGCGCCCGCGTAAGGCAGCCGCATCTCTTCAGCGCGTGTGTGAGCGAGAGAGAGCAACTCGTTCAGTCTTCCCATTTCGAAGTTTCCGATCGATAGAATGGCGAACTCTTAAGTATACCCGGCCGATCCCCATGGAGCCTACTGACGACGGCACCGCGTCCCTCGATCCCCGTCAGCGTCAGCGACGCATCCGGCGTGCCACCCTGACCGGGATCGCGCTCAATATCAGCCTGGTGGTGTCCCAGGTCGTCGTCGGCCTGATGGCCAACGCCTTCAGCCTGGTCGCCGATGCGATGCACACCCTCGCCGACCTGCTGGCCGACGGGCTGGTCCTGCTGGCCAACAAGCGGGGTGGGGAGCCCGCCGACCGCAACCATCCCTACGGCCACGGTCGCATCGAAACGGCGGCCTCGCTCGCCCTGGGCGCGATGCTGGTGGCCGTCGGCACCGGCTTCCTGATCGCCGCGGCCGACCGGATCGAGCGACTCGACAGCTTGCCGGCCCTCCAGCCCGCCGCTCTCTGGATGGCCGGCCTGACCCTGCTCCTGAAGGAGGGCCTGTTTCGCTTCCTGAGGCGGGTTGCGCGGCAGGTCCGGTCACCCATGGTGGAAGCGAACGCCTGGCATGCGCGCTCGGACGCGGCCTCGTCGCTGGTCGTGGCGGTCGGCATTGGCGGCAGCCTGGCGGGACACCCCTTCCTCGAACCCCTGGCCGCCATGCTGGTCGGTGTCTTGATCGCCCGGATGGGCATCCGGCTCGCGATGTCGGCCGTTCGCGAGCTGATCGACACCGGCCTGGCCGCCGAGGAGACCGAGGCGATGCGACGTGCCCTGCTGGAATCACCCGGGGTGATGGGCGTGCACGAGTTGCGGACGCGGCGAATGGGCCCGCAGGTGCTGGTCGACGCCCATGTGCAGGTGGATCCACGCGTCACGGTGTCCGAGGGGCATCGTATCGCCGAGACGGCGCGTGTCCGGCTGTTGCGCGCGCGGGACGATGTCCAGGACGTGCTCGTCCATGTGGACGTGGAGGACGATATCTTGCCACCGGACGGGCCGAAGATTCCGCGCCGCGAGGCCCTGGTGGCTCTGGTGCTCGACGCACTCGGCGCAAACGTGCCGAATCCGAGCCGCGTGCAACTGCACTATCTGGGCGGTCGGGTCGAGGTGGAAGTGGTGCTCGCCCGCGACTGGCTCGAGGCCGAGGGCGCCTCCCTGCAATCGAGGCTGGCACAAGCGATCGCGAGCGAGCCGACGATACGGAGCGTCCGCCTGCTGGCGGATGCACCGGAGTGGTGCGTAGAGGGCCGAAATGCACCACATTGATGCGCCTGTTTGGCGCGCTTTTGGTGCAGACCCGGATCGGAAGACAGTATTGCGTGTTTTTACCCCGTGGCACACTAAGTGCTACGATTTCGCCCGACGAATTTCTTCGTTTTTCACTTGAACAACGCACTACAACCAGGAGTCGAGCATGTCCGCTGAGAACGTCATGAAGATGATCCAGGAAAACGAAGTCCGCTTCGTTGACCTGCGCTTTACCGACACCCGTGGCAAGGAGCAGCACGTCGGGCTGCCCGTGAGCGCCTTCGAAGAGGATCACTTCGAATCCGGCCACCCGTTCGACGGTTCGTCGATTGCTGGCTGGAAGGGCATTCAGGCTTCGGACATGATCCTGATGCCGGACGCAGACTCCGCCTACATCGATCCGTTCTTCGATGAAACGACCCTGGTCATCTCCTGCGACGTCGTCGAGCCGTCCGACGGCAAGGGCTACGACCGCGACCCGCGTTCGCTGGCCAAGCGTGCCGAGGCCTACCTGAAGTCGACCGGCATCGGCGACACCGCCTTCTTCGGCCCCGAGCCCGAGTTCTTCATCATCGACTCCGTCGAGTGGAACGTGGACATGTCGGGCGTGTACAGCAAGATCATCTCGGAAGAGGCGGCCTGGTCCACCGCAGAGAAGTTCGATGGCGCCAACAGCGGCCACCGTCCGCGCGTCAAGGGCGGCTACTTCCCGGTCCCGCCGGTCGACAGCCTCAACGACATCCGTGCGGCGATGGTGTTGGCCCTCGAGGCCTGCGGCGTCGTCTGCGAAGTCCATCACCACGAGGTCGCCACCGCTGGCCAGTGCGAGATCGGCACCAAGTTCAACACCCTGACCAAGCGCGCCGACTGGACCCAGGTCCTCAAGTACATCGTGCACAACGTCGCCCACCAGTACGGCAAGACGGCCACCTTCATGCCGAAGCCGATCGTCGGTGACAACGGCTCGGGCATGCACGTCCACCAGTCGATCTGGAAAGACGGCCAGAACCTGTTTGCTGGCAACGAGTATGCCGGCCTGTCCGAGATGGCCCTGTACTACATCGGCGGCATCATCAAGCATGCCCGCGCCCTGAACGCCATCACCAACCCGGGCACGAACTCCTACAAGCGCCTGGTGCCGCACTACGAGGCACCGACCAAGCTGGCCTACTCGGCTCGCAACCGTTCCGCCTCGATCCGGATCCCCTACACGGCCAATCCGAAGGGCCGCCGCCTCGAGACCCGCTTCCCGGATCCGCTGGCCAACCCGTACCTGTGCTTCTCGGCTCTGCTGATGGCTGGCCTGGACGGTATCCAGAACAAGATCCACCCGGGCGACCCCGCCGACAAGAACCTCTACGACCTGCCGCCGGAAGAGGATGCCAAGATCCCGACCGTCTGCCACAGCCTGGACATGGCCCTCGAGGCCCTGGACGCGGATCGCGAGTTCCTGACGCGCGGTGGCGTGTTCTCGAACGACTTCCTCGATGCCTACATCGAGCTCAAGATGGAAGAAGTCAATCGCCTGCGGATCACGACCCACCCGGTCGAGTTCGACATGTACTACAGCTCCTGATCCTTCCGGATCGCGCGTACGAGGACGGGCCGCGGCCCGTCCTTTTTTTCGGCGTTTGCATTTGAAGGCCCGCCTTCCTACACTCGAAGGCCGTGAATACGGGAGTTTGCGAGCGATGGGAAAGTTTGGCGTTATTGCGTTGGCATGCCTGCTGTCGTGCGGAGTCTCGCAGGCCGGCATCTACAAGTGCGTCGATGCGCAGGGCCGCGTCACCTATACGAACGACAACACCTCCACCAAGGGCTGCACCCAGCTCCAGGAAGACCTCCCGGTATCGTCGGTGCCGGCCCTGCGGCCGCCTACGTCGGCGAAGGACTTCCCCCGTGTGAGCCCCGACCAGCAGAAGGCACGTGACGACAGTCGGCGCAACATCCTCGACGAGGAGCTGGCGTCCGAAGAAGAAGCGCTCGAGGCGGCCCGCAAGGCCCTCGCCGAACAGGAAGGCATCCGACTCGGCAACGAGCGCAACTACCAGCGCAAGCTGGACCGGATCAAGCCCTTCCAGGATCAGGTCGAGTTGCATCAGCGCAACGTCGAGGCACTGCAGAAAGAGATCTCCAACCTCCGCTGACGGGCCATCTGGCCGTGGCTCGCTTTTTGCTCGGGGATCGGCCATGCCAGACATCGACATTTCCCAGCGATCGATCGAAGACTTGTGCGCAGGGCTCGAGCTGCTCGCCTCCGCGGTGGTCCTCCTCGATGACGCCAAACGTATCCGCTACCTCAATCCGGGCGCAGAGAATCTCTTCGAGGTCAGCCACCGCAAGCTGTCCGGGTTTCCTCTCTCCGAACTGATCGGCCAGCTGCCCGAGCTGGACGCGTCGATCGAAAACGCCCTTCAGAACAACTGGAGCTATACAGGTCACGACCTGCACGTGGAGCGCCAGGGGGGCGAAGTCCTTCGCCTCGACTGCACCGTGAGCCCGGTCGAAGAGGTCGGGCTGCGGCTGCTGCTGGAGTTCCGCCCGATAGACGCCCAGCTGCGGGTGGCCCGCGAGGAGCAGCTCGCCCAGCAGCAGAAGGCCAACCGCGAACTCATGCGGAACCTTGCCCATGAGATCAAGAATCCCCTCGGCGGGATCCGCGGCTCGGCCCAGCTGCTGGCCCGCGAGCTGTCGGACCCCTCGTTGCGCGAGTACACCGAGGTGATCATCGCTGAGGCAGACCGGCTGCAGGACCTGATGAACCGGCTGTTGTCCGCCCGGGCGATGACGCGTCCCGCCCTGATCAATGCCCACGACGTGCTGGAGCGGGTGCGGCGACTGGTGAGGGCGGAGTTTCCGGCCGTCAATATCCGGCGCGACTACGACACCAGTCTGCCGGAACTGATGGGCGACCGCGAGCAGCTGATCCAGGCGATCCTCAATATCGCGCGCAACTCCGCCCAGGCGCTCGAAGGGCAGGGGGAGATCGTGTTGCGCACGCGGGCCGCGCGGCAGGTCACCTTTGCCAAGCGACGTCACAAGTTGGCACTGGAATTGCAAGTCATCGACAACGGACCGGGAATTCCGGAAGCCATCCGTCATACCCTGTTCTATCCCCTCGTCTCCGGGCGGGAAGGGGGCAGCGGACTGGGACTCTCCATAGCCCAGACCTTTGTCGAGCAGCACCAGGGGATGATCGAGGTGGATAGCCGACCCGGCCGAACCTGCTTCACGGTGCTGCTGCCCGTGACGACCGCGGAGGCATGATGCACCAATAGGGTGCGTTGTGTGCAACTCGGGATTCGCATTTGGTGCGGATGCCCCATAACGGTGAATAACGACGATGAGCAATGCCGTCTGGATCGTAGATGACGATCGTTCGATTCGATGGGTCCTCGAAAAGGCCCTCGCCCGCGAGGGCATCGACCATCGGAGTTTCTCCACCGCGCGTGATGCGCTCGATGCGATCGAGCATGAAGGCGACGCCCCGCAGGCGCTCGTGTCAGACATCCGGATGCCCGGCGAGTCAGGGCTCGACCTGTTGCGGGAGGTCAAGGAGCGTTTCCCGCAACTCCCGGTGATCATCATGACCGCCTACTCCGACCTGGACAGCGCGGTGGCGGCCTTTCAGGGGGGGGCCTTCGAGTACCTGCCCAAGCCGTTCGACGTGGATCAGGCGGTGAGCCTGGTCCGGCGTGCCCTTGACCAGGGCGCCCTCCAGGCAGGCGGCAAGGAGGAGGATCTCCTGGCGCCCGAGATCCTCGGCCAGGCGCCGGCCATGCAGGAGGTCTTCCGGGCCATCGGCCGCCTGTCCCAATCGCACGCCACGGTCCTCATCACGGGCGAATCCGGCAGCGGCAAGGAACTCGTCGCCCGCGCGTTGCATCGGCACAGTCCGCGTCGCGACTCCCCCTTCGTCGCCATCAACACCGCGGCGATTCCGCGTGAGCTGCTGGAGTCCGAATTGTTCGGCCACGAACGCGGCGCCTTCACCGGTGCGACCGCGCAGCGGCGCGGGCGTTTCGAGCAGGCCGAGGGCGGGACCCTGTTCCTCGACGAGATCGGCGACATGCCGGCCGAACTTCAGACCCGGCTGCTCCGCGTCCTGTCGGACGGCCACTACTATCGGGTCGGTGGCCACCAGCCGATTCGCGCCAACGTCCGCGTGATCGCTGCCACGCACCAGAACCTCGACGAGCGGGTCAAGCAGGGCCTGTTTCGCGAAGACCTCTTCCATCGGCTCAATGTCATCCGGCTGCGTTTGCCGCCCCTGCGGGAGCGTCGCGAGGACATTCCGCTGCTCGCGCGTCACTTCCTGCAGAAGAGCGCGCGGGAGCTTGGCGGCGAGCCCAAGCGGCTCACCGAGGCCGCGTTGCGCCACATGCAGGGGCAGACCTTTCCCGGCAACGTCCGGCAGCTCGAGAACGTCTGCCACTGGCTGACGGTGATGGCGCCCGGGCAGAGCGTCGATCTGGCCGACCTGCCGAGCGAGCTGCGCGAGTCCGAAACCGTCGAGCTGCCGGGGGGCGACTGGCTGACGGCGCTGGCCGCTGAAGCGGACCGGCTGCTCGTCGAGTCGCCGGGCGAGGTGCATGAGCGACTGCAGAAGGACTTCGAGCGGGTGTTGATCCGCCGCGCGCTCCACGCGACGGGTGACCGGCGGGTCGAGGCAGCCCAGCTGCTGGGCCTCGGACGCAATACGATCACGCGCAAGATCCAGGAACTCGGGCTCGACGAGGACAAGGCGGCTCCCGCCGCGGAGCCGGCGGGCGGCAACTGAGTACCCCCGGGCGCCCGGTCGGCGGCCTGGGAGGCTTGGCATCGGCAGGGCGGGCGTCGATAATCGGCAGCCATTCTTCCTCGCCGTTGCGCCATGCCTGCCAAGGACCCCCTGGATTCCGCCCTCATCGACGCTGCGCTCGGAGATCGCGCGCCTCGCTTCGCGGTCGAGGTTCGCCCGACCTGCGATTCGACGAATTCCTGCCTGCGCGACGCGCCGCCTCCCGATGACGGCCGCATTCATGTCCTGGCCTGCGAATCCCAGCAGGCGGGGCGCGGGCGGCGGGGGCGCGAGTGGGTATCGCGCCCCGGCGATAGCCTGACCTTTTCCACGCTTTGGCGTTTTGCTGCCGGCGCGCCGGTACCGGCCGGATTGTCGCTGGTCGCGGGCGTCGCCGTCGCACGCTGCCTCGAGCGCCTTGGCGTCGAGGGGGTGCAGCTGAAGTGGCCCAATGACGTGCTGGTGCTGGGGCGGAAGATCGCAGGCATCCTCGTCGAGCTGGTGCCGGGCCGCGGGCGCACGCCGGCCGCGGTCATCGGCGTCGGCATCAACGTCGGCGCGCTTGATCAGGAGGCGCTTCCCGATGGCGTGTCCGCCTGCGCGCTGGCCGACGTGATGTCGCGGCCGCCCGGGCGCAGCGCGTTGCTGGCCGCGCTGCTGGCGGATTTCGACAGCCTGCTGGCAACGTATGAGGCAACGGGGTTTGCCGCGCTTCGCAATGCCTGGGAACAACGCAATGCCTATGCCGGCCTGCCGGTGCGCATCAGTGGCGAGGCCCGGGAGCTCGTCGGGACCTGCCTCGGCGTCGACGAGGACGGCGCCTTGCGGCTGGCGACCGAAACCGGCGAGACCCGCGTGCTGGCGGGCGAAGTCTCGTTGCGGCCGCTACCATGAATCTTCTGCTCGACCTCGGCAATACCCGCCTGAAGTGGGGAGTGCACGATGGCCTCGAGTGGCTCGAGCGGGGCGCCTGCGAATACGCCGAGCTCGCGGCGCTCGGCGAGCGATTGGCCGGCCGGGCCGGGATTACCCGGGCCGTCGGCACCAACGTCGCGGGGGCTGCCGCCGCCGGAGCGGTTGCAGCGGTTCTGCCCGGGCACGTGCCGCTGTCGTGGAACCGGCCGCAGGTGGCCCAGTGCGGCGTTCGCAACGGCTACCTCAATGTCGCCCAGCTCGGGGCCGATCGCTGGGCCGCCCTGATCGGCGCGCGACGGGCGCACCGCGGGCCCGCCCTGGTGGTCATGGCAGGGACGGCCACCACGGTGGACCTGCTGGCGGCCGACGGACAGTTCCTGGGTGGGCTGATCCTGCCGGGCCTTGTCCTGATGCGTCGTTCGCTGGCCCGCGACACGGCCGACCTGCCATTCGCTGACGGAGTCTACGAAACGTTTCCCCGCCGCACCGAGGACGCGATCGTCAGCGGCTGTCTGGAGGCCCAGGCCGGTGCCATCGAGCGGATGTTCGGACGGCTTCCTGCCGGCGCCGACGCGGTCTGTCTGCTGGGTGGCGGTGCGGCACCGGCCATTGCGCCGCGCCTGACCGTCCCGTTTCGGCAGGTGGACAACCTGGTGCTGGACGGACTGGCGCAGATCGCCGCGGAACGGGCTAACATCACGCCCTGAAGCCGATTCTGGCGATACCCGCCGACTACGCAGAGGAGGACTGTGTCATGGATGATGCGCGTGTCATGCTGGAGACGCACGAGATGCCGACCCACTGGTACAACGTGGTGGCCGACATGCCGACCCCGCCGGCGCCACCCCTCGGTCCTGACGGCAACCCGGCTACGCCCGAACAGATGGGCGCGATCTTCCCGGGCCAGATCCTCGAGCAGGAGATGAGTGCCGAGCGCTGGATTCCGATTCCCGAGGCGGTGCGCGAGGTCTACAAGATCTGGCGGCCGAGCCCACTGATGCGGGCGGTGCGGCTTGAGAAGGCCCTGAACACGCCGGCGCGCATCTACTACAAGTACGAAGGGGTGTCTCCCGCCGGTTCCCACAAGCCCAACTCGGCGGTACCGCAGGCCTACTACAATCGCGAAGCCGGCATTCGCCGTCTGACCACCGAGACCGGGGCGGGGCAGTGGGGGTCGTCGATCAGCTTCGCCGGCCAGATGTTCGGCCTCGAGGTGCGGGTCTATATGGTGAAGGTCAGCTATGGCCAGAAGCCGTATCGTCGCCTGATGATGCAGACTTGGGGGGCCGAGGTCTTCGCCAGCCCCTCCGAGCTGACCGAGACCGGGCGACGCCTCCTGTCGCAGGATCCGGACAACCCGGGCTCGCTTGGCATAGCGATCTCGGAGGCGGTCGAGGAGGCGGCCGGTCGGGCCGACACCAACTACACGCTGGGCTCGGTGCTGAATCACGTGCTGCTCCACCAGACCGTCATCGGGCTCGAGGCGAAGAAGCAGTTCGACAAGATCGGCGCCTATCCGGACGTGATCTTTGGCCCCTGCGGCGGCGGTTCGAGCTTTGGCGGCATCGCCTTTCCGTTCCTCGCCGACAAGGCGTCGGGTGACAGGCGGGCGGCCGGGCTGCGCTGCGTGGCGGTAGAACCCAGCTCGTGCCCGACCCTCACCAAGGGCGCGTACGCCTACGACTTCGGCGATGCGTCGGGTTTCACCCCGCTGATGAAGATGTACACCCTGGGCCATGATTTCATGCCGCCGGGCATCCACGCCGGAGGCCTTCGCTACCACGGCGACTCGCCACTGGTCTCCCAGCTTTTCCACGAGGGCCTGCTCGAGGCCTTGGCGGTGCCTCAGGTGGAGACCTTCGAGGCCGGCCTGCTGTTTGCGCGGAACGAGGGGATCATCCCGGCGCCCGAGTCCTGCCACGCCATTCGCGCGGCGATCGATGAGGCGGTGCGTTGTCGTGAGACGGGCGAGCCCAAGACCTTGCTTTTCAATCTGACCGGCCACGGCCATTTCGACATGAGTGCCTACGAGCGCATGCTCTCCGGTCAGCTGGAGAACTTCGACTATCCGGCCGAGGCGATCGCCAGCTCGCTCGCCCATCTGCCCCGGTTGGGCAAGGGGTAGCCGTCCGGTGGCTCGCGTCCTGTTCTTTGTCCTGCTCTGTCTGAATGGTCTCGTCGCCGCCGGCCTGGCGGGCTGGCTGGGTGCCCCGAGCCAGCCGCGAGGCGAGGCGGAGCGGCTGACCAACCAGCTGCGCCCCGACACGATCCACCTGTTGAGCGCGGCCGAACTGGCCGCACCGCCGCCACGCGCGGAACCCGTGGTGGTCGTCCCGGACGTGGTCGAGCCGGCGCCGCCTGCGCCGGCACCGGAGCCGGTCATGCCGCCCGAGCCGACGCCGGTGCCGCAGGAGCCGGCCCCCGTGCCCCTGGCTTGCGTGCGTTTCATCGGGGTTGGCGACGATCGCGCGGAGGCGCTCGCGCGGATGGCGCGCGAGGCCTCGGACGAGGTGAGCATCGACGATCAGTCCACACTGGTGCCGACCTCCTGGTGGGTCCACGTCCCGCCCCAGGCGTCCCGCCGCGCCGCCGAGTTGAGGGTCACCCAGATCCGGGCCCGCGGCATCAACGATCTCTTCATCCTGCAGGAAGAGGGCCCGTTCCAGTACGCGATTTCGCTTGGCCTTTTCAAGAACGAGGTCTCGGCCAAGGTGCACCTTGGCCGACTCGAGGCCAAGGGCGTTCAGGGCGGCGTAATCACGGCGCGCGGCAACCTGATCCATTCGGTGGAAATGCGCGGGCCGGCGGACGCGCTGTCGACCCTCGCCAGTGACTCCGCCCTCGCGTTCCCGGATCTCGAGCGGGAAGCCTGTGCGCCCTGACCGCGCTTCGGAGAATGCCGGGCGGCCTCAGTCCGCCATGCCGGTGATCGGCCTCACGGGCGGTATCGGCAGTGGCAAGAGCGCAGCGGCTGACCGCTTCGAGGCCCTCGGCGCGGCGGTGGTGGACACGGACCGTATCGCGCATGACCTGACCGGACCGGGCGGGGCGGCCATGCCAGCCATCGTCGCGCGTTTCGGCGAGGCAGTCGCCGGACCGGACGGCGCCCTGGACCGGGACCGGATGCGTGCGCTGGTCTTCGCCGATGGCGCGGCGCGCCAGGCGCTTGAGGCGATCCTGCATCCGATGATCCTCGACGCCGCGACGCGAGCGCTTGGGGCCGCGCGAGCGCCCTATGCGGTGCTGGTCGTTCCGTTGCTGGTCGAATCGGGGGCCTACCGGGATCGGATGGACCGGGTGTGCGTCGTCGACGTGCCGGAATCAGTCCAGATCGAGCGGGTGATGGCGCGCAACGGATTCGACGAGGCGCGGGTGCGTTCGATCATGGCGGCCCAGGCCAGCCGGGCGCGGCGGCTCGAGGCGGCCGACGACGTGATCGACAACCAGGGTACGCTCGAGGCGCTGCAGGCTCAGGTCGCGCAGCTCGATGCCCGCTATCGGGCGATCCGCGCATGCTGATGCGTGCGCCCGGGCGACCTGTCCAGGCGCCTCCCCGGGCGCCGGGAGGCGCTCGGGCCCTGTGCTATGATCGGCCGCAATTCCGAACAGCCAACGATGTCGAGCCCATTCCGGTGATCAACTACGAGTATCCCCTGAACGAGCGGATCAGGACACTGCTCCGCCTGGAGGATCTCTTTTCGCGCATCGGGCACTTCATTGCCGGCAGCGGAACCTTCGATCACCACTGCGCGCTGATCTCCCTGTTCGAGGTCCTCGAGGTGGCCAGCCGGGCGGACCTGAAGGTGGACCTGGTCCAGGAGCTCGAGCGCCAGCGACAGATCCTGCTCTCCTTCCGCAACAATCCCGAGATCTCCGAGGAAGCCCTCTCCGGCGCCCTCTACGAAATCGAGCAGGCGTCGGCGGCGCTGCTGGCGATGGCGGGGAAGATCGGCCAGTACCTGCGAGAGAACGAGTGGCTGATGGCCATTCGCAGCCGCGCGGCGATTCCCGGCGGCGCCTGCCAGTTCGACCTGCCGGCCTACCATTTCTGGCTCAACCGGGACGTCGAGTCCCGCCAGCGGGACCTCGCCAACTGGCTCCACCCGATGACGCCGATCCGCGATGGCCTGCTCATCGTGCTGCGCCTGCTCCGCGGCAGTGGTCGCCCCGAGCCGCTCGTGGCCCGGCGCGGCAGTTTCCAGATGACCATGGGGGGGCGCACGGCGCAGATGATCCGGGTGCGGATTCCCCGTGGCCTGGCGGCCGTGCCGGAGATCAGCGCCAACAAATACGCGCTGAACATCCGCTTCATGATGCCGGAGACCCTCAGCCGGCCCCGCCAGTCCGAGGCCGACGTGAATTTCGAACTGACCTTTTGCAATCTCTGATGACAGGCACCGAAGAACCGCATTCGCCGGTCCGCCGGACCGTCAAGTGCCCCCAGTGCGGACAGGCCGCTGTCTGGGCGCCCGAGAATCGCTGGCGACCGTTCTGCAGTGAACGATGCCGGCAGATCGACCTGGGCGCCTGGGCCTCCGACCAGTACCGGGTGGCGGGCAGCGAGCCCGCCGGGGAAGCCGACGGGGACGGTCATGCCTGAGCGGGGAACAGCCGGTGCCGAGGCACTCCGGAGGCCCGCATGACGGCGCTTGCCCACGTGCTCGTGATCCTGACCCTGCTCGGCGACGGCCAGCTCTCGGCGGCTTTCGTCAATACTGACAGCCGCGCCGCGTGCGAACAGCGATCGGCCGCGATTGGCGCGGTGCTGAGGCAGGGGGCCGCGCAAGTCCAGCAGATGCGCTGTGTGGCCTCTCCGCTGCGCTTCACCCGCTTCTCTCACGCAGACGCCGCAACGGCCCCTCGTCACGCCTACCGCATGACACTCGGCGAGGCGTCGCTGGATCTCGTCGCCGTCGACAACCTCAGCTACTGCCTGAGTCCGCCGGGCGACGCGGACCGCCCCGCGGGCCTCGAGATCCACTGCGTCACGTCCACCCAGCAGCCCCTCGCCAGCGCGACGCCGTAGCCCGTCAGGCGTCGCTGGCTTGCCACGCATCGCGAATCGCCGCGATGCCGTGGGCGCCGGCTGCGCGCGCGACCGACATGTCCCCGCGACCCAGGCCGCCAATCGCCATGACGGGCATCGGCAGCCCTGCCGCCAGTGCGCTGAAGCCTGGCCAGCCCAGCGGCGTCTCGCCGGGGTGGCTGGGCGTCGCGGCAACCTGGCCGAGCAACGCGTAATCGACGTCAAGCGCGGCGGCTGCCCGCAATTCGTCTCGGCTGTGGCAGGACGCGCCGACCCATTCAAAATCGGGCCTCGCCGTCAGCGTGGCCAGCTGGCGGGCGGGCAGGTGGACACCGTCGACGCCACAGCGCCGGGCAAGCGCCAGATCGCCATTGACCAGCAGCAGCGCGCCGGCCGACCGGCAGCGGGGCAGGGCAGCCTTCACCAGGGCCTCGCGCTGCGCCGCGTCTAGCGATGGCTCACGGATCTGGACGATGCCCAGGCCATCGGCAAGGGCGGCATCCAGTCGTCGGAGCTGCTCCGCGACGCCGAGCGACGCAGCCTGGGTGACCCCCATCCGGCGCGGCAGGCGCAGCGCATTCAGAACCGGCGCGTTGGCGGGTAGCATCGGGGAGACCGACGGCGCATCGGCACGCTGCCACGACAGGGCGCTATGGACGTGATCGTTCACATCGCCAGCCCACGCGGGCACCTCGAAGAAGTTCAGGCGGACATGGGCGTGCTCGTAGTCGAACTCGCGCACCAGCCAGGGCCAGCAGGCCGCCACGCGGATGCCGAGCTCTTCGTCCAGCTCGCGTACGAGCGCGGCGCGCGCGTCTTCGCCGGGCTCGACCTTGCCACCCGGAAACTCCCAGAAGCCCGGATAGAAGGTCCCCGGCGCGCGCTGGCCGAGAAGGAACCGCCCGTCCGGCCGGGTCATGACTGCCGCGGCCACCTCGATCCGCTTGCGAGCCGTCATGCGCCGTCCTCGAGGCGGCCGGCATAGTCGCGGGCGAACTGCCAGGCCACGCGACCGCTGCGCGAGCCCCGCATCAGTGCCCACTGCAGCGCCTCGCCACGTGCAGCGTCGAATTCGTGGGCGGGCACCTTGAACTGCTTCAGCCAGTGGGCGACCACGTGCAGATACTCGTCCTGGCTGAACGGGTAGAACGACAGCCACAGGCCGAAACGCTCGGAGAGCGAGATCTTCTCCTCGACGGCCTCGCCCGGATGCACCTCGCCATCCACGTGGCGGGCCTGCAGGTTCTCGTCCATGAACTCGGGCATCAGGTGGCGACGGTTGGATGTGGCGTAGATCAGCACGTTGTCGGCCACGGCCGCCACCGAGCCGTCGAGCACGCTCTTGAGCGCCTTGTAGGCGGCTTCGCCTTCCTCGAAGGAGAGGTCGTCGCAGAACAGGATGAAGCGCTCCGGACGCTCGCGCACGAGCTCGACGATGTCCGGCAGGTCGATCAGGTCGCCCTTGTCCACTTCGATCAGGCGCAGGCCGCGCTTGGCGTGGGCGGTCAGTACCGCCTTCACCAGCGAGGACTTGCCGGTACCGCGGGCACCGGTGAGCAGCACGTTGTTGGCGTGCCGGCCGGCGAGGAACTGGCGCGTGTTCTGCTCGATCCGGGCCTTCTGCTGGTCCACGTCCTTGAGGTCGGAGAGGCGGATGCGGTGGGGGGCCGTGACCGGCTCCAGGCGGGCCTGGCCATGCCGCCGACGCCATCGGAATGCGGTGGCGGCTTGCCAGTCCGGCGCTTCGACGGGGCCGGGCAGCATCGTTTCCAGACGATCGAGCACGCGCTCGGCGCGGGCCAGCAGTGCGGCGAGCTCAGGGCTTGCGTTCATCGGGGTCGGTATTCCTGTTCTTGCGGGGCCAGGTGGCCCAGACAATGATCAACAGCAGGCTGAGGGCCACGCCTGCCTCGAGAAGGATCACCCACATGGCGAGTCTCCGGTCAGGGCCTGGCTGCGGCCCGGGGGTGGTTTCGGCAGGCGCCTTATACTCGGTGCCTTGCGCCGCGAGTTTAACCGATCCCCGATGCCCGATTCCTTCCTGCGCCGCCTGCTGGCAGGGGCCGCCCTGGCCTTGCTGGGGGCCTGCGCCAGCCCGCCGCCGCCGGCCTGTCCGGCCACCGTCTGCCCGGTCTGCCCCGTGTGCCCGAGCTGCCCCAAGTGCCCCGAGGTGCAGCCGCCTCCGCCGACCTCCCCCAGGTTGGCACCAGAGGGCGGACGCCTGCGCCCCAGTGGTTTCGAGGCGCTGCCCGGGTTCGACGCCGATCGATTGGTCGAGGTGCTTCCTGCGCTTCGGCAGTCCTGCTCGCGCCTGCAGGCGCAACCGACCTGGACGAGTTTCTGCACGGGACTCGCATCATTCGGTTCGCTCGCCGACGAGGCCTCGCTGCGCGCGTTCCTCACGGCGTCGCTACGCCCCTGGCAGCTCGTGAATGGCGATGGCAGCGAGCAGGGCATGGTGACGGGTTACTACGAGCCGCTGATTCGCGGCCGCGTCACGCGGGATGCCCAGGCGCGGTGGCCGATTCATGGCGTGCCGGACGACCTGGTGAGCGTCGAGCTCGCCGATGTCTATCCGGACCTGGCCAAGTTTCGCCTGCGCGGCCGACTGGACGGCGGACGGCTGCGCCCCTATTGGACCCGGGGCGAGATTGAGCAGCTCGGCGCCGATCTGCCGGCGCCGGTGCTCCTGTGGGCGGAGGACCCGATCGAACTGTTCTTCCTGCAGGTCCAGGGGTCCGGCCGTGTCGAACTGCCCGACGGCAGCCGCGTCCGGATCGGCTACGCGGACCAGAACGGGCATCC
>JBNLCM010000174.1:0-11037 GCA_050303815.1 Rhodocyclaceae bacterium
CCTCGTCACCCACCAGGTGACGATCAGCGCCATCGCTGGCGGCGGCGCACCAAGCGGTGGCGGCGTGCTGTTTGCACTCGACGGCACGGGCCAACCGCGCCGCATCGGCGACATCGCGCCACCCTGAGCCCAACGGAGCGACCTGCATGCGCCACCGCCACCTCCTCGCGGCCCTCGCCGGCCTCAGCCTCGCCTGTGCCTTGGCGGCAGCGCCGGCGGTCTCCGTCGTCCAGCGCGCAGAGCAGGCCAGCGGCCTGTCGCGCCCCCATGACGGCGCGTTCTCGCCGGATGGCGAGCGCATCTACCTGACCGACATGGCCCACAGCCGCATCAGCGTCCTCGATGCGATGAGCCTCGAGCTCTTGGGCCACTTCGGGGAAGGCGAGCTCGCCTTCCCGCACGATGCCGAGTTCGACGCCTCGGGCCGCCTGCTGGTGGCCGATACCGGCAACGGGCGCATCGCGATCTACGAAGTGGACGGCGCCCGCGGCCGGCTGATCGGCGAACTGGGTGGCCTCTCGGCCCCGGAGGGCGTGGCGGTCATGCCGGACGGGCGTATCGCGGCCACTCATACGGGCAGCGGCAGGCTGTCGGTCTTCCGGGACGGGCGCCTGGAGCGTACGGTCGGCAGCCCGGGCGCTGGCGAACTGCAGTTCCGGCGCCCGCATGACGTGGATGCGGCGCCGGATGGCAGCCTGTTCGTGGTGGATTCCGGCAATCACCGCATCCAGGTCCTCACGCCGTCCCTCGCCCTGAAGGCGGTCAGTTCGCCGGCACTCGGGCTCGACGAGCCGAAGTATCTGACACTGGACGGCGACAGGATCTGGCTCGCCGACGAATACAACCATCGCGTACTCCTGCTGACGGGGGCGCTGGCCCTGACGGCGGTGCTGGGCGGGGGCGAGGCCGGGCGTTCGGCGGATGTCTATCGCAAGCCGGAAGCCGTCATGGTGCGGGGGTCGCACCTGTGGGTCATCGACACCTACAACGACCGCATCCTGCGACTCGAGTGGGCCTTGCCGGAGTAAATTCCCCGGCATGGCTCTGGCGGTTTCCGGAAAAAAAAGAAGGCGACCAGATGCTGCTGGCCGCCCCAGGGGAGGAAAAGCGGACTGGCTCGTCTCTAAGTCATCAATTCCGGTTCTTGCCCTTTCGCTTGCCGGAGGTCGGCACGACCGTCCCGACCGTTGCGTTATCGAAGGTGTAGTTGCCGACACCGGCCCCGTCGGTGCCCGGCCCCGCCGAACCACCCACTGCGGTGAAGGTGACGCTCTGGAGGGTGTCGTCGGTGACCACCACCCCGAAGAATGATTCGAACTTGTCGCCGCGACGGGCCGCGATACGCAGCGTGCTGCCCCGCGTCGTCGTGACGGTGACGTCGTACTCGTCGGCCTGCTGGACGAACAGGTCCACCGAGAACGCGTTGATGCCCGGCTCCGTCACGATAAAGGTCCGTGGCGCCGACAGGGGCGTGTTCCCGGTCAGCGACGTAAAGCCCGGCGCCGGCGCCAGGATCCAGGGCGCGGCCGAACTGTAGATGAGGCCATTGGACAAGGGCACCGGCGAATCCAGGGGGCCTGCCGGCATCCCCTCGAAGTCTTCGGTGGCAAGGGCGGTGCTCGCCGTTGCGTCGCGGAAATCGCGCGCGTCCATTTCGACGATCGCGGCGTGCGCCAGCACGGGCAGCGCGGCCAGCAGGCAGCCCAGCCTGGAGACCGCCCGGCCCAGGGTGCTTACGGAAATCATGGTGTTCATTTGAGGCCTCCCCAATACCAGTACGTCAGTGCTGTCGTTGATCGGGGCCGTTTCTCTCTGCCTGAACCACCCAGGGCGTGGTCCGCAAAAAGTCCGCACGGGTCTTGTCTTTCATCGCCACGTTGGGACTCCAGCCAAATCTCCTGTTGCAAACGGCGTACCACACCGTTCAAACCGCCAGGGGAGTCATTCGGCCTCATGGCGGGAAGGATCGAAACCCCGCGCTGCACAAGACCGGGCATCCCGCTTTGCGCTTGAGCTTCGCTCACGTGGCCGGCCGTTCAGCGCAGGCCACCGGCGGGGAGCTGGGGACGAAAAAGACCCGATACCGGGTGAAGTCACCCAATTCCACGAACGACGGGCACCCCGCCCGGGGTGCCCGTCCGTATCACAGGTCCCGCGCGGCGATGCCCTGGACACCGGCACCCGCCGGCAGACCCGTCTGGGTCCAGACCGGGCTCAGCGCACCGGTCTCGGTATCGACCCGGAAGCCGGAGATCGAGCCGGCGGCGGCATCCAGCGTATAGACGTAGCGCTGCTCACCTGCCAGCGTCAGGTCGGTCGGCGCCGCGCCCGTCGATGCGGCGACCGGCTCGAGGGCCACCAGCGCGCCGTGGCGCGACACCAGATAGCTCGACAGGGTGCTCGAGCCGGTGTTGCTGACGAAGGCGAAGCCCCCGTCGTGGGCCACGACCCAGCAGCTGGCAGCCTGCCCGTTGGCCACCGCCGCCGCAGTGACCTGCAGCGGCATCCCCGCTGGCGTGGCATCGAAGGCCGAGAGGGATCCGCTGCCCGCTTCGGCGACGAGGATCGAGCCGTGTTCGGTCACGTCGAAGGAGAAGGGCACGACACCGGGCGCGGGCGTCCGCTGGATCGCACCGGCGGGCACGCCCTGCTCGTCCAGATCGATCGCCAGCAGCTCGCCACCGCCGGCGTGGGTGACGACCAGCCGGCGGGCCAGCCGGTCGACGCCGACCTGGCCGGGCGCGAAGATGTTGTTGAAGGGAATGCTGGTCGCGTTGGCGAGCCCGAGGTCGTACTGGCCGAGGGATTCGAGCGCCCCGTCGTCACCGAGCCGGAAGGTGGCGACGGTGCCACTGCCACCGGCGTTCAGGACGTACAGCACATCGTCATTGAGGGCCACGCTGACCGGGATGAAGCCCCCGGAGTCGGCCACCTCGAGCACCCGCAGGCGCGGCCCGCGAAAGCCGGCGTCGAGGATCGAGACCGTGTTGTCACCGGCATTGACGGCGACCAGCACCTCACGCTCGGCCGAGTAGATCAGCGCATTCTGGGAACCCAGCGGATCGATGGCGGCATTGTTGCTGCCGCCGAGACCACCGGTGGGGGTCGTCGCCCCCGGCACGGCCCGCAGGCGCCCGTGGCGGTCGCGCAGGTAGACGAGGATGGCATTGCCCTCGGCGGCGTTCGTCATGACATAGACGAGGCCACCGCTGTCGCGCGATTCGGCCGAGTGGTGCGCGCCGTGGCCGTGGGCGGCCGCGGGGACGGCAATGGCCACGCCGCCGGCGAGGAGCAGGGAGGCCGTGAGGTGACGCAAGGTTCGGGAAGTCATGCTGTTCTCCAGTAGTAGTCCGTGTTGTTGGCCGGCCTTGGCCGGTCACAGCGATACTCCCGCTGCGGCCCCTGGCGAATCCTCCCGAATCGATCACATTTGCATGGCCATTCGCTCCCCGGATCGCTGCCACATCGCCGCAGCGCACATGGACAAGGGCCGGCCACTCGACTACGTTTCCCGCATAGAGGCCGCAAAGGCCCACGTCTCCCACCCAGCAAGGAGGTTGTTCATGTTCGACGCAAGCTCGGCATTGCGCCGTTTCGCCCCGCCGTCCCGCATCCGCGCGGCGGCCCTGACCCTGGTCGCATTCACCGCACTCCAGGCCGCGCCCACCGCGTGGTCGCAGGCGCTCCCGGAAGCGGTCGTCACGCAGCGCGAGATGATCGTGACGGCCAATCCGCTCGCCAGCCTCGCCGGGGCGCACATCCTGAAGAACGGCGGCACGGCAGCCGACGCGATGGTGGCGGCGCAGGCGGTGCTGGGTCTCGTCGAGCCGCAATCGAGTGGCCTCGGCGGCGGCGCCTTCGTGGTCTATTACGACGCAGCCAGCGGCACGACCACCACCTTCGACGCTCGCGAAAAGGCACCGGCCGCAGCGGGCGAAGACCGATTCGTCGGCCTCGGCTTCTCCGCCGCCTGGCAAAGCGGCCTGTCGGTCGGCGTGCCGGGCACGCCGCGGGTCATGGAGGTGGTGCATGAGCGCTTCGGCAGGAAGCCGTGGCCGCGCCTGCTTCAACCCGCGATCACGCTCGCCCAGCGGGGCTTTGCGCTGACCGGCCGCACCTCCGAACAGGTGGCCGGTCTGCTGGCGCGCAACGCCTCCTGCGACGACCGCCTGTTCTTCCGCGATCCGGTCGCCTTCGCCTACTTCGCCAACCCGGACTGCACCGCCAAACCGGCCGGCACGTGGATGGTGAATCGCGACTACGCCCGCACCCTCAAGGCCATGCGCAGCGGCGGTGCCGATGCCTTCTATCACGGCCCGATCGCGGCCGACATCGCCGCCGCCGTGCAGGGCGACCCTGCCATCCCGGGCGACATGACGACGGACGACCTCGCGAACTATCAGGTCATCGAGCGGACGCCGGTATGCATCCTGTATCGCGGGCGTGACGTCTGCGGTATGGGTCCGCCCTCGTCCGGCGGCCTCGCGGTCGGACAGATTCTGGGCATCCTCGAGCACTTCGACATCGGCGGCGACCCGCTCGACGTGGAGAACGTGCACCTCTTTACCCAGGCCGGCCGGCTGGCCTTCGCCGACCGCAACCTGTACGTCGGAGACACCGACTTCGTCACGGTGCCGGCCGCCGGCATGCTCGACAAGGACTACCTCGCCAGCCGCGCCGCGCTGATCACCGACACCGACATGGGCACGGCCGATGCCGGCGTGCCGCCGGGCGAGTTCGACCCGACCGCCCCCGACCCCACGGCCAAGCTCACCGGCACCAGCCACATCTCGATCGTCGACCGCTACGGCAACGCCCTGTCGATGACGACCACCATCGAGAGCTCCTTCGGCAATGGCGTGATGGTGCGGGGCTTCCTGCTCAACAACGAATTGACCGACTTCTCGTTTGACGCAGAATCCGGCGGCGTGCCCATCGCCAACCGGGTGCAGCCCAACAAGCGGCCCCGCAGCTCGATGTCGCCGACCATCGTCTTCGACGCCCAGGGCCGGGTGGAACTGGTGACGGGCTCGCCCGGCGGGTCGCGGATCATCGGCTACACCGCCCAGTCGATCATGAACCACATCGACTTCGGCCTCGATCCGCAGCAGTCGATCAACGTGCCCCACTACATGAACCGGAACGGCCGCACCGACATCGAGGCGCCCATCCCCGGGGTGACGCTCGACTATGACGCCGAGGCGCTGAAGGCCGAGCTCGAAGCGCGCGGCCACGCGAACCCGGGCATCATCGCGCAGCAAAGCGGGCTGTCGATCATCCATGTGGTGTACGACGAAGCCGACGACGACCGTCGAGGCCGAGGCCGTCACCATGGCGAGGGCAACGATCGCAACGACTTCACGCTGATCGGTGGCGGCGACCTGCGCCGCGACGGCACCGTGGCCGGTCGCTGATCCCCGCTCCCCACCCCGATGGGGCCAGCCTGCCGGCTGGCCCCATGTCATTTCGTGCGTGCGTGGCGGCGGTCGGCACGCGCGCCGGCGTCACAGGCGTAACATTCCTGCAAACATAGAGAGGAGGAGCGCCCATGAGCTATGAAACGATCCGGTTCGAGGTGGTCGACGGCGTGGCGGAGATCCGCTTCAACCGGCCCCACCGCCTGAACGCCGTCACCGAGCAACTTTATGCCGAGTTCAACGCGGCCCTGACCGAAGCGGAGGCCGATCGCGAGTCGCGGGTTGTGATGATCACCGGCGAAGGTCGCGCCTTCTGCGTCGGCGCCGACCTGAAGGAGCACAAGGTGGGCCGCACGGCCTTCGACCGGCGCCAGTATCTCCAGGGCGAGCAGATCGTCTGCAAGCGGCTGCTGGAGCTGAAGAAACCGGTGGTTGCCGCCGTGAACGGCTTCGCCCTGGGGGCGGGCGCCGAGTTGGCGCTGGCTTCGGACTTCCTGCTGATGGCCGACAACGCCCAGATCGGCCTGCCTGAGGTCAGCATCGGCAACTTCCTGGGTGGCGGCGTGACCTGGCTGCTGCCCCGCCTGGTGGGCCTGGCAAAGGCCCGCGAACTGGTCTTCCTCGGCGAGCGCATCGGCGGCGAAGAGGCCGTACGCATCGGGCTGGCCAACCGGGTGCTGCCTGCCGATGGCTTCCTGGACGCCGCCCGCGCATTTGCACTGCGCATCGCCAGCAAGGCGCCGTTCTCGATGGAGCTCGCCAAGGCCCAACTCAACCGGTCCGCCGAACGCACCCTCGATGCCTGCCTGACTGCCGAGCTGGAGGGCATGATGTTCGTCGGCACGACCCGTGACTGGCAGGAAGGCATCGACGCCTTCGCCGAGAAGCGCACGCCGGTCTTCAAGGGGGAATGACATGCCGACCAAGCTGAACGGATTCTCCGAGCCCAGCCCGCTGCACGATTTCCTGTCGCCCGGCTCGATCGCCATCGTCGGCGCCTCCGCCGACCCGACCAAGCGGGGCTACAAGGCCATGATCGGCCTGATCAAGGACGGTTACCGGGGCGCCATCTACCCGATCAACCCCAGGACCGACATGATCCTCGGCATCAAGACGCTGCCGACGGTCCAGGCCCTGCCCGATGGCGTCGACCTGGCGCTGATCTGCACGCCGGGGCCGACCGTGCCGGCCATCGTGCGCGAGTGCGGCCAGAAGGGTGTCAAGGGCGCCGTGGTGCTCGCCAGCGGTTTCCGCGAGACCGGCCGCCCCGAGGGCATCGCGCTGGAGAAGGACCTGCTCGACGCGGCGCGCGAAGGCCAGGTCCGAATCATTGGCCCCAACACCTCGGGCATGTTCAACCTGCACAAGAAGGTGAACCTGCTGGCACTGGCCAACATCAAGGCCGGCGACATCGGATTCATCTCCCAGTCGGGCAACATGCTGCTCTCCCTCGTGCTCGAGGCCGAGCACAACGGCCACGTGGGCTTCTCGACTTACGCGGGCCCGGGCAACCAGACCGACATCGGCTTCAACGACTACCTGCGCTACCTCGGCGAAGATCCCCATACCCGAGTCGCGACGCTCTACGTCGAGGGTTTTCGCGATGGCCGCCGCTTCCTGAACATGGCGCGCCAGGTCACCGAGACCAAGCCCGTGGTGGTGTACAAGTCCGGCGCCACCGAGCAGGGCCAGAAGGCCGCCGCCTCGCACACCGGCGCGCTGGCCGGCAGCTACGAGATGACGGTGGACGTGCTGCGCCAGGTCGGCGTCAGCGTGGTGCAGAACTCCGACGAGATCCTGCCGGTGGCCGAAGGCCTCGGGCTGCTGCAACAGGCCCGAGGCAAGCGCGTCGCCGTGGTGTCGGACGGCGGCGGCCAGGCCACCATCGCGTCCGACCGCCTCGCCGAGGCCGGCGTCGAGCTGGCCGAACTCAGCGAATCGACCCGTGCCCGGCTGGCGGCCATCCTCGTGCCCCAGGCCTCGCTGGCCAATCCCATCGATGTGGCCGGCACCAGCGACAGCGACCCGGCCGTGCTGGCCACCTGCATGGAGATCGTCGCCGAGGACGACAACGTCGACACCATCTTCCTCGTCGGCATGTTCGGTGGCTACTACCTGCGCTTTGCCGAAGACCTGCTCGGCGGCGAGATGCGCGGAGCCGAATCGATGATCGAGCTGTGGCGCAAGTGTCGCAAGCCCCTGGTCATCTACAGCCTGTACGAGGCCATCCGGCCCCCTGCCCTGCGCCGCCTCCACGAGGCTGGCCTGCCCGTCTACAGCTCCCTCGAGAACGCGGTGCGCGTCATCGCCGCGCTGGGCGAGCGGGGCATCTTCCTGGCGGCGAGCGACGAGAAGAAGAACGTCCCGGCCGCCACCCCGCTTCAGTCGATGCAGGCCACCTTTGCCGAGGCGCGGAGCAAGGGGCGAGACCTCCTCGAGTATGAAGCCAAGGCGCTGCTGCGTGCCCATGGCGTCAGCGTCGCCGAAGAGGTGCTCGTCCGCAGCGCCGACGACCTGCCCGCGATCGCCAACCGCTTTGGCGACCAGGCGCTGGTGATGAAGGTGGTGTCGAAGGACATCCTGCACAAATCCGACGCGGGCGGCGTCAAGCTGAACCTGCATGGCGAGGCGGCCCTGCGCCATGCCTACGATGCCATCATGGCCTCGTGCCGGAGCTACGCCCCGCAGGCCGACATCGAGGGTGTGCTGGTGACGCCGATGGCGCGCCGGGGACTGGAGGTGATCATCGGCGTGATGCGCGACCCGATCTTCGGCCCGGTGCTGATGTTCGGCCTGGGCGGCATTTTCGTCGAGATCCTCAAGGACGTGACCTTCCGGGCCATTCCGCTGTCGCGTTACGACGCCCGCTCGATGGTCGAACAGATCAAGGCCAGCAAGGTGCTGAAAGGCGTGCGCGGCGAGGCCGCGGTCGACAAGGAAGGCCTGGTCGACCTGCTGCTCAAGATCTCCAGCGTGGTCGAGGCCTACCCCGAGCTGGCCGAGCTCGACCTCAACCCGGTGATCCTGTACGACGACGGCTACGCGGTGGTGGACGCCCGCGTGATCGTCGACCGACCCGGTGCCCAACGCGCAGGAGGCCACTGATGACAACCCTTCCGATCCTCCAGGATGCCAGCCTCACGGTCGAGGACCGGGTCGCGACGCTGACCTTCCAGCGCCACGACGTGCGCAATGCCCTGACCGGCACCGCCCTCATCGACGACATCATCGCCGTCGCCGGCTGGGTCAATGCCAGCGACGAGGTCTCGGTGCTGGTCATGACCGGCGCCGGCTCGGCCTTCTCGGCCGGCGGTAACGTCAAGGACATGGCCGAGCGCGGCGGCGACTTCGCCGGCGGCGTGGCCGAGTGCGCCGAGCGCTACCGCGCCGGCATCCAGCGCATCCCGCTCGCCCTGCAGGCCGTTGAGGTGCCGATCATCGCCGCCGTCAACGGCCCGGCGATCGGCGCCGGCTTCGACCTCGCCAACATGGCCGACATCCGCGTGGCGTCGCGCAAGGCGAAGTTCGGCGAGACCTTCCTCAACCTCGGCATCATCCCCGGCGACGGCGGCGCCTGGCTGATGCAACGGCTGATCGGCTACCAGCGCGCCTTCGAGCTGACCCTGTCGGGGCGCGTCATCGACGCCGCCGAGGCCCTGCAACACGGCATCGTCATGGAGGTGGTCGAGCCCGACCAGCTCATGGCCTGCGCCCAGGCCCACGCCAGCCGCTTCGCCGCCCAGCCCCCGAAGGCCCTGCGCCTTACCAAGCGCCTGATGAAGATGGCCCAGCGCATGGAGCTGAAGGACTTCCTTGACCTGTGCGCCGTGTTCCAGGGCATGTGCCACAACGAAGCCGAGCACCTGGAAGCGGTGCGGCGGTTTCTGGAAAGGTAGCCCGCCGTCGGCACGACATTCCAGGCTCGATGGAGGTGGACAACGGGGAGATCCATCGCGAAGTGGCCTGCCGGCTGATCCAAAGCAACGGCGCCACCGTGACCTCGCGACCCACGAGCGGGAGGCGCTGACCTGACGACGTGCCCGCCTCGGCGAGACGGCGCGCGGGCGGGTGGACGTGAATATGGCCCTCGACGCCCTGGCGCGACACGCAGCCGTGCCGGCCGAGGCGCGGATCGACGAGCTGGGGGCGCGGCGGCCTCAAGGGCGGATCGCGTCGCGCTGCAGCGCCCTGGATGACCTCGACTTCCGGGCTGATGAGCGCGTCATCCAGGCAATGGTCGGCGACCGCGAGGACTGCCACCTCATCTGCCCAAGGACCGGTGCGGACACCTCGCGAGTGGCCCACGAGCAGTCCCCCGCGCGGGTCGACCTAGACATCCCGGTGCCGGACGTGACTGGCTGCGAGGTCTGCCGGCGCCTGAGAGCGCACCCCGTCACGGAATCGGTCCCGGCGGTCTTCGTACCCCCCTTCGCCGAGGGCGGGCATGAGCGCGACGGCTTCGATGCCGGCGCTGTCGGCTCCGTCGTCAAACCCGTGGCCGCCCCCCAATCCGCACGGCCCACGCCCGCACTCACCTCTCCCTCCTGCGCGCCGGGCGGCTCACGAAGCGCTACCGCGAAGCCATCCTGATGCTGCGCAAGCCCGGCAAGCTCGACACGGACGAGTGGCTGGAGATGAAGGGCCACATCCACATCGGTTGCGACATCCTGTCGCGCAGCGAGGCAAGGCGCCTCCGGCAGGCCTCACGCTTCCCCGCGCTGTCGGGCGCGGAAGGCGGCCACCTTGGCCCGGTTGCCGCAGACCGACTGGCTGCACCATCGGCGTCGGTGGCCCTTCGTGCGATCGTAGAACCAGATCGTGCACCGGGGATTCTCGCATTGCCTGACGAGGCCCCAGTCGCCTTTGGCCAGGAGATCGGCGACCTGCGCCGCGATCAGGGCCAGGAGCTGGTCCGGCCTGGTCCAACGGTGGCAACGGGCAACGCGCCATTCCGCAGGCGCCTCGCCGGACGCCAGTTCAGCATGGCTCGACTCCCGGGAAAGCAGCTCGTTGATCCGAAGGACATCCGCTGCGTTCAGTGACGCGCGCCCCTCGTCCGCGACGCGTGCGACGAGGCCGCGGAGCCATTCCCGGAACTGGACGGCTTCCCGGGCCACGGCATCGAGTTCGGACGCCGGCCAGATCGACACGAGCCGCCGGGCCTCCTCGCCCGTGAGCAGGCGTGAGCCGACGAGCCAGGCGAGCCAATCCTGGCCAGAAGCCACCCATTCGATGGGGACGCCCCGGGGCGCGGCCAGGGTATTGAGAAAGTCCAGGGCCAGGTGGTCGCCCACCCGGAAGACGTCTGGCCGCGCTACATCTGCTTCGTCTCGGGATTCCATTCCATGTCTCGAAGCCTCCGATAGGCATTAAAGTAACCTGAACGTTAGCGCTTGCCAAGTTACCCTTCAGGATTTCCAGAGCTCAAGTGCGGCGCCGGCAGGCCGGGTGGCTGCCTCGGGCCCGCCATCGGCGTTGAGGAATCCCTCGCCACACGCGGCGCCCCCATTGCCCGCCGGCCCCCCGAACCGGCGCCCATGGCCATGCCCGGCGAGTCCATCAGCACCCTAACCCACGTAACCCAGCATGAGCATTTTTCAAGTTACTCGTTGACGTAACC
>JBNLCM010000175.1:0-20892 GCA_050303815.1 Rhodocyclaceae bacterium
CAGCGCGGGTGGAAGTGGCAACCGGCGGGCGGCCGGATGGGCGAAGGCAGCTCGCCGCCGATCACGCCGTGCCCGCCGTCGCCGGGCTCCGCATCGATGCGGGGTACCGCGTCGAGCAGTGCCCGGGTGTAGGGGTGGGCGCAGGTCTTCAGGACCTGCGCTGCCGGGCCGGACTCGACAATCCGCCCCAGGTACATCACCGCCACATCGTGGGCCAGGTAGTCCACCACCGCCAGGTTGTGGGTGATGAACAGGTAGGCCAGGCCCAGCTCA
The DNA here is from genome assembly GCA_050303815.1 of Rhodocyclaceae bacterium. GTDB lineage: Bacteria > Pseudomonadota > Gammaproteobacteria > Burkholderiales > Rhodocyclaceae > Cognatazoarcus. The sequence goes on from JBNLCM010000175.1 coordinate 274, forward strand.
CGCTGCAGCTCCCGCAGCAGGTTCAGGATCTGCGCCTGGACCGACACGTCCAGCGCGCTCGTCGGCTCATCGCAGACCACCAGCCGCGGTGACACGGCCAGCGCCCGGGCGATCGCCACGCGCTGGCGCTGGCCGCCCGAGAAGGCGTGCGGATAGCGGTCTGCCATGTCGGGCGACAGACCTACCCGCTCGAGCAGCGAGGCGATGCGCGCGCGGCGGTCCGCGGCGTCGCTGCCCACGCCGAGCGCCGCCATGCCTTCCTCGATGATCTGGCCGATGCGCATGCGCGGATTGAGCGAGGCGAACGGATCCTGGAAGACCATCTGCAGGCGTCGCCGATGGGGCTTCATGGCGGCGCCGGACAGCCCGGCCAGCTCCGCACCGTCGAACTGCACCGACCCGCCGGTAGGCGCAACCAGCTGCAGCAAGGCCTTGCCCACCGTGGTCTTGCCACAGCCGGACTCGCCGACGAGGGCGAGCGTCCGGCCCGGCGCGAGATCGAGATCCACACCGTCGACGGCACGCACGTGACCGACCGTTCGCTTGAGCACGCCCCGCCGGATCGGAAAGTGCACGGCCAGGCCACGCACGGCCAGCAGGGCCCCGCCCGTGGCCGCTGCGTCGGCCTCGCTGGCCCGTGGCGCCACGCGCTGCCAGTCGGGGGTCGCCGACTCGAACAGGTGGCAGCGCACGCGCTGCCCGCCCACCGCGTGCCAGGCCGGCACTTCGCCATGGCAACGTTCGAAGGCCTCCGGACAGCGACTGGCAAAACGGCACCCCGGGAACGCCTGGTCGAGCCGCGGCACGCTGCCCTTCAGCGTCTCCAGCTCGAAGCCACGCAGGTTCTCCGCCGGCAGGGCTGCGAAGAGCTTGCGCGAGTAGGGATGCAGGGGGTTGGCGAAGAAGGCGTCGCGCGTGCCCAGCTCGACCAGTTCGCCCGCATACATCACCGCCACGTCGTGGGCCATGCGGGCAACCACGCCGAGGTCATGGGTGATCAGCAGCATGCCCATGCCGCGGCTGGCCTGGAGCGCCACCAGCACGTCCAGCACCTGCGCCTGGATGGTCACGTCGAGCGCCGTGGTGGGCTCGTCGGCGATCAGCAGCTCGGGCTCGCCGGCCAGCGCCATCGCGATCATCACGCGCTGCTTCATGCCGCCCGAGAGCTGGAACGGATAGGCGTCGAGCCGCTCGCTGGCGTCGGGGATGCCCACCGCCGAGAGCAGGCGACAGGCCTCGTCGCGTGCGGCCCGCCCGCCCAGGCCGCGATGCAGTGCCAGCACCTCGCCGATCTGGGCGAATACCGTCAGCACCGGATTGAGGCTGGTCGCCGGCTCCTGGAAGATCATGCCGATGCGGCCGCCACGCACTTCCCGCATCCGTGCCTCGCTGCGCGCCAGCAGCTCGTCGCCATGGAAGCGCACGCTGCCGGACTCGATGCGACCGCCGTCGGGCAGCAGCCGCATCAGGGCCAGCGCGGTCATCGACTTGCCACAGCCGGACTCGCCCAGCAGGGCAAAGGTGCGGCCCGCGTGGAGGGTGAAATCGATGCCGTCCACCGGGCGCACGGCCCCCAGGGCCACGCGCAGCCCCGTCACGCGCAGGGTGGCGTCGCCAGTCGCTGCGGATTCATCGGGCGTCGGGGAGGCCAGCCGGTTCATGGGCGATCGGGGTGTATCACGGTCATGAACGGATTGTAGGGCCGAACGGAGACGGCATGCTCAGTCGCACCCCGACAGCAAAAGGGCCGCCCCGGGGCGGCCCTTGTCGGCGGCTGGCGCTCGCGGCCTCAGTGGTGGTGGCCACCCGGCCCATGCACATGGCCGTGGGCAATCTCTTCGGCCAGGGCCTGGCGGACCTCGGCGATCGTGATGTCGAACACCAGCGCCACGCCGGCCAGCGGATGGTTGCCATCGACCACCACCTTGCCATCGGCAATGTCGGTGATGCGATAGATGATCTCTTCGTCGCCGTCCTCGGTGACGCGCTCGAAGGACATGCCCACCTCGATGTTGTCCGGGAACAGGGTCTGGTCCTCGACCAGGACCAGCTCCTCGTCGTACTCGCCGAAGGCATCGTCGGGCTGCAGCTTCACCTGCAGGGTTTCCCCCTGGTTCTTGCCCTGGAGGGTCTCCTCCAGCTTGCTGAAGACGCCGTCGTAGCCACCGTGCAGGTAGATCAGCGGGTGGTGGCCATCATCGATCATGTTGCCGTCCGGATCCCGAACGGTGTAGTTCAGCGTGACGACCGTGTCCTTAACGATTTGCATTATGTGTGTTCCTTGGCGTCCATAGCCTGGACCAGTTCGTAAACCTCGGCCGCATGGCCGCGGGGATTGACGTCATAGAGTGCGTGGCGGATCACGCCATGACGGTCGATGATGAAGGTGGACCGTAGCACAGACATCTTGCTGATCCCGTCCACCTCCTTCTTGCGCCACACGTCGTAAAGCCGGCAGACCTCGCTGTCCTCGTCGGAGAGCAGGGTGACCGACAGGCCATGCTCGTCGCGGAATTCGGCGTGGGTCAGGCAGTCGTCGGGGCTGACGCCGACCACGATGCAGTGCTGGCGGGCGAACTCGTCCTCGTGGTCGGTGAAGTCCGCTGCCTGGCGGGTGCAGCCCGGCGTGTTGTCGCGCGGGTAGAAGTACAGCACCACGTGGTTGTGGCGCAGGGCTTCGCCGAGATCGAACATCTCCATGTCGGCATCCGGCAACGAGAACAACGGCGCACGATCTCCGCTCTGCAGCATGGGCTCCCCCTTGTGTGCGGCGGATTCTAGCCGGTTCGCCCGACGAACTCTACCAACGCTGCTGACTGGCCTGATCTGCATGGGGATCCCTCCGATTGTGCGTTCTCGTTGTCATCGACGGCTACCCGGCACCGGGCGCGCCACCTGTGAACGAATAGTCCAGCATCGGCCACGGCTCAAGCCGAGTTTGCCCGCCCCCCTGGCGCCGGCCTGCCGTCGACGCCAGGCTTGCAATCCGCCGATAGCTGTATAAAATTTCAGCACACACGGAGATCGCCATGACCGAAAAGCTCACTGCCCGCCAACAGGAAATCCTTCAGTTCATCCGTGATACCCAGATGTACGAAGGTCGCCCGCCGACCCGGGCCGAGATCTGCAAGGCCTTCGGTTTCCGCTCCCCCAATGCCGCCGAAACCCACCTCAAGGCCCTCGCGGCCAAGGGCGCGCTCGACATCGACGAGGGCCGGGCCCGGGGCATCCGGCTCACCGAAGGGCTCGGCCTGCCGCTCGTCGGCCGCGTCGCCGCCGGCAGCCCGATCCTCTCCGAGGCCCACGTGGACAAGCGCCTGCAGATCGACCCGGCCCTGTTCTCGCCGCGGGCCGACTACCTCCTCAAGGTGCGTGGCATGAGCATGCGCGACGCGGGCATCTTCGATGGCGACCTGATCGCCGTCCATCGCACCACCGAAGCCCGCAACGGCCAGGTGGTGGTCGCCCGGGTACACGACGAGGTCACCGTCAAGACCTTCTCCAAGCGCGGCCCGATGGTCGAGCTGCTGCCCGCCAATCCGGATTTCCAGCCCATCGTCGTCGACACCCGCCATCAGCCGCTGGTGATCGAAGGACGCGCCGTGGGGCTGATCCGCAACGGTTCGCTGGCCTGACCCGCCCGCCCGGCATGCCCGTGTCCACCGGCACCCACTGCTTTACGGGGCCCGGCACGGCCCGCTAGGCCGGTGCCGCCCGCCGCCCCTTGTTCGTCCGACCATCCCCTCCGACCGATGAGCGCCCGCCCGATCTCCCTCGACCAATTGCCCGCCGGCCTCGTCTGGCGCGGTGCACGCGTGGCCGGCACGCCCCCGGCAGGGCGGCCAAGCGGTTTCAGCGCCCTCGACGCGGTACTGCCCGGTGGCGGCTGGCCCGAGGGCGCCCTGGTCGAACTGCTCTGCGACCACCCAGGCGCCGGTGAGCTGAGCCTGCTGCTGCCGCAGATGCGTCAGGTTGCCGCTCCGCGCTGGCTGGTCTGGGTGGCACCGCCCTTCATTCCCTACGCCCCGGCCCTGGCACTGGCCGGCGTCCCCCTCGAGCGGTTGCTGTGGGTGGCGCCGGAGCGCCCGCAGGACATCCGCTGGGCCGCCCGGCAAGCCCTGCTCTCGGGCAGCTGCACGATGGTCCTGGCCTGGCAGTCGCAGCTCGACATGGCCTCGCTGCGACGCCTGCAACTGGCTGCAGAACAGGGCAACACACCGCTCTTCCTGTTCCGCGACCAGCGGGCGGCCCGCCAGCCCTCGCCGGCGGTGCTGCGCCTGCAGCTCGATGCCGGCAATGACGGCGAACTGTCGGTTCAGGTGCTCAAGCGGCGCGGTCCGCTGCTGGCGTCACCGGTGCGCCTGTCGCTGGGTGCCCGCTGCACGCCGCAGATCACCCGCTTCGAACCGGCCGGCGCCGCACCGGGCCGCCGCTCCCGCACCCGGGCCCGCTTCCGCCCGGGCCTGTCACCTGAAGCCCAGGCAGCACTCCAGCATGCTGTGGCTCGCCCTGATCCTGCCCGAACCCGCCCTGCAGGCCAGCCTGCGCGGGTCGACTGACGATGCGCCCCTGGCCCTGGTGGACCGCCATCCGCGCGCCGTCGTGGTGGCGGCGAATTCGGCTGCGCGCGACGCCGGCATCTTTCCCGGCCAGCCATTGGCCGGCGCACTGGCCGTAGCGCCCGCCCTGCGGCTGGTGGACCACGACCCGGCCCAGGCCACCGCGCTGCTCGAAGAGGTCGCCGGCTGGGCAGGACGCTTCACCCCCACCGTCAGCATCGACCCGCCCGACTGCATCCTGCTCGAGATCGGAAGCTGCCTGACCCTCTTCGGCGGTCTCGACGCCCTGCTGGCCCTGCTGCGCGACGGGCTGGCCGGCCTCGGCCTGGTACACCTCGATGGCACGGCCCCGACCCCGCTGGCCGCCCGCTGGCTGACCCGCGCCGGCCACGCGCCCGTGGTCGCCACGCCCGAGGCCCTGGCAAACCGCATCCCCGCCCTGCCCCTGGCCGCACTGGGCGACGGGGCCGGCATCGAGAATGGCGTGCTGTCGCTCCTCCACGCGATTGGCTGCCGCAACGTGGCCGACGTGATGGCCCTGCCCCGCGACGCGCTCGCGCGACGCCAGGGCGAGGCGGTCGGGACCGCCGTCGATCGGGCGCTCGGCCGCCGGCCCGATCCCCGGCCAGCCCACGTCCCGCCCCAGAGCTACCACGCCCGCCTGCCCCTGCTGGTGCCCACCAACCGCAGCGACACCCTGCTGTTCCTGTTGCGGCGCCTGCTCGCGGGCCTCTCCGGATGGCTTGGCGCACGCCACGCGGGCGTGGACCGCCTGCAGGTGATCCTCGAGCATGAGGGGCGACACCCGGACAGCGTGCTCGAGGTGCTCTGCGGCACCCCCTGCCGCGACGAGCAGCGCCTGCTGCTGCTGATCCGCGAACATCTCGAGCGTCTGCCGATCACGGCGGAGGTGGACGCCCTGCGCCTGCAAGCCGCGGCGCCTGTGCCCCTGCCCGCACTACCGGGCGATTTCTTCGACGACCGCAACCTGGTGCGCGAGAACGCCGACTTGCTACGGGCCCGGCTGCGCGCGCGGCTCGGCACCGAGGCCGTCCGGCAGCTTCAGGTCCGGGCCGACCACCGCCCGGAACAGGCACGCAGCGACGCCGCAGCGGGCGGCGCCGGCAGCCTGCCGTCCGGCGCCCGCCCCCTGTGGCTGTTGCCGCAACCCGAGCGCCTCCACGCACCGGGCCGGCTGGTCCTGCTCGACGGGCCCGAACGGATCGAGAGCGGCTGGTGGGAGGCCACCGAGGTTCGCCGCGACTACTACGTGGCCCGCGCCCGCGATGGCTGCCTGCTGTGGATCTTCCGCGAATTGCAGGCGCCCCATGGCTGGTACCTGCACGGCTACTTCGCCTGAGCCGCCTCACGCCGCGTGGTGGAAGCGATACTCCTGCGTGCGTCCGCCATAGCCATAAGCCGTCGGCCTGACGTCATGCACATGAATGTAGCTTTCCTCGTGCAACTCACCCAGCAGGCGGGCGAAGGCCTCGAAACACTCGGTGATGTACTGCGCCTTCTCGGCCTTGGTGTTCGTCTCGTCCACCACCCGGATGTCGAACCAGAAGCTGTGCTTGCCCTGATCGGCCAGGGTCCGCCCCCCCACCACCCAGTCCTCGGGGGACACGTAGTCGAGGGTGATGGCCGTGAGCTCGCGCTTCTTGTGCAGGATGCGCGAGGTCAGTTCCAGCAGCATCTCGGATACCGCCGCGGTCATCTGCGGCGAGCGCTCGGCACTGAGCTTGACCTGAATGATCGGCATGACATCTCTCCTTAGTTAGCTTTGCAACTATCACGACAAAAAAAACGACCTACCCCAGCGCGCTTCGCACGCCGCGCACCCGGGCGACTGTTTCAACAAAGCATGACTCGCCCAGCTGCGCCTTGAGCCGGCGCGTCACCTCGCCGCTGGCCCGCTCGAGTTCTCCCCCCAGCGCCACCGCGTCGGCGGTCGGCCAGACCGCGGTCTGGCGGCCATCGCCCGCGCAACCACTGCGCTTGACCAGGCCCCGCCCCTCAAGTGAATCGACCGCGCGGGTCGCCGTGGGCCGTGAGATCCCAAGGGTCTCCGCCAGGGCCGACTGCAGCTGCCCCGGTCCCGCCAGAACCGCCCGCAGCATGAACCCCTGCGGCGCGGTCAGCCCGAAGGGCTTGAAGGCTGCGCTCCATTCCCGGTCGAGGCGTCTGGCCAGCGCGGCGGTGTTGAAGTACAGGCAGTGGTCGAACATGGCGCCATGGTGGCACTCTTTAATTAGCTATGCAACTACAAATCCTCACCCAACCGACCCACCTGTACGACGCCGGCAACCCCACCTGAGAAAAATCTTCCCGTCCCTGTCTCCAAACGCCCGCCGCCAGCGTTAGGCCCTCCGAGCGCCACGCAATCACGCAGGCACCTCGAACCCATCCCCACAGGAGACCGACATGACCCAGCCCCTCTTCCTCGCCACCCTGCTCATCGCCGCGGCCGCGACCAGCGCCTGCACGTCCAATCCCTACGTCGCCGCCAACGGCCCGCTGACGGCGCCGGATGGCCGCAGCCTCTACACCTTCGACAAGGACCAGCCGGGCCAGAGCCTTTGCGACGAGGCCTGCACCCGCGCTTGGCCGCCGTACGTCGCCACGGCGGGCGACCTCACCCAGGGCCGGCTGAAAGCCATTCGCCGCGCCGATGGCAGCCTGCAGTGGGCCCTCGGCGATCAACCTCTGTACTTTTTCGCTGGCGATGCCAGGCCGGGCGACACCCACGGCGACGGCAAGGGCGGCGTCTGGCACCTCGCCCGCGAAGGCGGCGCCTCCGCCCGAACCGCCGCCACCGGCAGCTACGGCTACTCGAGCGGCGGCTACCAGTAATCCGGCGTGATGTGCCCGGACGAATCGAGGCACAATGACAAGGTCAATCCGCCTCGATTCGCGCTGCATGACCGACTCGCACCTGGACCCGCTGGCCGATCTCCTGGCGCGCACCGCGCTGGGGGACCGCGCCGCGTTCCGGATGCTCTACGACACCACCGCGCCGCGCCTCTTCGGTATCGCCGTCGGATTGCTGCGCCGACGCGAGCTGGCCGAGGAGATCCTCCAGGAGAGCTTCGTCGCCATCTGGCATCGGGCGGCAAGCTACCGGCCCGGCACCGCCCGGCCGATCAGCTGGCTGATCGCCATCGTCCGCAATCAGGCCCTCGACCGCCTTCGGCAGGCGGGCCGCCGCCCCGAGCAGGGCCTGCCCGACGATGACGAAGGCACCGACGACGACCGCGAAGCCCATCCTGACCCGCTGGCCCTCCTCGAACAATCCGTGGATGCGCTGCGGGTGCGCACCTGTCTCGACGACCTGCGCGGCCACCCGCGCCAGTGCCTGGCGCTGGCTTTCTACCGGGGCCTGAGCCACAGCGAGATGGCAAGCCATCTGGATGCACCGCTGGGCAGCGTCAAGGTGTGGCTGCGGCGCGGCCTCGATCGCCTGCGGCGCTGCCTGGAGGCCCTGTCGTGAGTCCACGTGATCCGGGCCTGCTCGACGAGCTGGCTGCCCGCTATGCTCTCGGCCTGCAGACGGCGCGTGTCCGTCGGCGCATGGTCCGCCTGGCAGCGCGCGATGCAGGAGTCGCCGCGGCGGTCACACGCTGGGAGACCCGGGCCTCGGAGATGTCCGCATCGGTGCCTTCGATACGCCCCCCCGAGCGGGTCTGGGCCGCCGTCGAAGCCCGCCTGACGCCCGCCTCGACGCCACGGCCAGCACGCGCCGGCTGGCTCGGCTGGTGGCGCCCGGCGCTGGGTCTCGCGATGGTGGTCATGGTGGCCGCCGGGCTCGTCCAGGTGATCGGTCCGCACCAGCCGCTGCCCGGCGTCGAACAGGCCTTGCCGGCCAGCTACGTGGGCATCCTGGCCGATGGCGGCGGGACGGCCCGCCTGCTGGTCAGCTCCCAGCGCCATGGTCGCACGGTCCACGTCAAATGGCTGTCGCCGCCCCAGGTGCCCCCCGGCACACGCGCCGAGCTGTGGGCGCTGCCGAAGGCCGGTGCCCCCTTCTTCCTCGGCACCCTGCCCCTGTCCGACCACGGGACCCTCGCGATGGCCGATACCTCCGAAGCGCTCCTGTCGCAGGTGACCCGCCTCGCGGTCGCGTACCGGTCGACAGGGGACCCGGCCCAGCCGCCGGGCGAGTTTGTGCTGACCGGCCACTGCGCCAAGCTCTGGTAAGCGCCACGCATCGCCCGGAAACAGACTTTCAAACCGCACACCCCCAATTTCGTCACACTCGACGGGACCGCGACCGTAAGCTATTACCGCATCGCAGCGTCGAACGGGTGACAGAATCTGCTTGAACCCTGCAAGACAAGTCCGCGACTCATGGGCATGCCCTGAAGACGGGACAACGACAGGGACACCGGAAGACAGCCCGAGCCGACAGAGAGGATGTAATGATGAACATCGAACTTCAGCCCACCCCGCTCCGCGACGTGACCCGGATCGTGTTCGAGTACGTCAGCCACCGCACACCGATGAGCCCGATCGAACAGGACGAGGAAATCGACCGCATGATCGAACTCAACGGGCTCGTCGCCTTCGATCCCGACCTGTTCGATCTCGCGGCCTGAGCCCGCGCCACTCGGCGCGTCAGCGCGCCGGTATCAGGTCCACCTCGTTGTCATACACGTCGTGGCGCTTGTCGTAGAGCGGGATCGTCGTCCCATTGACGCGGTTCTGGTCGAGATTCTTCAGATTCACGTCGGCCACGACGATCTGTTCGACGTTGGGCGTCCCTTCTGCCGCGATGCCGTCCCGCGCAAACGGGAAATCCGATGGTGTGATGATGCTGGCCTGACCGTAATGCACACCCAGGCCCTCCACCGGCAGGTTGCCGACCGTGCTCGTCATCGCCACGAACACCTGATTCTCGATCGCCCGCGCGTGACAGCAGTAGCGCACCCGCAGGAACCCCTGCCGATCGTCGGTGCATGACGGAACGAACAGGATCTCAGCGCCAGCCTCCGAGACCATCCGCGCCAGTTCCGGAAACTCGATGTCATAGCAGATCAGGATCGCGACCTTGCCGAACGGGGTCTCGAACAACCGCAACTGGTCACCCGCCGCCGTATCCCACTTCTCGCGCTCCCACCGCGTTCGATGGATCTTGTCCTGCTCATGCACCTCGCCCTCCGGCGTGAACAGGTAGGCGGTGTTATAGACCTGGCCGTCGTCGCGCAGCGTGGGGTGGCTGCCGCCGATCAGGAACACGCGCCAGTACTGGGCCAGCTCCTTCATCAGGTCGATGTAGCGGTTGGTGTAGTCCTGCATGCCGCGCACGGCATTCGGCAGGTCGCGGGTGTCCATGAATGACAGCAACTGTGTCGTGAAGATCTCGGGCAGCAGGACGAAATGGGGCCGGTAGTCACCGGCCGCCTGCATCACGAAGCGGACCTGGTTTTCGAAGCCCGACCAGTCATGGATCGGGCGCAGCAGGTACTGGACGGCAGCAATTCTTACGATCACAGCACTTCCTCCTGTTCCAGTTGAGTCGGATTGCGGGGCTTGTAGTCGGGGTTGAGCCAGACGATGATGGAGGCATAGCCGCGGGACTCCTGGTCTTCCGGGATGTAGTCCTCGACGACGCCGCAGTAACGAAAGCCCTCGCGCAATTGAAAGCTCAGCACCGGGTCGTGGAAGTCGCCCCAGACCACCCGCTTGGCGTACATCTCGCCGTCCATCTCGTCGGCGTAGCGGTGGTAGCCCGGCAAACGTCCGCAGGCGATGATGCGCTTGAGGTTCATCTCCCGGCACAGGGTGCGCCGCCCTTCGTAAAGCAGGTGGCCGAGGCCGGATCCGCGCATTTCCGGGGCAACGAAGACTTCGGCACCGTAGAGCGTCCGACCTTCCGGGTCATGGTTGTCGAAGGTACCGGCAGCGGTGATCTCCTTCCAGGAGTGGGCGTCCGCCCAGTCGTCCCACAGGACGACCAATGAACTTGCGCATCCGACCACCTCGCCATCGCACTCCGCGGTGAGCTGCCCCGCTGGAAAGACGTCCAGCTGGTTGGACAGCTTTGCCCGGGTCCAGGGCGGGATGCTCGGATACACCCGCTGTTGCAGTTCGATCAGTTTGGGAATGTCTTCCGGCTGTGTGTGCCGGACAATCAGGTTCTTCGATCGGATCAAGATGCGTCCTCCTTCAAGGCCTCGGGGGCGGCCGTGAGCCCCGGCTCCGGCTGGAGCCTCCGCCGCAGGCGAACGCACCTGGCAGCAGGCACGTACGGCGGCAGATGGTGGGCGACAGGCGCGGGCCGGTGGCCCACCCCTGTCTTGCCCGACTTGCCGTGCATCTCATGCCGGCGTCCCACCGGCCTCTGCAGACATCGGCCCGCTGATCCTAGACACCGCCGATGCAGACATACTTGATCTCGAGGTATTCCTCGATGCCGTATTTCGATCCCTCGCGGCCGAGCCCCGATGCCTTGACGCCTCCGAAGGGCGCCACCTCGGTCGAGATGATGCCGGTATTCACCCCCACGATTCCGTACTCGAGCGCACCCGAGACGCGCATCGTCCGCGCCAGGCTGGTGGTGTAGAAATAGGCCGCCAGGCCATATTCGGTGTCGTTGGCCATCGCGATGGCCTCGGCCTCGGTATCGAAGGTGAAGATCGGCGCCACGGGGCCGAAGATCTCCTCGCGCGCGAGCCGCATGCCGGCCGTCGCACCGGCCAGGATGGTCGGCTCGAAGAAGGTGCCGCCGAGGCTGTGCCGCCTGCCGCCACAGACCACCCGAGCGCCCTTCGCAACGGCGTCGCCGAGCAGCTCTTCCACCTTGTCCAGAGCGGCCGGCTCGATCAGCGGTCCCTGCGTGACGCCCGCCTCCATGCCGTTGCCGACCTTCAGCTTGCCGACCGCCGACGCCAGCTTGTCCGCAAACGCGTCGACCACGCCCCGCTGGACCAGCAGCCGGTTGGCGCAGACACAGGTCTGGCCGGCGTTGCGGTACTTGGAGGCCATGGCCCCCTCGACGGCAGCGTCCAGGTCGGCGTCGTCGAACACCACGAAGGGGGCATTGCCGCCCAGCTCGAGGGAGAGCTTCTTGATCGTCGGCGCGCACTGCTTCATCAGGATGCGACCGACCTCGGTCGAGCCGGTGAACGAGAGCTTGCGCACGATCGGATTGGCGCACATTTCCTCGCCCACGGCCCGGGCGTCGCCGGTGAGCACGTTGAACACACCGGCCGGGATGCCCGCCCGGTCGGCCAGCTCGGCCAGCGCAAAGGCGGACAGGGGCGTCGATTCAGCCGGCTTCACCACCATCGTGCAGCCGGCGGCCAGCGCCGGACCGGCCTTGCGGGTGATCATCGCCGACGGGAAGTTCCACGGCGTGATCGCGGCACAGACCCCGATCGGTTCCTTGCTGACGAGGATGCGCTTGTCGGCCTGGTGAGCCGGGATCAGGTCACCGTAGGTGCGCTTGCCTTCCTCGGCGAACCATTCGATGAACGACGCCGCATAGGCGATCTCGCCACGGGCCTCCGCCAGCGGCTTGCCCTGCTCGGCGGTCATCAGCACGGCGAGATCCTCCTGGTGGTCCAGCATCAGGTCGAACCAGCGGCGCAGGATGCGTGCCCGCTCGCCGGCGGTCCTTGCCCGCCAGGCCGGCAAGGCCCGGTTCGCCGCCTCGATCGCCGCCCGGGTCTCCGCCCCGCCCATCTCCGGCACCGACGCCACCGTCTCACCCGTGGCCGGGTTGGTCACCGCAAACGTCGCGCCGCTGTCTGCACCGCGCCACTGGCCATCCACGAAGCACTGATCACGCAGCAACCGGCCATCCTTCAACTCAAGCATTCTTCCTCCCATTCAATCGGTTCGCGGCACCTGCTCGATGACGCCCTGCGCTGCAGTCTAGCCATCCGGACCGGCGCCGCGCCAGCCCGCGCGTGCTTCGGACGCGCAACGTGCCTACACTGCTACTTGAGTACCCTGATCGCCGGGAGTTCGATCGCATTGGACGGCGAACGCCCGCAGCGCCGTGGTCCGAAAACCAAGAACATGCCGAGGAGATACCCGATGTCGCCGCTCGCAGCAGCCGGTTCCGAGGATCTGTTTGCCCAGGTTCTCACCTTGATCCACGACCGCATGCCCACCGAGAAGGCTGCCCTGCTCGAGGAATTCGCCCACCAGTACTTCCGCCAGGTGGACCCCGAGGACTTCGTCGAACGACAGCCCGCGGACCTCTACGGTGCGCTCGCGAGCCATTGGCATTTCATTCGCGAGTACACCGGCGGCACGCGCATCCGTGCCTTCAATCCCCGGCTCGACGAGCACGGCTGGGAGTCGACCCACACCATCATCGAAATCGTCGGCGATGACATGCCCTTCCTGGTCGATTCGGTGGGCATGGAGCTCAATCGCCAGGGGCTCACGCTGCACCTGATCGTTCACCCGGTGATGCGCGTGCGACGCGACGATGACGGCCGCTACCTGAGCCTCGCCGAACCCGGCGACAGCGAGGGCGCGAGCTTCGAATCGCTGATCCACGTGGAGGTGGACCGGCGCACGGAGCCCGAGCACCTGGCGTCAATCGAAAAGGGGCTGGCCGATGTGCTCGCCGACGTGCACGCGTCGGTGCGCGACTGGCCGAAGATGCGCCAGCGCCTGTCGGACATCATCGGCGGCGTCGACAGCGCGCCGCCGCCGGGCGATCCCGACGAGACGGCCGAGGCGCTCGAGTTCCTGCAGTGGCTCGCTGACGACAACTTCGTGCTGCTCGGCTGCCGCGACTACGAGCTGGTCGCCGAGGATGGCGAGAACGAGCTGCGCGTGCTGCCCGGCACGGGCCTCGGCCTGCTGCGGGAAAGCGGTGCAACCCAGTTTTCGGCTTCGTTTGCCGCGCTGCCGGCCGAGATCCGTGCCCAGGCGCACCTGCCGAGCCTGCTGACAATCACCAAGTCGAACACCCGCTCGACCGTTCACCGGTCGGGCTATCTCGACTATGTGGGGGTCAAGACCTTCGACGCCGACGGTCAGGTGACCGGCGAACGGCGCATCATCGGCCTGCTGACCTCCACGGCCTACAACACCAACCCCAAGCGCATCCCCCTGCTCCGCCGCAAGGTCACGGCGGTGATCGAGCGGGCCGGCCTGATGCCCAAGAGCCATGCCGGCAAGGCGCTGGTCACGATCCTCGAGCAGTACCCGCGGGACGAGCTCTTCCAGGCGACCGTCGAAGACCTGTTCCACAATGCCATTGGCATCCTGCGACTGGGCGAGCGCCAGCGCATCCGTCTGTTCGTGCGTCCGGACACCTTCTGCCGCTTCGTCACCTGCCTGATCTACGTCCCCCGCGAGAACTACAACACCGAGCAGCGCAAGCGCATGCAGGCGGCCCTGGCCGAGGCCTACGACGGCATCGCCTCGGAGTTCGAGGTGCATTTCTCCGAATCGGCGCTGGCGCGCATCCTCATCATCGTTCGCCTGCGCCAGTCCGGCGTGCCGGACGTCAACGTGCGCGAGCTCGAGGCCCGCCTCGTGCGGGTGTCGCGCCGCTGGGAGGACGACCTGCGGGAGGCCCTGGTCGAACACCTCGGCGAGGAACGCGGCATCACCCTCTTCCACCGCTACGGCAACGGCTTCCCGGCCGGCTACCGGGAAGAGTATCCCGCCCGCATGGCGGTGCGCGACATCGAGCAGATGGAGTCCCTGGCCGATGGCCGACCGCTGGCGATGAATCTCTACGTGCCCCTCGAGGCCGAACCGGGCCAGCTCAACTTCAAGCTATTCCGCGCCGGAGCGCCGGTACCCCTGTCCCACAGCCTGCCGATGCTCGAGCGCATGGGCGTGCGCGTGGTGGACGAGCGGCCGGCCGAGATCACCCGCCAGGACGGCCTGAAGTTCTGGGTGCACGATTTCGGCATGACGCTCGCCCGCCCCGGCGAGATCCCGGTCGAGCGCCTGCGCGAACGCTTCCATGATGCCTTCCTGCAGGTCTGGCAAGGCGGCATCGAGAACGACGACTTCAACCGGCTGACCCTGCTCGCCGGCCTGTCGTGGCGGGAGATCCGCATCCTGCGGGCCTACGCCAAGTACATGAAGCAGGCGGCCTTCACCTTCAGCCAGTCCTACATGGAGCAGGTACTCGCCAGCTATCCGGCCTACGCGGGCCAGCTGGTGAAGCTGTTCTGCCTGCGCTTCGACCCCGCCGAGGACTCGGACCGGACGGGGCGATGCGATGCGCTGCGCGATACGATGCTGGGCTTTCTCGACACCGTCGCCAACCTCGACGAGGACCGCATCCTGCGCCAGTTCCTGGCGATGATCGACGCCACGCTGCGCACCAACTACTACCAGAAGGGCCCCGACGTCGGCGGCAAGACCTACCTGTCGTTCAAGCTCAACCCGGTCAAGATCCCGAACCTGCCCGAGCCGCGCCCGATGTTCGAGATCTTCGTCTATTCGCCGCGCATCGAGGGCGTCCACCTGCGGGGCGGCAAGGTAGCCCGCGGCGGCCTGCGCTGGTCCGACCGGATGGAGGACTTCCGCACCGAGATCCTCGGCCTGGTGAAGGCCCAGATCGTCAAGAATGCCGTGATCGTGCCGGTCGGCTCGAAGGGCGGTTTCGTCGTCAAGCAGTCCCCCGCCGGCAACGACCGGGAAGCGCTGCTGGCCGAGGGCGTCGCCTGCTACAAGACCTTCCTGCGCGGCCTGCTCGACCTCACCGACAACCTGGTTCGCGGTGAGGTGATCCCGCCGCCGGACGTGGTCCGCCACGACGGCGACGACCCGTACCTGGTCGTGGCCGCCGACAAGGGCACCGCGACCTTCTCCGACATCGCCAACGGCATCTCCGCCGAGTACGGCTTCTGGCTCGGCGACGCCTTCGCCTCCGGCGGTTCGGTCGGCTACGACCACAAGAAGATGGGCATCACGGCCCGCGGCGCGTGGGAGTCGGTCAAGCGCCACTTCCGCGAGCTGGGCGTCAATACCCAGGAGGAGGACTTCACCGTCGTCGGCATCGGCGACATGTCCGGCGACGTGTTCGGCAACGGCATGCTGCTGTCCCGCCACATCCGCCTGCTGGCCGCCTTCGACCACCGCCACGTCTTCATCGACCCGGACCCGGACTCGGCCCGCAGCTGGGAGGAGCGCAAGCGCCTGTTCGAGCTGCCGCGCTCCAGCTGGGACGACTACGACAAGTCGCTGATCTCCGAGGGCGGGGGCGTCTGGCCGCGCTCTGCAAAGGCGATCAAGGTGCCCGCGCGGGCGCGCGAGGTGTTGGGCATCGACCAGGACCGGCTGACTCCGACCGAGCTGATCCGGCAGTTGCTGAAGGCGCCGGCGGACCTCGTCTACAACGGTGGCATCGGCACCTACGTGCGCGGCTCCAGCGAATCCGACGCCGCGGTCGGCGACCGCGCCAACGACGCGATCCGCATCACCGGCGCCGAGCTGCGCTGCAGGGTCTTCGGCGAGGGCGGCAACCTCGGGGCAACCCAGCTCGGCCGGATCGAGTTCGCGCTGCGCGGCGGCATGGTGAATACCGACGCCATCGACAATTCAGGCGGCGTCGATTGCTCCGACCACGAGGTGAACATCAAGATCCTGCTCGACGCCGCGGTGGGCGACGGCGAGCTGACCGGCAAGCAGCGCGACAAGCTGCTGGCCGACATGACCGAGGAGGTCGCCACGCTGGTCCTGCGCGACAACTACCAGCAGACTCAGAACCTCTCGCTGACGCGCGCCCGCGGCGTGGCCCTGCTCGACGACCAGAGCCGCTTCATGCGCCGCCTGGGCAACGAAGGCCGCCTGAACCGGAAGCTCGAGTTCCTGCCCTTCGACGAGGACCTCGCCGAGCGCCGGGCAGCCGGCCGCGGCCTCACGTCGCCCGAGCTGGCGGTGCTGCTCGCCTACAGCAAGATCGAACTCTTCGACCAGCTGCTGGAAAGCCGCCTGCCCGAAGATCCGTACATCTCCAGCGCGCTGGCGCGCTACTTCCCGGTGCCCCTGCGCGAACGCTTCGCCGACTACATCCAGAAGCACCCGCTGAAGCGCGAAATCATCACCACCCACGTGGTGAACAGCATGGCCAACCGGACCGGGGCGACCTTCGTCAGCCGCCTGCGCGAGGAAACTTCCGCCGAACCGGATGACATCGTGCGGGCCTACATCGCCACCCGCGACGTCTTCGACCTGCCCTTCCTGTGGCGCGACATCGAAGCCCTCGACAACCAGATCCCCGCCGGGCTGCAACTGTCGATGGTGCACGAGGGCCAGCGCCTGATCCAGCGTGGCACCCAGTGGTTCCTGCGCCGCCGCCAGCACCTCGACGACATCGGTGCGGCCCAGCAGCGCTTCGGCGAAGCCGCACGCTGGCTGGCCACCGAGCTCGCGGCGGTGGTCGCACCGCGCTACCGGGCCGAACTCGAGGAGAACGTCGCCGGCCTGGTCGACAAGGGCGTGCCCGAGCCGCTCGCCCAGCGCGTCGCCGGCCTCGACGAAACCTACTCGGCACTCGATCTGGTCGACATCGCGGCGGACAGCAGCCGCTCCCTCGAGCTGGCCGCGCGGGTCTACTTCGCCCTCGGCGGCCACTTCGACCTCCACTGGATGGCCCAGCAGATCTCCAGCCTGCCGGCAGAGAGCCACTGGCAGGCATTGGCTCGCGCCGCCCTGCGCGACGACCTCTCGACCCAGGCGCGCAACCTGGCCCAGGCGGTCCTGTGCGAGGGCTGCGAAGCGGGTGATCCCTACGCACTGATCGCCGACTGGGAGGCCACCCGGCCAGCCCAGGTGGCACGCTGCCGGCAGATCCTCGAGGATCTGCGCACGGCGCGCGGAATCGACATCGCCATGATGTCGGTGGCCATGCGGGAGCTGCGCACCTTGACCTGACCCACCGATCGACCAGGATTCCGGCATGCGGCACCCGGTGAGCTGACTGCGACGGCTCACCGGGCGCTTGTCCCCTGGCAATCGAAGCGGTGCCGCGCCAGCGGTTCGGACACGGGTCGCGAATCGGCCGCGACCTCAGGGCACCTCCGCCTGCAGGCCGACGCCAGAGCGATGACCGATGCGGCCGGACCGATTCCGGACACGTGGAATACAAGCGCGGGGCGCTATCATGCGGGCGTTTCCTCCTGACCTCCCGTCCATGCACGCCGCCACCATCTCCCTCTTCGAACTGATCGGCCTGCTGATCGCCGCATCGGCCTTCTTCGGCTTCCTGAACTACCGCTTCCTCCGCCTGCCCGATGTCATCGGCATTACGGCCGTCGGTCTGCTGTGCTCGATCGCGCTGCTGCTCGCCGGCAACCTGGTGCCGGCCCTGCCGGAGCGGGCCGCGGCGCTGGTGGACAACATCAACTTCCCGGAGGTGGTCTTCCACGGCATGCTGAGCGCGCTGCTCTTCGCCGGCAGCCTGCACGTGAACCTGGCCAACCTGAAGGCCGAGCGGCTGCCGATCATCGCGCTGGCCACCGTCGGCGTGCTGGCCTCGACCTTTCTCGTCGGCGGCATAGCCTACGGCCTGGTGGGGCTCGCCGGGCTCGACGTGCCGCTGATCTACTGCCTGCTGTTCGGCGCCCTGATCTCGCCAACCGACCCGATCGCGGTCCTCGGCATCCTCAAGCTGGTCGGCGCCTCGAAGAAGCTCGAGTCGCGCATCACCGGCGAGAGTCTCTTCAACGACGGCACCGGCGTCGTCGTCTTCATGGTGCTCCTCGGGCTGGCCACCGGCGAGGGCAACGCGTCGGCCGGCAGCGTCCTCGGCATGTTCGCCCTGGAGGCTGGGGGTGGCATCGTCTTCGGCATGGCCGTCGGCGCCCTGTCCCTGTGGATGCTGCGCCAGATCGACAGCTACGCCATCGAGATTCTGCTGACGCTGGCCATCGTCACGGCGGGCTACTCGCTGGCCGAGCAGCTGCACCTGTCGGCGCCTCTCTACGTGGTCGCCGCGGGCCTGGTCATCGGCAACCTTGGCCCCGGCAAGGCCCTCTCCAAGCGCACCCAGGAGCACCTGTTTCCCTTCTGGCAACTGGCCGATGAGATCCTCAATCTGCTGCTCTTCGGCCTCATCGGCATCGAGCTGCTGGCGCTCGAGTTCCATGGCCACCACCTGATCGCCGGGCTGATCATGGTCCCGATGGTGCTGGTGGCGCGCTGGATCAGCGTGGCGGTGCCGATGCGGGCCATGCAGCACCTGCTGGCCGAGCGTGACGAGGCCCACACGGTGACGGTGATGACCTGGGGTGGCCTGCGCGGCGGCATCTCGATCGCGCTGGCGCTGTCGCTGCCGGCCGGCGCCGAGCGCGAGTTGATCGTATGGGCCACCTACGTCGTGGTGCTGTTCAGCATTCTGGTCCAGGCCACCACGCTCGCGCCGCTGATGCGCCGCCTCGGTCTGTCCGGCGCCGGAGGTGCGGGTCCGGGCCACTGAGGGCTGTGCCGCCGCGGCTCGAGGGGGTCCGGCCGATGCGGATCGATGGGCGTCGATCAAGGCGCGTTGCCCGCCGAATCGTCCGCGAAGCGCCCCGCTGGTCCTCAGCCATTGCTCCGCCGACGCGTCGTGACCGGTAGCGCGGCCGCATTGTGTTCGCTCGCGAGGCGGCGCCTGCGGGCCGCGGCACATCGCCCGTTCCACATCTTCCACGTCGTGAGTTCCGATTCGCCCTGCCGCTCGCCAGGCCGGTCGATTCGGTGCTGGTCGGGCAAACGGCGCAGGCCCGGCTGACGTCGCCACCGACCGGGGGCCCGATAGCCGCGCGGCCGCGGACTCGGCACGCCCACGTATACAACTAAAGATATACGCAATAGATCCGATAACCCTGACATCACCAGGGTCGAATCGCGTCGGCCCGCTCGCACCAACTTTGGAGGAGGACTCATGAACAAGATGAAAGTCAGGACACGACTGGCCATCCTCGCGGCGACGCTGATCGGATTCGCCGTGATACTTGGCGAGATCGGCGTCTTCAATACGGGGAAGATGGTCGCCAGCCTTCAGACGGTCTATGCCGACCGGGTGGTACCGCTGCGTGACCTCAAGCGTGTCGCCGACCTGTACGCGGTCAATATCGTCGACACGGCCCACAAGGCCCGCGCCGGCTCCGTTTCCCGGGAGGATGCGGTGCGTAACGTCGAGGCGGCCGAGAAGGAGATCGCCGACATCTGGAGGCAGTACAAGGCGACGCGATTGATCGCCGCCGAAACGAAACTGGTTGCCGAACTCGAGCCGATGATGGGCAGCAGCGAACAGTCGCTCGAGAAGCTCAAATCGGCCTTGCGCTCGTCGAATCCGAACGATCTGATCGAGTACGCCGAACGCGATCTGTACCCGACCATCGATCCGCTCTCCGATCGCTTCTCGGCGCTGATCGACGTGCAACTCGACGAGGCCAAGCGCGAGTACGAGGCGGCACAGGCGCGCTCGAACATTGCCCGGACCTCGTCCCTCGCCCTGATCGCCGCAGCGGCCCTGGTCGGTATCGCGATGTCGGTGCTGATTGTCCGCAACCTCACCGGCCAGTTGGGGGCAGAGCCAAACGAGGTGGCCGAGGTCGCCGGCCAGATCGCCGAAGGTCGCCTCGACACGCAGGTGACGGTCGCCAACACACGCGATCCGAACAGCGTGATGGCGGCCATGCAGCGCATGCAGAAGAACCTCAACCAGATCGTGCGCGGCATCTCCACGGCCGCCCAGCAGATCGCCGCGGCTGCCGAGCAACTGACCAGCTCGGGTGACGAAGCGCGCCAGATGAGCGAAAGCCAGAGCGAGGCCGCGTCCTCGATGGCCGCCGCGATGGAAGAAATGGCCGTCAGCATCAGCCAGATCAGTGACAACGCCCAGGATGCCCAGAAACTGGCGAGCGACGCCGGCCAATCCGCCGGCCACGGTCACAAGGTGGTCGAATCCGCGGTGTCGGAGATGGTCAAGGTGGCCGATCTGGTTTCGCAGACCGCCCAGACCATCGACCGGCTGGCAACCGAATCGGACAACATCGGCGCGATCGTCGGCGTGATTCGCGAGATCGCCGACCAGACCAACCTGCTGGCCCTGAACGCGGCGATCGAGGCCGCCCGAGCCGGCGAACAG
>JBNLCM010000176.1:0-22184 GCA_050303815.1 Rhodocyclaceae bacterium
GTCGCTGGTGATGATCAGGCCTTCCTCGACCAGTTCGAACAGGGCGAGGTAGAGGCCGGCTTCAGCACCGTCCGACAGATCGGGTACGAGCGTCTCGGGCGTAACGTCCGGGGGGCGCCGGATCGGAAAGATGTCCATGCAATGGATCGACAACCACGGATTCGCAACAAGTGCGAATTTAACGACCCTTGCGCCCCTGACTTGACCGGATTAGGGGGGGGAAAAAGTCCCTATTCCCACCCTACGGTCATCAGCCGGGCTTGCGGCCCAGTCCGCCGAGCAGGAACGCGATCGGGCGCTGGTGCTTGCGCGGCGGGGCATTCACGCCATCGGGCGTGACGTCGTCGTCGCCCTCGGAAGGGGCCGCGGTCGGCTCGTAGGGGCGCGAAAAATCGAATCCGTCGGCTGCGATCATCGAGGGCTTCCTGCCGCCCCGGCCGTCGCGGCCGCGGGGTGCGCTGTCGCGGCTGCGCGCGGGCCTCTCCCGTCCCGGGTCGCCTGCCGGGCGTGCATCGCCCTCGTCCCGCCGCCCGGAACCGCGCTTGCGGCGCTGGGAACTGTCGAAGTAGTCGGTCTCCGGGTCGAAGCCCGGGACGACCTCCTGGGGAATCTCCAGCTTGATCAGCTTTTCGATCTCGGCGAGGCGACCCTTCTCCTCGGCACAGACCAGCGAGACCGCGTTGCCCTTGCGGCCGGCGCGCCCGGTCCGGCCGATGCGGTGGACGTAGTCCTCGGCGGTGTGGGGCAGCTCGAAGTTGATCACGTAGGGCAGGTCGTCGATATCGAGGCCACGAGCCGCGACGTCCGTCGCGACGAGGACGCGAATGCGGCCGGACTTGAACCCCTCGAGGGTCTCGGTCCGCTGCTGCTGGCTCTTGTCGCCGTGAATCGCGTCGGCCGCGATCTCGTGCCGGCTCAGGAAGTGCGCGAGGCGCGAGCAGACCATCTTGGTGTCAACGAAGACCAGCACCTGCGAATCGGGCTCGTGGCGCAGGATGTGGGCCAGCAGGTTGCGCTTGAGGCCCGACGAGACGGGATGGACCCGGTGCGTGATCGTTTCGCTGACCGTGTTGCGGCGAGCGACCTCGATCAGCTGCGGGTTCTTCAGCATCTGGTCGGCCAGCTTCTTGATCTCGTCGGAGAAGGTGGCGGAGAAGAGCAGGCTCTGCCGCTTGGCGGGCAGCAGGGACAGGATCCGGCGGATGTCCGGAATGAAGCCCATGTCGAGCATCCGGTCGGCTTCATCGAGCACGAGGATCTCGACCTGGCCCAGCTGAATGGTCTTCTGCTGGACATGGTCCAGCAGGCGGCCCGGCGTGGCAACGACGATCTCGATGCCGCGACGCAGCTCCTGGATCTGGGGATTCATGTCAACGCCGCCATAGATGCAGGTGGACCGCAATGGCAGATGCTTGGCGTAGGTCTGAACCGACTCGTGAACCTGCATCGCCAGTTCGCGGGTTGGCGCCAGGATCAGCGCCCGAATCGGGTGGCGGGCGGGCGAGGCGCTGGTGTTGGCGTGCTTCGCGAGGCGATGCAGCAGGGGCAGCGTGAAGCCGGCGGTCTTGCCTGTGCCCGTCTGCGCGCCACCCATGACATCCAGGCCATGCATGACGATCGGGATTGCCTGCTGCTGGATCGGCGTGGGGTCTGTATAACCCGCGTCGGCTACCGCGCGTTCCAGCTCAGGAATCAGTCCGAGGTCCGAAAATTTCATTCTTTGATCCGCTCCGGAATCGACCTGCCGCCTTGCGGTGCTACCGGCACGGGCGGCGAATCGATTCTCGCGATGCTGGCAAATGGTGCCAGCGTTGGCTGTCGACCGGTTCGACAGCACTGAAAAACCCACAATTATACATGGGGTTCGCGAAGCGGATTCAGCTCATTCGCGCGAGATAGCCGGTGATCTCTTCGCGGTCGTGGTAGAGCTGGCGAAAGCGCAGCTCGAATCCCGTCGATGACCGGTGCATGCGCTGATGGATGATGTCCCGGCAGCGCTCCACCTCCCCGAGCCGCTTCTTCATCGGCAGCTTGAGGTTGAAGATGCTCTGCCGGCAGCGGCCGCTGGCCACCCAGTCGGCGACAAGCGTGGCGATCCGGCTGGGCTGCTCCACCATGTCGCAGACCATCCACTCGACAGGGTGGGCCGGGCGCCAGGTAAAGCCGTCGGCCCGCACATGCTCGACCATGCCGGTCGCCAGGACCGGGTCGGCGATCGGACCATTGTCGATGGACGTCACGCGCAGGCCGCGGCTCGCCAGTTGCCAGGTCCAGCCCCCCGGCGCGGCACCCAGATCGACGGCACGCTGGCCGGGACGGAGTCGTTGCGCGAGCTCCGCCTCGTCGAGCAGGCTCATGAATGCCTCCGCCAGCTTGAGGGTCGACCGGCTGGGCGCGGCGCCCGGCATCTTCAGGCGGGGAATGCCCATGGGCCAGCGTGCGCCGTTGGCGGCGGTCGACAGGCCGAGCCAGGCCGAGCTGGGCGCGGCAAAGACGACGTGCAGTCGGGGCAGGGCAAGGCGCTTCGGGCGCAGCAGGTTGGCCTTCTCGAATTCCCGGTCAAGAGGGGCCGCCAGTCGCCTCGCCAGCCCGCTGAACGGCCTCCCCTGGGTACTGTCTGCGGCCTCTGGCAGGATGGCTGAGAACGGCGTGGCCACCTTTCGCGCAGCGGTGAGCAGGGGTGTGACCCGGTCCCGGTCAGGCAAGCCCGTGACAGTTGAAACACCAAAACAAAGTTGTCGTGAAAATGTAAGGCGCGAGAGGCGGATGCCACGATCCAGTTCGTCGAAGGCGTGTAGATTGCTCAGGCCGACCCGGACCAGGCCGCTGTCGCGTTCGGGTTTCGGGCTGCGCGCCGCCGTGCCGAGCGTAGCCACGATTTCGCCTGCGCATTCCGCTTCGAAGCCGGGGCGACAGAGGGCGATGATGGCATCGCACGCGAGGTGGCGTTCAGGGGAGGGCATCGGGTGTTCCGGGTGGGCGCCGGAGGTGCCCGGTCGCAAGGTGTCGAGCTTAGCGCGGAGGCATCCCACGCTCAATGCGTGATGACCGTTGGGCGCACACGCGCCAACAGCAAGGAGTCGGGAACGTGACAGGAATGGAAGTGCGGCGGCTGGGACGGAGCGACCTGATCGTGACGCCGATCTGTCTGGGGACCATGACGTTCGGCCAGCAGAATACCGAGGCAGAGGGGCATGCGCAGCTGGACCTCGCCTTCGATCGAGGTATCAACTTCATCGATACGGCCGAACTCTATGCCGTGCCGCCGCGGGCCGAGACCTACGGCGCATCCGAGCGCATCGTCGGCACCTGGCTGGCAGGGAAGCCCCGTGACCAGCTCGTCATTGCCACCAAGGTGGCCGGTCCGGGCCGCAACCTGCAGTGGATCCGCGGCGGACCGTCCGGGCTCGACCGGGATCACATCCGAACCGCCCTCCATGCGAGCCTCGAGCGGCTGCGCACGGACTATGTCGATCTCTACCAGATCCATTGGCCGGCGCGGAACCAGCCCATGTTCGGCCGCTGGCAGTACGACCCCGCCGAAGAGCGCGACTGCACGCCCATCCGCGAGCA
The DNA here is from genome assembly GCA_050303815.1 of Rhodocyclaceae bacterium. Lineage (GTDB taxonomy): Bacteria > Pseudomonadota > Gammaproteobacteria > Burkholderiales > Rhodocyclaceae > Cognatazoarcus. The sequence goes on from JBNLCM010000176.1 coordinate 3,574, forward strand.
GCTGGAGGCGCTGAAGGAGCTGATCGACGAGGGCAAGGTCCGCGCCATCGGCGTATCGAACGAGCACCCCTGGGGCATCGCGGAATTTCTGCGACTGGCGCGGGAGCACGACCTGCCGCGGATTGCCTCGACACAGAATGCCTACAACCTGCTCAACCGGGTGTACGAATACGGCATGGCCGAACTGTGCCACCGGGAGTCGGTCAGCCTGTTGGCGTACTCGCCGCTGGCCTTCGGTCACCTGTCGGGCAAGTACCTCGAACGGCCGCAGGCCGACGGGCGGCTGACCGCATTCCCGGGCTTCGGTGCGCGCTACGACAAGCCGATGGTGAGTGAGGCGGTTCGCGCCTATGCGGCACTGGCCCGCGAGGCCGGCATGGCACCGGCACGGATGGCGCTGGCCTGGGCCTATCGCCGCTGGCTGATGGGCAGCGCCATCATCGGGGCCACGTCGGTCGGTCAGCTGGACGAGAATCTCGCCGCCTGGGAACAGCCGCTGGACGACGATCTGCTGGCCGCGATCGACGCCGTGCACCTGCGCTACACCAATCCTGCACCGTGAGTTGCCCGGAGCGCGCGCGCACATGAAGGAGATCGTGGCCTCGGATGACCTGCAGATCGGCATGTTCGTCGCCGATCTGGATCGGCCCTGGATCGATTCGCCGTTCCTGCTTCAGGGCTTCCTGATCGAGGACGAGGAAACCCTCGGTCGCCTGCGGGGCCTGTGCCGTTACGTCTCGGTCGACCGGATGCTGTCGGTGGGCGAGGCCCATCGCGGCCGCCGCAAGGAAGACATCACCTCGCGCGTCGGGGCGAGCCTCGACGGGCGGATACGACCCGCCGCCCTCGTCGACCGCGACGACAGCTCGCGGATGCCCGACTTCCTGAAGATTCTCCGCACGATCCGCAGTGGCCACCTGGACGAACTGTCGCAGTTCGGAGCCCGGGACGACCGCGACGGGGTGCCCGCCGGGGATCCGCTGGCAGCACGCGCCGAGCGCATCCGGGAGCGGACTGCGGTCGAGCGCGAGCTGGTCGATGTCGCGCCCCGCTACGAGGAGACGCGCTCTGCCCTGGCCCACGTGCTTGACGACGTGCGGCGCAATCTGATCCCGGATCTCGGGCCCCTGCGCGAGGGCGTCGAGGACATGGTCCGCAGTGTGGCCCGCAATCCCGATGCGCTGCTCTGGCTCACCCGCCTCAAGGCCGGACACGTGGGCAGCTACCAGCATGCCCTGCATGCCTCGGTGCACATGATGATCTTCGGTCGCAGTCTCGGCATGGGTGAGGAAGCGACCCAGCTGCTCGGCCTCGCCGGGATGCTCCACGACGTGGGTAAGCTGCGCCTGCCCGAACGGTTGTTGCGGAAGAATCGTCGCCTGACGGATCTCGAGTACGAGATCTTCAAGACCCACGTGGACTTCTCGCTGGCGATCCTTCGGGATTCGCCGCAGATACCCAAGCCGGTGCTGGAGGTGGTCGAGCGTCACCATGAGCGTTTCGATGGCAGTGGCTACCCTCATGGCCTCGCTGGCGACGAGATCGGGATGCTGGCCGAGATCGCGGGGCTGGTGGACAGCTACACGGCCATGACCAATGTGCGCGAGTATGGCGCCGTCTTCTCGACCCACCAGGCGCTCGAGGACCTGATCAAGTTGCGCGGCTCCCGGCACCGCGAGTCGCTGGTCGACCAGTTCGTGCAGTGCATCGGCATCTACCCGGTCGGGTCGCTGGTCGAGCTCAACAGTGGCGAAGTGGCCGTCGTGATCGGCCAGCACCGCATCCGGCGATTGCGGCCCCGTGTCATGGTGCTGCTCGCCCCGGACAAGACCCAGAACATCTATCCGCCCCTGCTCGACCTTCTCTACGACCCGCTGACGCCTGCGGGCGAGGTCTACTCGATCGTACGCGCGCTGCCGCCCGATGCCCATGGGATCGATCCACAGGAGTACTACCTGGGATGAACGTGCCTGCGCCATTGCCGCCTCCGCCGGGCACCCGCTTTGCCGCTGCGCTCGCCAGTCATGGCGTCGGCTCGGCAGAGCGGGCGGCGATCCGCGCGTTTGCGCGAGTCGTCGCGCAAGGAGATTTTGCCCGTGACTTCGCCATGGCACTGGGGCGTCTGGCCCGGGATACGGTCGCGGGCGGCTCCGCCGAGGCCGCCCAGGCGGCCTTCTGCGGAGAACTGGCGGCGTGTGGCGGATGGCAGGAAGGCGAGGCATGGTTCGAGCGGGTCTCCGCCTCGTGGGCCGAATGCCTGGCGTGCGGCGCCGGGGTGGGCTTTGCGCTGGATGCCTGTGCCGCGCTGGTCAAGGCCGCCGAAAGACATCTCGCCGGCGAGCGCGCGGTCGTCTACCAGCTGGAAATGGATATCCTCTTCGCGGTCGATGCCTTTGCCTGGTGCGTGGCATCGCTCCTCGCGCGCCAGTCGGTTGCCGAGGCCTCGACCGGCGCGGTCGCCGTCGCCGTCGCCGAACACGACAGCCTGACCGGGCTTCCCAATCGCCGACGCTACACCAGACTGCTCGATGATTGGCTGGTGGCCGCCGGACCGGATGGACGGGTTGGCCTGGTGGTGCTCGGCATGGAGTGGGGGGTTGCCGTCCAGCATCTGCCATTGGCTGAGCGCGATCGCCTGCGACTGGCCGTGACCGAGCGCCTGAACGTGGCGGTGAGGCCGGGCGACGTCCTTTGTTCGACCGGCGAGCACGAATGGTCGCTCCTATTGCCCGTGCTGCGCAGTCCGGCCCAGGTGCGGCTGGCGGCCAACAAGTTGATCGCTTCCTGTGAATCGCTCCTTGATGGCGAATTCCGCGAACTCTGCGGACAGCTCACGGGTGGCGGGGCCTTTGGTCCGGACCACGGCGATGACACGGCGTCGCTGGAGTTCGCGGCGCGTACGGCGCTGCTGGCGGCTCGCAAGGCAGATCAGCGCTTTGAGGACTATCGCGATGAAATGTCGACACTGGTCGACGAAACCGTCGAATTCGAGCGCGAATTGCTGGGCGCCATCTACCGGCAGGAACTTCGCCTCTTCCTCCAGCCGCAGGTGCGTTTTGACGACGGGCGCTGTACGTCGGCCGAGCTGCTGCTGCGCTGGCAGCGTCGCAACGGCGAGTGGGTGCCGCCGCCGCGTGTCATCGATGCCGCGCATCGGATGGGCGTCCTTCCCAAGTTGTCTCGCTGGCTGATCATGCACGCGGCGCACATGGCGGCGATGCTTGCCGGACAGGCGGTGGATGTGAAGGTGAATCTGAACGTGACCGCCATCGACCTGCGCGATGAGGAGTTGCCTGAACTCGTGGCCCAGGCATTGACGACCTGGCGGGTGCCGGCCGATCGCTTCGGGATCGAAGTGACCGAAACCGCCCTCGTGACCGATCACCACCATGCGGCCGAGCTGATTTCCCGCCTGCGTGCCCTTGGCTGCCCGGTCGCCCTCGATGACTTCGGTACGGGCTTCTCGTCGCTAGCCTATCTGCGGAATCTGCCGGTGACCGCCCTCAAGATCGACCAATTGTTCGTCCGTCAGTTGGGCACCTCGAAGGCCGACCAGGCGATCGTCGATGCCATCATGAGACTGGCCGACGGTTTCGGCCTGCAGGTGGTCGCCGAGGGGGTCGAAGATCCCAGCGCGAGAGATCTCCTCCGCGCCGCCGGTTGCGACCTCATGCAGGGCTATCTGGAGAGTGCGGCGATGCCCCTCGACGAGTTCGTCGCCTGGTGGCGGCAGCGGCATGGGGTCTTGGAGCCGGTTGCCGCCGAGGTGTACGACGCGGGTTGAGCCGGTGGTGGCTCATGCGGGGCGCGGGGCACGTCGGCACCGCGTGCGGCCGCCATCCGACTGCGTTGTCGGCCGGGTCCTAGTGGGCCTCGGACTCGCGCTGATTTCTGGCGCGAAGCCTGGATAGGGGGGTTTCGGGTGGTGCCGCTGTCTCGTCGGTGGCATGCTTGGCCGACTCGGCCTCGGCCTTCTCGCGGGCGAGTTCCTCCGGACTCTTCGGGACCTGGACCGGGATCTCCGGTTTGACGGATTCGATCTTGTTCTCCGTCATGTAGTCGTTCATCGAGCGCCACCCCTCGAAGACTGCCGCCTTCTGCGCATCAGGGTTGAGGGCGAAGCAGTCTTCCAGCGCGCGACCGGCGTGTCGGCAGGCGCCACCAACGGCCCGGCCTTCGGCCAGTGCGGCAGCGGCCCGTTTCTCCGGGTCCGGGATGCCCAGTTCCTCGCAGGCGCTCAGGGCCAGTGGAATCAGAAGGAAAACAAGCGTGCGCCTCATGGTCGACTTCCGGTCGGTGGTTGCTGGAGGTTCTAACGTCCTTTAGGGCAGAATCTTGATTCGCATCGCACCAACGGGGCGCATGCATCCCAGGAGAGGCAGGCAATGACCGCGTCGTGGAGCCTTCCGGCCGTGGTGGCACATCGTTGCGGCGGTGCGCTGGCGCCGGAAAATACCCTGGCGGGGCTCGAGATCGCCGCCGCGCTGGGCATTCGGGGCGTCGAGTTCGATGTCCAGTTGAGCGCTGATGACGTGGCCGTGGTCATCCACGACGAGTCCCTCGCGCGAACAGGCGGGCTGGACGTCCGCGTTGACGCCACGTCCGGTGCGCAGCTGCTGGCCTGTGATGTCGGAGCCGTTCACCATCCGGCCTTTGCCGACGAACGCCTGCCCTCCCTGGATCAGGTCGCCCGAGCCTGTCGCCGGCTTGGCCTGGCGGCCAATGTCGAGATCAAGTGTGACGATGCGAACGGTGATCGCGTGGGGCAGTTGGTCGCCCTGGCCTGTCGTGCACTGTGGCACGATGGCCCCACGCCGCCGCTGCTGTCATCGTTCTCGGAAGCGGCGCTCGCGGCGGCGGCCCGGGCGGCGCCCGAGCTGCCGCGTGCCCTCCTCGTGACGAGTGTGCCTGCCGATTGGCGTGCCCGCACGCAGGCGCTCGGCTGCGTTGCGCTCCATTGCTGCGCGGAGGATCTGGCGGACGGCGCGGTGGCCGACGCGCGCGCTGCGGGATTGAGGATCGCGGCCTATACCGAGAACGATCCGGCGCGGGCGGCACACTGGTTTTCGATTGGTGTCGACGCCCTGTTTACCGATCGCCCCGACCGATTGGCGCCGCTGGTCGCGCCGGGCGTCAGGCCCGCGCCTTGACGGCCTTGGGTGCCGCCCCTACCATCCCGTTTTTTCCCGCCGCACGTCCCGTGTCCCCTCAGCAGCTTTACTCGCCCATCAGCGCCGACATGCAGGCCGTCGACGCGGTCATCCGCACCCGTCTGCACTCCGACGTCGTGCTGATCCGGCAGGTCGCCGAATACATCATCCACAGTGGCGGCAAGCGCCTGCGACCGGCACTCGTCCTCTATTCGGCGGGCGCCATGGGTTACCAGGGCACGCACCATCACGAACTCGCGGCGGTGGTCGAGTTCATTCACACCGCGACACTGCTTCACGACGACGTCGTGGATGAATCCGAACTGCGTCGTGGGCGTGAAACGGCCAATGCCCTGTTCGGCAATGCCGCGTCGGTGCTGGTGGGTGACTTCCTGTATTCGCGGGCCTTCCAGATGATGGTGTCGGTCGACAGCATGCGCATCATGCAGGTCCTGGCGGACGCCACCAACACCATCGCCGAAGGCGAGGTGCTGCAACTGCTGAACTGCCATGAAGCCGATGTCGCCGTCGAGGACTACCTCAAGGTGATCCGCTACAAGACGGCCAAGCTGTTCGAGGCGGCCTGCCGCATCGGCGCGATACTCGGCGGCGCCAGCGAAACGGTCGAGGAAGGCCTGGCGAGCTACGGGATGCACCTGGGAACCGCGTTCCAGCTGATTGACGACGTCCTGGATTACTCGGCGGACGAGGCGCACACCGGCAAGCACCTGGGCGATGATCTGGCCGAAGGCAAGCCGACCCTGCCCCTGATTCACGCGATGCAGCACGGCACGCCGGAGCAGTCCGCGCTGGTTCGCCGCGCGATCGAGGAAGGCGGGCGGGATGAATTCCCCGCCGTGCTCCAGGCGATCCGCAGTTGCGGTGCGCTCGAAGAGACGCGGCGCCGGGCGGCACAGGAAAGCGATCTGGCCAAAACGGCCATCGACGCACTTCCTGCTTCCCTTTTCAAAGACTCGCTGCTAAAATTATCGGACTTTGCAGTTGCAAGAGATCACTGATCGTTGCGCGACTGACAAAACAAAAAAAACGGGGAATAGCTCAGCCTGGTAGAGCACTGCGTTCGGGACGCAGGGGCCGGAGGTTCGAATCCTCTTTCCCCGACCAGCTTCAGCGCGAAAGGCCACTCATCGAGTGGCCTTTTTCGTGTCTGGAACCCGTACACCTCGATTTCTCGGTGGGCACATCCAGCTTCGCAATGACCGGGCAGGGCTGTGCATGCCGACCGTAGGGGCTCGCCCCCCTTTGGCGTAGTACTCGGCCGCGGTCTCAGCCGGGCCCATTACGTACCCGGAGACCTGTCCGAGGCCCCTAAACGAAGCGGGCCAGGAATGCGCCGTCGAGGCCTGGGGGCAGCGGGATCCGGACGCGGTGACCACTTCCCGGTGCGCAATCCGCAGGCGCGCCATCTTCCTTCTGCATGGCGTCCAGCGTGATCTCGCGGTTACCTGCGGGATGAATGATCTCCAGCCGGTCGCCGATCGAGAAGCGGTTGCGCACGTTGATGGTGGCGCGGCCATCTGATCCATAGCCCAGCACGTCTCCTACATAGAGGCTGCGACCGGATTCGGAGTGCCCCCGCAGGTAGTTCTGCATGTCGGCCGGCGTGTGCCGCTGGTAGAAACCGTCCGTGTAGCCCCGGTTGGCCAGGCCCTCTAGCTGCCCGAGCAGGGCAGGGTCGAGGGCACGGCCGGCCTGTGCATCGTCGATCGCCTGTCGGTAGGCTTGGCAGGTTCGAGCCGCATAGTAGGGGCTCTTGGTCCGGCCTTCAATCTTCAGGGAGTCCACGCCGATCTCCACAAGCCGCTGGACATGCTCGATGGCCCGCAGATCCTTGGAGTTCAGGATGTAGGTACCGTGTTCGTCCTCTTCGATGGGCATGTAGCTGCCCTGGCGCTTCTCCCGTTCCTCGATCAGGAAGACGTCGCCACTCGCATCCTCGCGAGCACCATGGACCTGGAAGTCCCAGCGGCAGGAGTTGGTGCAGCTACCCTGGTTCGGATCCCGGTGGTTGAAATAGCCGGACAGCAGACAGCGCCCGGAATACGCGACGCAGAGCGCGCCGTGAATGAACACTTCCAATTCGGTGTCCGGGCAGGCGTCGCGAATCTCGGCGATTTCGTCGAGGGAAAGTTCGCGCGAGAGAATGACCCGCGAGATGCCGACGGAGCGCCAGAATCGCACGGCCGCCGCGTTGACGGTATTGGCCTGGACGGACAGGTGGATGTCGATGTCGGGCCAGGTTTCGCGCACCATCAGGATCAGCCCCGGGTCGGACATGATGAGGGCGTCCGGTCCCAGCGCGACGGCTGGCGCCATGTCGTCCAGGTAGGTCTTCAGTTTGGCGCCGTGGGGATAGATGTTGGATACCAGGTAGAAGCGATTGCCGGCAGCGTGCACCCGCCGGATGCCTTCTTCCAGCACGTCGATGCGCCCGAAATCATTGTTGCGCACCCGCAGGGAGTAGCGCGGCTGGCCGGCGTAGATGGCCGTGGCGCCAAAAGCCTGCGCGGTGTCGAGCATGGCGAGGGTGCCGGCGGGAGCGAGCAGTTCGGTCATAGGGGGCAAGTCGGCGGCGCGTCAGGGAGTGGGCGGATTATAGTCTTGCCCTGGAGGGGCGAATGGATGGATGACACGATGACTCGCGATCGACAGGCGCTGGCAGACGTCCGGCCCTACACGACGCTCGATGGCTCGACAATCCGTGAGCTCATGCATCCGGCCGTCCACGGCAATCGCGCGCAGAGTCTGGCAGAGGCTCGCGTGGCGCCAGGGTGCCGAACCGCACCCCATCGGCACCGATTGACCGAAGAACTCTATTTCGTGCTGGCAGGGGAAGGGGAGATGGAACTGGGCGACCGGAGGTTTCCGGTACGTGCGGGTGACACGGTCTGCATTGCGCCGGGCACGCGCCACAGCATCCGGGCGACCGGACATGAGGAACTTCGTTTCTTGTGCTGCTGTTCGCCGGCGTACCGGCATGAGGATACCGAGTTGCTGTGACTCAGCCGTTTGGCGGGACGTGTTGACGCTCGTCCACGCTGCGTGGGGCGTCAGTGGCCTCATTGCGGTACAGGCCGCGACCGAGCAGGAACTGGGTGTAGCCGATAGAGCCAATCACCACGCCTCGCGCGTAAAGCTGATGGCCTGCCTTGTCGAAGACAGGGAAAGGGAGTGGCGCCCTGGCAGATATCTCCTCGGGCTGGACGCGGCGCAAGGGGCTCATCGCTAGGCCTTCTGTGGGTGGATGCCCTCAGCATAGCGCGCGGCAATGAGCGTGAAAATCTGTCAAAAGTACTACGCGTGTCATGACGCCGTGATTATTTCCACATGTCGCGCATGTTGGCTGCCAGGTCGATCGCCGACTGCCTTGATGCCGGCGAACCGGTGAAGGCGGCGGCGGGCGGCGGCCAGGAGGACTCGCGGAAGCAGTGCCGGATGGCGTTCGGTATGAAGCGGGACCGGCTGGCGTACACGTGGCGATCACCCAGCCCCGCCTGGTGGGTGACGTAGAACCGCTTGGGCAGCATCAGCTCGAGCTCCTCGCGGGCGCGGGTCATCGCGACGTACAGCAGTCGCCGTTCCTCGTCGATTTCCGCTGCGTCACCGGTCGCGAGGTCCGACGGAATGCATCCGTCCACGACATTGAGCAGCGTGACGGCTCGCCACTCCTGGCCTTTGGCGGAATGGATCGTGGACAGGACCAGATAGTCCTCGTCGAGCAGCGGGATGCCGGCTTCGCCGCTCGTGGCCTCGGGGGGATCGAGGGCCAGGTCGGTGAGGAAGCGGGTGGCGTCCGGGTAGGTCGAAGCGAGGTGCGCCAATTGCAGGACATCGGCGCCGCGCATGGCGGCATCGTCGTACAGGCGATCGATCTGCTCGACGTACCAGTCGGCGAGGCGCTCGAAGCCGCCGGGCCACGGCGTATTCGGGGCCGCCAGCGCCGACACGATGCCGGCGAAGGTCTCCCAGGCGTCGCGACAGTGGGAAGGGACGGGCTGTTCCCCGAGGAGTGCGGCACCGGGGGGCGCCGTGGCGAGATTGTCGAGGATGCCGGCGGCCGTCTTCGGGCCGAGGCCGGCCATCAGCTGGATGGCCCGGAACCCGGCGACGCGATCTCGCGGGTTGTGGGCCCAGCGCAGGATCGACAGCAGGTCCTTGACGTGTGCCGCCTCGAGGAAGCGCAGGCCACCGAACTTCACGAAGGGCACGTTGCGGCGGGTCAGCTCGATCTCGAGGCGGGCGCTGTGATGGGCCGCCCGGAACAGCACCGCCTGCGACTTCAGGCGCATGCCCGCCTCGCGCCGGGCGAGTGTCCGCTCCACGATGTAGGTGGCCTGGTCCTCATCGTCACGGACGGAGACCAGGGCGGGAAGTGGCCCCTCTGGCCGAGCACTCCACAGGTGCTTGTCGAAGCCTTCCCCCGCGAGGGCGATGACGGCGTTGCTGGCGGAAAGGATCTGGGGGCTGCTGCGGTAGTTCTGCTCAAGGGTGACCTGCCGCATGCATCCATCGAAGCGCGCCGGAAAATCGAGGATGTTGCGGACGGTTGCGCCGCGGAACCCATAGATGGACTGGGCGTCGTCGCCCACGACGGTGAGGCCGCGACCATCGGGTTTGATGGCCAGCAGGATGCCGCTCTGCAGTCGGTTGGTGTCCTGGTACTCGTCTACCAGCACGTACGCGAAACGGGCTGACAGGTCGCCGGCAATGCTCGGGTGCTCGGCCATCCGGGCCCAGTACAGCAGCAGATCGTCATAGTCGAGTACCTGTTGGGCCTGCTTGGCTTCGACATAGGCCAGGAAGAGCTGGCGAAGCTCGGCGGCCCATTCCCTGCACCAGGGGAAGCGGGCCTGGAGGACCTCGTCGAGCGGCTGGCAGGTATTGACGACGGCCGAATAGATGGACAGGCAGGTCCCCTTCTGGGGGAAGCGCTTTTTCCGGTTCGACAGCCCGGCGTCGTGACGGGCGAGGTTCATCAGGTCGGCCGCATCTTCCCGGTCGAGGATGGAGAAGCCCGGCTCGAGGCCGATCTGATGCGCGAACTCGCGCAACAGCCGGGCGCCCACGGCGTGGAAGGTGCCGGACCAGGGCAGCTCGAGCGCTTCGAAACGCGCGTCACCGGCCGATGCGCGTGCCAGGAGGCGAAGGGCGCGGCGTTTCATCTCGTCGGCGGCACGACGGGAGAAGGTCAGCAGCAGGATGGACTCGGGCCGCGCACCGGCAGCGATCAGCGCCGCGACCCGGTGGGCCAGCGTGTTCGTCTTGCCGGTCCCCGCGCCGGCCACGATCAGCAGGGGCTCGCCGCCATCGGGATCCGTGACCCCCGCCGTTGCCGCATCGCGCTGGGCCGCGTTGAGGCTGGCGAGCCATTCGGAATCCGGGGCGGGTGCTTTCGTGCTGGCGTCAGGTGGCGGAGGCATGGGGGTCTGGCGGGGCCGGCCGGGCAGCCTACCTCGGCGGCACACGCGTTTGCGGACTGGGTAACTGTAATTGTATACACCTTCGCTGCCGGCGCAACGCCGGATCGAGGCATCGGGCCGGGGCGGTGAGGTGGCCCGCGGCGTGGGCCGGAATTCCCCACTGGGCGGCGCAATTCCCCACATTTGAGGAATCCGTTGGGTGAGTGGGGAACTGTTATGCACCAGTGACTTACGTGTGTTTTTTGCGTGGCATGCTTCTGGCTTTATCCCTCTCAAGGACGATATTTCGGGGGATCCACCAATGATGAGTGTGCTACGCAAGGGCGGTTGTGGCGGTAGCGGAGGGCGCCGTGCGGATGAACGGGGCCGCTGAGCTCGCGCCAGCAACCGTCATCAACGCGGCGGCGATCGCCCGGGCGCGCGCCGCCGTGGCCGGCTCGGATCGCCTGGCCGTGGAGTGGCTCGAGGAAGCGGCCGGACTGCCCCAGGTGGCGTTCATGCAGCAGCTCGCCCAGGTCCTGCACTTCGATGTGGCGGGCAGCGACGTGCTCAACAGTGGCACTCCCCTCTTCGAGCGTCTGGCAATTACCGACTGCCTGGCGCGCGCCTGCCTGGTGCTGCGTCTGCCAGGGGACATCGACTGCCTGGTGGTCGCGGATCCGTTGGACCGCGCGCTGGCCGCGTGGGCCGACGAACGCTTCGGCTCACTCGAGCGACGCATTGCCCATCCTTCCGACCTGCGAGCCTACCTGGGGCGCTTCGAAGACAACGTCCGGGCGATGGAAACGCTCGGGGCGGGCGAGCGCACGACCGAGGTGGCGGGAGGCGATGAGGGCGAGGTGTTGTCGCTGACTCGGATCAGCGAAGACTCCAGCGTCGTCATCAAGCTTGTCAATTCGACCCTGTACGACGCGCTCAAGGCGGGCGCGAGCGATGTACATCTGGAAATGGCGCCGGCCGGGCTGTCGATCAAGTACCGGGTCGATGGCGTCCTCAACGGGGCCGGGCATGTCAGCGGTGTCGAGGTGGCCGAGCAGGTCGTCTCCCGCATCAAGATCATGGCGGAACTCGACATTGCCGAGCGGCGGGTGCCCCAGGACGGGCGCTTCAAGGTCCGCGTGAAGGGGCGCAGCATCGACTTCCGGGTCTCGGTGATGCCGAGCATCCACGGCGAGGATGCGGTGCTGCGGATTCTCGACAAGCAGGATCTGGCTCAGGAAGCGCGGGGCGTCCTGCTCGATTCGCTGGGTTTCGACCAGCCGACTCGGGCGGTGCTGAGCCGAATGGCCAACGAACCCTATGGCATGGTGCTGGTGACCGGCCCGACGGGCAGCGGAAAGACCACGACGGTCTACGCCATGCTGTCCGAGATCAATCATGGCCACGACAAGATCATCACCATCGAGGATCCCGTCGAGTACCAGCTGCCGGGCGTGCTGCAGATCCCGGTCAACGAAAAGAAGGGGCTGACCTTCGCCCGTGGCCTGCGCTCCATCCTGCGGCACGATCCCGACAAGATCATGGTGGGCGAGATCCGCGATGCCGAGACGGCCCAGATCGCCATCCAGTCGGCCCTGACCGGCCATCTCGTGTTTACCACCATCCATGCCAACAGCGTCTTCGACTTCATCGGGCGCTTCAACCAGATGGGGGTCGACGCCTACAGCTTTGTCGCCGCGCTGAACGGCATTCTCGCCCAGCGCCTGGTGCGCCTGGTTTGCCAGGACTGTTCGCGGCCGGCCCGGCCCGGGGACGATGCCCTGCGGGAGGCCGGGCTCGATCCGACCGCCGTGGCCGACTTCCGCTTTGTCGAGGGGCAGGGTTGCGGCCGTTGTCGCGGCAGCGGCTTTCGAGGGCGCTCGGCCATCGCCGAGATCCTGCTGCTCGACGACGAGCTGCGGCAACTCATCATCGACCGCGCGCCGATCGGCCAGATCAAGGGCGCCGCACGGCGCAAGGGCACCCGGATGCTGCGCGAATCGGCCGTCGGGCTGGTTCGCGAGGGGCGCAGCACGCTAGCGGAGATCAATCGTGTCACCTTTGTTTCCCACTGAGTTCTGCATCGCGCTGGCGCCCGGTCGGATCGAGATCACGCGCCGGGCCTACGGGTTGAAGCGGCGCATCGAGTCCTGGCGCCGGGCGGATCTGGCCCCCTCCGGGGGTGAGTCGTCGGGGTGGCGCTTCGCCGTCGACGCCCTGGCCGAGCTCCTGGCGGGCGAGTCGTCGGTTCGCGGTCGCGTCCAGGTGGTGCTGTCGAGTCACTGGGTGCGCTTCCTGGTAGTGCCCTGGAATGCCGGCATCTCGACCCCCGTCGAATTCGAGCACTATGCACGGGCGTGCTTCGAGCAGGTCCACGGCGAGGTCGTCGCGAACTGGGAGCTGCGCGTCGATCCGGCGCCGGCCGGCCAGGGGCGCATGGCCTGCGCGGTGGACCGCGACCTGCTCGGCGGCCTGACCGAACTGATCGAACACAGCGGCAGCCGGCTCGTCGGTGTCCAGCCCTACCTGATGCATGCCTTCAATCCGATCGCCTCGCTGGTCGGCCGCAGGCGTTTCCTGTTCGTCCTGGTCGAGCCCGGCCGGGCAACGCTCGCGGCGGCCGACCAGGGGGCCTGGTGCTCGGTCAGCAACACGCCGATGACGGAGGCGGCTGGCACGCTGCCCGCCCTGATTGAACGCGAACTCCAGTTGGTCGGCGACGAGGCGCCGACCGAGGTGCTCGTTCACGCCCCGCGGATCGCCGCTGAGGGGCTGGCGCGGGTCGAGGCGGCGGGCTGGCAGCTGGTGCCGGCCGGCGGTGGCCCGGACTACGCGATGGCCTGGGGGACCCGGGGCCGATGAAGATGCTGGAGCTGGATTTCCGGAAAGGTACGCGTCGGTCCGTGCTGGGGCTGCTGCTCCTGGTCGCGGGCCTCCTGGCCTGCGGCATCGTGCTGGCGGATCTCAGTGACACGCGCGGTCAGCTCGAAGAGGAGCGCACGGCGCTGGCCCGGTTTGAAGCGGCTCGCCCCGCGACGCCACCGATGTCGGCCCGCGAGCGGGCTGCCAGGGCCCGCGCGGCGACGTCCGAGCGGGCGACCGTCGATGGAGCACGGGCGGTGGCAGAGCGACTGTCGATTCCCTGGGGGGCCCTGCTGGCGACGATCGAGGAGGCCGATGGTGCCGACGTGGCGATCACGTCGCTGTCGCCCGACGCGGACAAGCGACGCATTCGCATCGACGCTCAGGCCAGGGATCTGCGCGCGATGCTCCGCTACAACGCCCGTCTGGCCAATTCGCCGATTCTGGCCGACGTGGCTCTGATCAACCACGAGGTCGCCTTCGACGACCCGGATCAACCGGTCCGGTTCAGCCTGAGCGCGACGTGGAGGCAGACCGATGATGGGAATCAGTAGGCTCACCGCCGCCGAGCAATTCCATCGCGCCGGCGTGCCGGGGATGGTGGGGCTGGCGCTCACGGCCTGTGCTGCGGTGGTCGGGTTGACCGCCCTGGCGCCGGCCAAGCGCGACCTCGAGGAAACCCGGCTGGCCCTCGACGAGGCCCGCCACCAGCTGCACCGGTCGGAAGCGCGCGACCGGCCGGTGTCGATCGAGGACCAGCTGGCCCGCTTCTATGCCCATTTCCCCGACCGGACCCAGGCGCCGGTGCTGCTTGAGCGCGTCTACGATGCAGCCGATCTCAACGGCTTGCAGGTGGCGCGGGCCGACTACACCGTCGCCGACGATCGTCGGGTCGATCTCGTCAGCTACCAGGTGCTGGTGCCCCTGTCCGGCCACTATGACCAGATCCGTGGCTTCGTGGACGAAGTCCTCCAGGAGATCCCCACGCTGGCCGTCGATGAACTCGACTTCAGCCGGGAGCGCATCAGCGAGAGTCGCGTCGACGCCCGCGTGCGCCTCAACCTCTACATGGCGAGGATGTAGGCGTGGACCGCCGCGCGCGCTTCTGGCTGCTCTTCCTCGGCATCTCCGCCTTGCTGAGCGTGGGTACGGAATTCCTGCCCCACGAGGACGAGCTCCTGGCGGCGACCCATGCGCCGACGCCGGCTGCGTCGCTGGCCCGAGCGGGCGACGCGGGCCAGCCCCCGGCCGCCGTCGCGGACCCGCTGCGCATCGAGTTTCCCCGCTCGCGCCAGTTGCCGGCCGGCGAGCAGCTGTTCCGGCGCAAGAGCTTTGCCGTTGCGCCGCCGCCGCCACCGCCGCCTGCGCCCCCGCCCCCCCCGCCGCCGCCGCCCCCGCCCAAGGCGCCCCCCGTGCCCTTTGCCTACGTCGGCAAGCTGCTGCAGGACGGCACCTTGACGGCCTACCTGTCGTCGGGCGACCGGCTGATCATCGCCCGCCCCGGTGAGGTGATCGACGGTCGCTACCGGGTCGACAGCGTCGAGCCGCGCCAGATCCGCTTCACCTACCTGCCGTTGAACGAGCCGCAATCGATTGCGGCCGGAGCCGCCCTATGACCTGTTTCACCCCTTCGGTCGCCGCCTGCCGACTGCTCGCGCTGCTGCTGATCGTGCAGCTGGCCGGCTGCGCGCAACAGCGTTGGCGTGACGAGGGCCTGGTGCTGATCCACGACGGTCGTGTCGAGGAAGGCCTTGCCCTGATGACGCGCGCCGCGGCCGATCACCCTGACGAACTGGGCTACCGGGTGGCCCTGATCCGCGCCCGCCAGGATGCGGTCGACCGCATCCTGGCGGATGCCCGCGATGCGGAGCTGGCCGGCCGGACGGAGGCGGCCGATGCCGCCTATCGGCGTGCGCAGGCCATCGACCCGACACATCCGCGGATTCGGGAGCGGGTGCAGGCGCAGTCCAACCGGAACGTGCTCGACGACATCCACGCCCAGGCCCGGCAGGCGATGGCCGCGGGCGACCTGGAGGGGGCGGAGCGCCTCAACGCCAACGTGCTGGCGCTCGATCCGGGCTACGGTCCTGCCCGCTCGCTGGCAAGCGACATCGGTCGCGAGCGGATCCGCCGGGCCGCAACGCTGCCCCAGATGCGTTCCCGCCTGACGACGCCGGTCTCGCTCGAGTTCCGCGATGCGCAGCTGAAGATGGTGCTCGATGTCCTGTCACGGGCGAGCGGCATCAATTTCCTGCTCGACAAGGACGTGCAGGGCTCGACCCAGGTCACGATCTTCGTCCGCGAGGTGCCCATCGAGGACGCCATCGAGCTGCTCCTGATCCAGAGCCAGCTCGCCCGGCGGCTCATCAACGACAACACCATCCTGATCTATCCGAACACGCCCCAGAAGGTGAAGGCCTTTCAGGATCTGGTCATCAAGCCCTTCTACCTCAGCAATGGCGACGTCAAGCAGACGCAGCAGATGCTGAAGACGATCCTCAAGGCCGAGGACGTGTATGTGGATGAGCGGCTCAACCTGCTCGTGATGCGCGACACCCCGGAGGCCATTCGACTCGCCGAGAAGCTCATCGATACCCAGGACCTGGCGCAGGCCGAGGTCGTGCTCGAGGTGGAGGTGCTCGAGGTGACGCGGAGCAAGCTCAGCGACCTCGGGCTGAAGTTTCCCTCCCAGCTCGCGGGCCCGGCGGGCACCCTGGCCGGCGCGCAGATCCTCAATGGCGGCACGATCGGCGTGAACAGCGGCCTGATCCTGAACCTCAAGCAGGAGGACGGCGACACCAACATCCTCGCCAGCCCCCGCATCCGGGTCCGCAGCCGCGAGCAGGCCAAGGTCCATATCGGCGACCGGGTGCCGGTGGTGACGGCGGTGGTCACGCCCTCGACCGGCACCCCGGTCACCACCGACCAGATCCAGTACCTGGACGTGGGCCTCAAGCTCGAGGTGGAGCCGACGGTGCACCTGGACGACGACGTGGCGATGAAGATCGGGCTGGAGGTCAGCACCTTCACGCGCCTGCCCGCCACCCAGAACGGCACGATTCCGATCCAGGTCAGCACCCGCAACGCCCACACCATGCTGCGTCTGCACGATGGCGAGACCCAGGTGCTGATGGGCCTGCTGCGCGACGACGACACGCGCACCGCCACCAAGGTCCCGCTGCTGGGCGACATACCCGGCATCGGCCGCCTGTTTACGAGTGAGTTCAACGACGCCAAGAAGACCGAGGTGGTGCTGCTCATCACGCCCCATGTGGTCCGCAACCTGAACCGTCCGGATGCCGGCATGGCAGGGATCTGGTCGGGCACCGACTCGGTCCTGCGGGTCTCGCAGCCGCTTGCCCGGGGGCCGTTGCTGGCCGATGCCGGCGGCGTCAGCGGCGCTGCGTCGGTGATGGCCGGCCTCACGGACAAGCCGACGGATACCGCTGCGGCCGCCGTCGAAGCCGGGGATCCGGCGCACCGGGCGCTGGCGATGGCTGCACCTGCCGCCGCCGGAGCCCCCGCCTCGACCCGGCCCGAGGCCGGCCTGGCACCGGTGCGTTTTCGCTGGCAGGGTCCGGCCTCGGTGCGCGTCGGCGAGACCTTCGACCTGGTCCTCCATGCCGACAGCCCGGCGCCCCTCAGCGGGACCTTGCTGCAGCTGCGCTTCGATCCGGCCCAGTTCGAGCTGGTGTCGCTGGACGAGGGGGGGCTGCTCAAGCAGGGCGGCGCCACCACCGTCTTTCGCCAGCGCATGTACCCGGCCGGCGGGCGGGTGGCGGTCGGCCTCGCGCGCGAGGGCAAGGCAGGCAGCGGCAGTGGCGACCTGCTCACGCTCCGCCTCAAGGCACGGATGCCGGTCGAGGCCGCCGAGGTGCATCTGATGAGCGTCGCCCCGGTCGGCGACGGGCGCAAGGTGCTGCCGGTGCAGGCGAGCGGGCCGTTCTTGCTGGGGGTGGCCCCGTGAGCGGCGCGGCGCGGGCGCGCGGCTTCACGCTGATCGAACTGGTGGTCGTGGTGGCGATCGTCGGCGTCCTCGCCTCGGTCGCGATCCCGCTCTCCGAGCTGGCCGTGCAGCGCAGCCGCGAGCAGGACCTGCGTCACGCCCTGCGCCAGATCCGCGGCGCCCTGGACGACTACAAGCGTGCCGTGGAGCGGGGGCAGGTCGCGACCCGGTCTGACGCGTCCGGCTATCCGCCGACCCTCGATGTGCTGGTCGACGGGGTGGTGGACCAGAAGAGCGCCACCGGTGCGACGATGCGCTTCCTGCGACGCCTGCCGCGGGACCCAATGCATCCGGACCGCAGCCTGCCGGCGGCGGACACCTGGGGCAAGCGTGCCTACGCCAGCCCGCCGGACGATCCCCGTGAGGGCGAGGACGTGTTCGACGTCTACTCCCTCTCCGCCGCGCGCGCCATCGATGGCAGCTGGTACCGGACATGGTAGGCATGCGCACCCGCGGCTTCACGCTGATCGAGATGCTGGTCGTGATGGTGGTCATCGCGTTGCTGCTGACGATCGCCACGCCGCGTTACATCCATAGCCTCGATCGGGCCCGGGAGACGGTCCTGCGCGAGAACCTGGTCCTGATGCGCGACGCCCTCGACAAGTTCTACGCGGACCACGGCCACTATCCCGATGCGCTGCCAGAGCTCGTCGAGCGGCGCTATCTGCGCAGCCTGCCGGTGGACCCGATTACCGACAGCCCGGAGACCTGGCTCGCCGTGCCGCCCGAGCGGCCTGAACTGGGCGGCATCTACGACGTGCGCAGCGGCGCAGAGGGGGACGCCTCGACCGGCGTCCCGTTCGGTGAGCTATGACCCCCCGCCGCTGCCGCCGTGACCAGCACGGCTTCACCTATGTGGCGCTGCTGCTGGGCGTGGCCCTGATGGCGTCATCGCTGGCCTGGTCGGGGCAGTCATGGCAACTGGCCCGGCAGCGTGAGATGGAGCGCCAGCTGCTTTTCGCCGGACGCGCGATCCGCGATGCGATCACGGCCTACAGCCGCAGCGGACCGGTTCGCGGACAACTTCCGGCGAGCTTCGACGACCTGCTGGCCGACCACCGCGGGGTGCGCGTGGTCCGCCATCTCCGCCGCCTCTATCCCGACCCGACCGGCGTTGGCTGGGTGCCGATCCGCGACGACGCCGGCGGCCTCATCGGCGTGCACAGCGGCGCC
>JBNLCM010000177.1:0-30604 GCA_050303815.1 Rhodocyclaceae bacterium
GATGTCGGCGAACATCACGGTGACCTCCGCAAAGCCGTCGGCAATGGTCTCGTTGCTGTCCTTGAGGCGGCGGGCGATCGGCGCCGGCAAAATGTTGAGCAGCAACCGTTCGGAACGTGCCTGTTCCTCGAGCAGGTCGTCGTGGGCCTGCCGCATGCGGTCTTCGGCGATCCGCTTCTGTCCGATCGAGAAGCGAAGCAGCGCATAGACGATGATCGAGATCGTCGCGAAGTTCAGCACGAAGAAGACGACGGAGGTCCGGATCGGGATCTGCGCCGCCTCGGGGGTCGCCAGCTCGGCCAGGTAGTAGTCGAAGAAGCCGGTCAGGCCCGTCAGGAAGAGGTAGGCGAAGAACCAGGGCGTGGATTCACGCGCACCCATGCACAGCGCGGCGCCGATGGGGGCGAGGAGCCCCCAGAGGATCAGGCCGGAGCCGGTAATGAAGTTGCCGATGCTCCATTGGGCGACGAAGGGAAAGAACAGGAACAAGGCCAGCTGCGTAAGGCGGAACCATTCAAACCGGCCGCTCTTGAGATAGGCGAACAGGTTCGCTGCGAGGAGGACCTGGAAGGTCAGGGACAGCGTCGAGGAGAGCCGGGGGCCCATGCTCCAGTAGATGAGCAGCCACAGGCCGGAGGCGACGCTGACGAGGCCGGTGGCGAACACCAGCAGCGACTTGGACAGCCGGGTATCGTCATCGTCCGTGGGGAGGATGCCGGCATTGCGGAGGCGCGCCGAATAGCTCGCAGCCCCGTTGGCATCGGCGAGGGGGACCTGGCGCATGGGGCGTTCGCTCACGGGAGAGTGCGGATTATACGCGCTCGTCGTGGGCGCCGCGCTACAGGCTGCCCGCGGCAGCCAGGCGGGCGATGAGCTGCGGGCGGCTGATCCAGATGAGCAGATCGTCGAAGCTCGTCGTCGGGCCGCCCATGGCGTAGGTCGCATTGTTGCCGGATTCGTAGCTCGCGTTGTCTCCGTTGGCGATCCGGTCGGGGCCGGTGGAATAGACCAGCGCCGCGAGTGTCTTGTCCCCCACCATCGCCTGGCCGGTCACCACGTCCTTGACGTCGAGCGCCACGTCGGGAAGGGCATCGGCCTTGATTGTGTTGGTGCCTGCCAGGGCGGGCGCCACCCGGTAGCGCCAGTATCCCAGCCACGGATCGCTGGCCGACAGGCGCGAGACGCCCCAGGCATCGACCTGCGGCAGGCCGAGGGTTCGCCAGGGGAGATAGCCCTCGGAACCCAATGTGCAATTCGCGTCGTCGGTCAGCCCGTAGTCGGTCGCCGTGGGGTCGGCCTGCCGGGTCGGGCAGGGCAGCTTGCCATGGATCACCGCGTAGCCAATCAGCGCCTCCCGGATGGCCTCGAGCTGGCGCTCGGTCGCCTGGCGCGCGCGGATCGCCTCGCGTCCCGTGAGCGGAATCAGCAGCATGCCGGCCAGGATCGTCACGACGAGCAAGGTGACGGCGAGTTCGACGAGGGTGAATCCCGACTCGCGTGGTCGCTTCGCCGGGCGTGTCAGTTGAGGCATCGCAGGACGTCCGCAGTCGGGGTGCTGGGATTCCAGTCGGTTGGGCCGGAAAACGCAGTGGCGGGGCCGGTCAGGGCGGCCAGGGTCGCCGCCTCGAAGTAGTCGGCGAGGGTGCCGGAAGATGGTCGGATCTGGCCGGCCACGCGCGACCCGCCGAAAGCGAGGATGGCCTGGCAGGCCGCGCCGTTCAGGGCCAGGCACTGGGGCATGTCACCGTCTATCGGTACGCAGCCGACGTACCGGAACATCTCGCGCCAGTCCGCATAGCGGCGCTGGCGATCGGCCGGGATGAATGCGGCGCCGTCCGCCGGCAGCGCGACCACTGCCACGCTCCCCGGCGGGCCGGAAAGCGCATTGAACCCGAGGTAGTGGTGGTTTGCGGCAATCGCATCGCTCACCGACTGAAGGTAGCTCGCGAAATGGGGTGAGCGCACGGCGTGATCGAAGATGTCATCGATCCGGATCCAGGCGATCAGGTCATTGTTGCTGTCCGAGTGCGGATCACCCTCGCGCAGCGTGAGCGATGCGCCGCTGGCCATGGCGGGGCTGCCTTCCAGGAACTGGATGCGCTCGGTCGTCGCATTGGCTCCGCCCGCGCAGGCGCCTGCCGGGACGCCGCGCGACTGGCCGGCGAGCGCCCCACCGGGCGCCAGCACGACGGCGACCGCGCGGGCAGGGGTGCCGGTGATGAGCGGACTGCCGGTATGACTGGTGAGAAGGAACTGTCCGGGCGTGTCCCAGTTGAGCGCCTGGGCCGGATCCGGGTTGTTCTTGATGCCGCCCGCGACGGCGTACCAGAGACACTCGCCGTATCCATCGAGCAAGCGGGGTAGGGCCAGCGTGCGGTAAGGCAGGCGCCCGAGGGCGGCGTTGCCCATCGAACCGCAGGTGTCGGCGCTGCCATCGCCGTCGAGGTCGGGGCAGGGTAGCAGGGCCATGCGGGGGTTGCCTGCGTGCTCGGGCATCAGATCATAGGTGATGGCGTGGGCGATGAGGGCTTCACGGGCTTCCGCGAGGGCGAGCCGGGTGCGCTCGAGACGGGCACGGTCCAGTTCCTGCGACAGGCGATCGCCGTTGACGTGATAGAGCAGCCCGCCAACGAACAGCAGGGCGAGGAGAAGCGGCAGGACGAAACCGGTCTGGTGCCTCATCGCCCGCCAATGGGCACCACCGACTCCCCGACCAGCAGATGATGTTGCCGGCCATCGGGCAGGGCGAGCGTGGCACTGCGACCGTCACGGTCCGCCACTGCCGCCGTCGGTTCGGCAGGGGCGCCATCGATCCAGATCACCGTCGTGCCATCGCTGCGCTTGACGATGCCGTCGAGGCGCATTGGGCCGAGATCGACCGGCGCTCGCTCCACCATGGGCGGTGGCGCGTCGATTCGCGGCTTGTCCAGACGAAGGCGTTCGGCCGGGCTGAAGAAGAGCCTGCCAAAGCCGGCGGCGCTGTCGGCGCCGCTCGCCAGCCCGGTCAGGCCGCCGAGCGCCAGCGCGGTGACGATGCGCGCCACCGTCATTGGCCAGCATCCTTCTTGCGTATCGTGATCCAGTCCAGATTGCATGCGACCTCCAGCGCGTTCTCGCTTCCCTCGCCCGCGCGCCGCTTCATGCTGCAGCGGTCGATCCGGGGGGTCGCGCTTCGCTCTTCGAGAATGGTATCGAGAAACCGGAGCAATTTCCCGCCGTGCCTGACCGACGTCGACAGGTGCAGGGTGCTCGCGGTCATCTCGAGCGGCCCGCCATCGGCCTGGCCCAGGGGGCGCCGTGGTCGCAGCTCGAAGTCAAGCTGCGCGAGGCCGGCGCTGGTGCGGGCGTTGCGGATCCGCTCGACCCAGTCGAGGCGTCGCTCGTCCCCCACCTGGCCACGTAGCTCGAGCATTGAGAAGCGTCCCAGGACATCCCGCAGCAAGTCTTCATCGCGCTGGGCGCCGATGTAACGCGCGTGGGCTTCGCGGTAGGCGCGCTGGGCGTCTGCGAGGGCCGACAATTCCTGCGAGCGTTGCGTGTCGACCAGCCAGACGAGCCCGCCTGCCACGCTGATCGCGAGTGCGACCGCGAGCAGTGGCCACTTGAGGCGCGGCAGGTCGGTGGGGCCGATCATGCGCCCGACTCCGGCTTCAGGGTGAACTCGACTTCGAAGGTCGTGGTGGTTGCCGTGGTGCCCGGGCCTCCGGCGCTGCCCCGCAGGGTTTCTGTCGAGCGCAGAGCCACGGGCCGCCGGAC
This sequence comes from Rhodocyclaceae bacterium, assembly GCA_050303815.1. Taxonomy (GTDB): domain Bacteria; phylum Pseudomonadota; class Gammaproteobacteria; order Burkholderiales; family Rhodocyclaceae; genus Cognatazoarcus. Next base: position 3,757 of record JBNLCM010000177.1, read on the forward strand.
GAGCTGAACGGGCTGTCCGCTTGATCGTGTCAGTTCGCGGACGAAGCGTTCGCTGGCTTCCAGCTGGGCGCGCGCGTCGCCGGAGAGGGCATCGGGCAGGGCGAGCCGCGCAAAGACCCGAACATTCAGCGGAATGCCCGGAGCGTCGCCCTCGATGCCCCATTCGAGCGTCTCGAGCGAGACGTCGGGGAGTTGATCGAGGGCGCCCGACAAGGCCTGGAAGACCGTCAGCGGCGGAACACGGTGCCGTTCGATGCGTTCCATGTCCTCGACCAGGTGGCGCAGCGCATCCGCGGGCGCCGGCAGGGGCGGGAGGCGGCGCATCAGCGCGGCATGGCGTGCATTCTCGCTCTGGACCAGGGCGAGCAACTCGGTCTGCTCGCGCGTTAGCGCGCGGGTCTCGAGGTAGCCCAGGCCGGCGATCGCCACACCGGCGGCGAGAATCGCCAGCGCGCCCAGGTAGAGCCCCTTGCGGATCTGGTGGATGCGCTGGTAGCGCAGCACCTCCTTGCCCCCGATCTGGACGCACTGGGCTTCGCCGCCCAACGCGTCGAGCAGCAGGGGCAGGCTGTCCGCCCCGCTGCCACGGGATTCGGGCGCGCCGTAGCTGCCCCGCAGGCGGCCGGCATCGGCCATCAGGGCGACTGTCTCGGTCGCTTCGCCGACGGTGGCGGCGAACGCCTCGAACTGTGCATGGGCCAGCAGTCCGACCACCGGCAGGTTCTCGCCGCGACGGGTCATGCGTTGCGCCGACAGGTAGGCGAGGGTGCGTCCCACTTCCTCGCCGGCTTGACGCACGGCGTGTTCGAAGTCCTGCCCCGGCGTGCCCGACAGGCGCGAGAATCGCACGCGGCCGCCGCTGAAATAGGTCTGGCGGATGCCGGCGGGGGTGAAGTTGACCAGCAGGTAGGCCTCGGCAGGCAGTCGCGCCCGCGTCATGATCCGGTCGAGCAGGAAGGGCGCACTGTGAACGCCTCGGACGCGCACCCGGGCCGACACGAGCGCGCCAATCCAGGGGTCGAGCTGTGCCGGGCGCGTCAGCGCCGACAGCAGCACGCGCTCGTCGCGACGGCCCTGTTTCTCCCGCCCGAGCGACAGGCCGGCGGTATAGGGCGAGCCATAGAACTGCTGGTTCAGCTTGCGCGCCAGCATGGCCTCCCGGTCGCGGCCCCGGGCCGAGGGCAGCAGTTCGTAGTGGAAGCCCTCGTCCGGCACATCCACCAGTACGCTGTACTGGCAGCGGTGGGACATGGTTGCGAGGTGGCGGGCGAACGCCGCGACGCCCTCGTCGTCGGCGCAGAAGCGCTCGACGAGCTGAACCTGTCCGGCGTGCAGGTGGTACCAGCGGAGCCCTTCGGTGGTGAGGTAGAGGTAAATGCGGTGCGGCATCGACATCAGACCGGGAGCGTCGCGATGATGTCGTAGATCGGGCCACCGACGGCCATCGCGATCCAGACCATGAAGGCAGCCAGCACGAGGATCAGCAGCGGCTCGAGGACGGCCTGGAGGCGTTCAGTGGATTCCTGCACGTCACGATCATAGAAGTAGCGCAGGTTGGCCAGCGCAGCGTCCAGTGCGCCCGTGTTCTCGCCCACCCGAAGCATGCGGGTGACCAGGGGCGGAAACAGGTTCGAGCCGGCAAACGCCGTCGAGACATTCTGGCCTTCGGCGATGTGGCGCCCGATGCGCTGCAGCGCGCGCTGGATGACCCGGCTGCCAACGACCCGCTCGGTGTTGCGGAGGGCCTCGATGATGGGGATGCCCGACGCGTACATCATCGCGAACAGGCCGGCGAAGCGGGCCATGATGATCTTGCGCCGGATCTCGCCATACAGGGGCAGGCGAAGAAGCATCGCGTCGAATTGCAGGCGCAGCCAGGGAGAACGCGCCACGGTGAGGACCGTGCCCGCGGCCGCGATCAGTCCTGCCCCCAGAAGCCAGGGCCAGTGGGCCTGCAGAAAGCGGGAGCTGGCGACCAGTATGCGGGTCTGGAGCGGCAATTCCTGGCCGGTGCTCCGGAACAACTGCTCGAGCTGCGGGACAACGAAGAGCAGTGCGACGATGACGGCGAAGAACAGGATGCCGAGCACGATGGACGGATAGATGACGATCCGCTTGGCGTAGGCGGCGAGTTCGTCGTCACGCTTGAGGGATTCGGCGAGGTCCCGCAGCACATGGGGCAGATTGCCCGACGCTTCGCCAGCCCGGATCAGGTTGCAGAACACCGCATCGAAGGCCTGTGGGTAATCCTCGAGGGCATCCGACAGGGTCTTGCCGCCCTCGATGCCCTCGACCACGCCGGCCATGATCTCGCGGAATCGGGGGTGCTCGGTGGAATCGCGAAGATCCGACAGCCCTTCCAGGATCGGGACTTCCGCGAGGCGCAACTGCTCGAGGTGGAAGCAGAAGTTGATCAGCTCGCGGCGCGGCGCGGGCGCGCTGCGGACCATCAGGGTGTGGTTGGCCGGCCCCCCGTTGATGAAGTCGAGCTCCATGCGCTTGAGGCGCATCTCGAGATCCACGAGGTTGATGGCCTCCAGCTCGCCGCGGACGAGCTGGCCGTCCGGGTTCATCGCCTTGTACGCGTAGACGGCCATCGATCAGGCCATCCGCTCGGTCAGGTCCACGACGCGGGCGAGTTCGTCGAGGGAGGTGTCTCCGTCGAGGACCCGCCGCATGCCGTCCTCGGCCAGCGAGCGGAACCCCTTCGAGCGTGCCGCGGTTCGAATCTCGCGGAGGCTGGCGCGGCGCACGACGAGCTCGTCGAGGTCGCTGTCCATGCGCATGACCTCCATGATCGCCATGCGGCCCCGGTAGCCCTGGTAATCGCAGTGCTCGCAGCCACGGGCGCGGTAGAGGGTGGTCGCGTCGCGCTCCGGCTGCAGGCCGAGCAGCCGCAGTTCCCAGGCTTCGGCAGGGGTCTCCGCGCGGCAATGGGGGCACAGCCGGCGCAGCAGGCGCTGGGCGACCACGCCGATGATGTTGCCCGCCAGGATGTCGGGCAACATGCCGATGTCAAGCAATCGCGGGATGGCGCCGACGGCCGAGTTCGTGTGCAGCGTGGAATAGACCTGGTGGCCCGTCATGGCAGCGCGGAATGCCATCTCCGCGGTGTCGGAGTCGCGGATCTCGCCCACCAGGATCACGTCCGGATCCTGGCGCAGGATCGAGCGCACGCCGTTGGCGAAGTCGAGCTTGGCGGCATCGGTGACCGAGGTCTGCCGGATCATCGCCATTGGGTATTCGACCGGATCCTCGAGGGTCATGATGTTGAGCCCCTCGGAGTTGATGTGGCTGAGGATCGAGTACAGCGTGGTGGTCTTGCCGCTGCCTGTAGGGCCGGTCACCAGGATCAGCCCGTCCGGCCGGGCGATCATCAGCTTGAGCAGGTCGAGCTGCTGCTCCGACAGGCCGAGGCCATCGAGCGGCACGATGCCCTTCTGCCGGTCCAGCACACGCAGGACCAGGTTCTCTCCGTGCAGGGTCGGTTGCGCCGAGACCCGGAAGTCCACCGGCCGGCCGTTGATCGTGAGCGAGATCCGGCCATCCTGCGGGGCACGGTTCTCGGCGATGTTCATGCCGGCCATTACCTTGATGCGCACGGCGATCGCGGCCCAGTACGACTTGTGCAGCACGCGGATCTGCCGCAGCAGGCCATCGAGCCGGTAGCGGATGCGCAGGAAGCCGGCCTCGGGCTCGAAGTGGATGTCCGAGGCGTCGCGCATGACGGCGTCCGTCAGGAGCGCGTCCACCAGGCGCACCACCGGCTGGCTGTACTCATCCGTCACGACCGCCAGCGAGCGATAGTCGATCTCGCCCGTCTCGATCTCGTTCAGGATGCCGTCGATCGACAGTTCGTGGCCATAGACCTGGTCGATCGCGCGCGCGATCTCCGACTCGCCGGCGATCAGCGTGTCGACCCGGATGCCCTCTGGCAGCTGGTTGCGCAGCTTGTCGAGCGCGACTACATCGTGGATGTCGGCAATCGCGACCACCAGCAGGTTCTCGTCGCGCCGCAGGTAGAGCGGGAAGACATGGTGGCGCTTGGCGAGGTCGAGCGGGACGAGGGCCAGGGCGTCCGGGTCGGCCACGGCGTTACCCAGGTCCACGCTCTGCTTGCCGTGGAACTCCGACAGGGCCTCGCGCAGCACCGCTTCGGAAACGAAGCCCAGATGAACCAGCAGGCGGCCGAGCGGCTCATGGCGCCGGTTCTGCTCCATCAGCGCGATGTTGAGCTGGTCCCGGCTCAGGAGCCCGGTGCCGACGAGTATCTCGCCGAGGGGGCGGTCGGAACTGGGCGTGCCGTCAGTCACGCGCTGCCTCCGCCGGGACGGGGGTGAGGCTGGCGAGACGGGCCTCGGCCGCCCGCGTGTCGAACGCATGGGGGCGCGAGCGGGCGGCCGCCAGCGCCTCTCCGTAGAAGCGCCGCGCGAGCATCCGCTTGCCCATCTGGTCGAGGCTCACGCCGAGGTTGAACAGATAGTCGGGGTTGCCCTGGTCAAGGCCATGGGCGCGGAAATAGCTCGACTGTGCCTCGGCCCAGCGGGACTCGGCCGCCAGGGCATTGCCGAGCGCGAAGTGCAGGGCAGCCTGGTCCGGCTGGCTGGCGACCGCAGATTTCAGGCGGCCGGCCGACGCCGTGCTCGAGCCGTCCTCGCTACCGAGTCCGCTGAGCCCGGAGAGCGCGACGGCGTCGCCGGGGCGGGCGGCGAGGCTGCGCCTAAACCAGTCGGCGGCCTCGTCGCGGCGGCCGGCGCGGGCCGTGATGGCGCCCATCCCGTTGAGTGCGTCCGCACTACGCGGATTGGCTGCCAGCACGCGCCGGTAGAGGGTCGCTGCGCGGGCCAGTTCGCCGGCCTGGTAGGCGCGCCAGGCCGATTCCAGGTCGGGCGGAACCGCCGCCTGGCGGCTACGCCGGACGATGGGGACCGGTGCCGCTTCCGCCGGTGCGGGCCGGGGTGGGGGCCGCGGGTGGGCATCGGCAATCGCGGCTGGCTTCGATGGCCGGACTGCGGTCACCGGGGCGGCAGGCGCCGGGGGCGCCAGTGAGGGATTGGACGCCGGGGCCTGCGCGACGGGCGAGTCGGGCTGGGCCAGCCCGGACGGTCCTGTGGGCAGGGATGGGGGGCTGGGCTCGCTGGCCGGATGACTCGTGGCCGGCGGCAGGGCCGGCGAGGGCGTGATGGCGACGAGGCGCGGCCCCGGCGGATTGAGCTGGAGCCAGAAATAGATGCCGATGGCGACCAGGGCGAGCGAGGTGAACAGGCCGACGGCGACCGGAAAGCTCATGGCGCGCGGCCCGGTCTTGACCTCGAACAGGTTGCGAGCGGCCTGGGCGTCGCCGGCGGCGGCGGTCGCCGCGGATCGTGACGGACCCGCAGCCGGCGGCCGCTCCGGTTCGCCGCGACGCTTCTGCTCTTCCGCCTTTCTCAGCGCGTCGATCAGCAGGCTCATGGGGTTGCCGTGGGCGCCGCCAGCGGCGAGGCGCCGCGCAGGTTGGGGTGGTCCGGCCCCATCGGGCGGGTAAAGAAGTCGGCGCTGGGCAATTTGTCGCGGAATGCCCGGTAGTCACCATCGAGGCTGGCATTGCGGATGACGGTCGGCTTCAGGAAGATGACCAGCTCCGTCTTGGTCGTGCTGTCGTCGCGGTTCATGAACAGCTCGCCCAGCAAGGGAACCCGCGAGAGCAGGGGTACGGTATCGTCCTTGTCGTCACGGGCGTCTTCCATCAGGCCGCCCATCACCGCGATGTTGCCGTTCTCGACCCGGATCACCGACTCGATCTCGCGCGTGCGGATCACCGGAAAGGTATTGACGATATTGCGGTCCTTCAGGGCCGGGTTCGGATCGGCGGCCTGGCCGATCACCCGCGACAGGCTGGGGCGCAGGTTGAGCAGTACGGTGTCGTGCTCGGAGATCTGCGGCGTGACGTTCATGACGAAGCCGATCGGTACCGAGTTGACCCGTGTCGTGAAGGTGGTGACCGAGGTCGTCTGGTTCTGGTTGGTGTCCGACTCGATCGTGAAGTAGACGATGTTGTCGACGACTTTCAGGACAGCGGTCTGGTTGTTGAGCACTGAGAGCTTGGGGCTCGACAGCACGCGCACGTTGCCGAAGCTCTCGAGCAGCTTGATGCTGCCCGAGAAACCGCCACCGCCCTGGTAGGCGATCTCGAACAGGCTGGAGGCCGGCGCGGTCAGTGCGCCCGCCGCATTCTGGACGATGCGGATACCGGTGCCGCCCAGATCGAGCTTCGACCAGTCGATGCCCTGCTGGAAGTTGCGCGACAGCTGAACCTCCGCGATCGTGGCCTCGATCAACACCTGGCGGCGGGCCGAGGCGATGACGGCATCGAGGAACTCCTGCACCCGTTCGTGCTGGCGAGAGGTCGCCCGCACGACCATGACCCCGGACTCCGGGTGGGCGATGACCGCGGCGGCCTCGCGAAAGCGCGTGGCCGGCGCCGCGGGGTTCGCCGACGGCTGGGCGAGGGTGACCGCGAGGTTGAGCTGCGGGATGTCGGCGCTGCCGGCGCCCGAGCGGGCGGGTGCGGCGGCAGCCGCAGCAGTGGCCACGGGCTCTGCCGGCAGGACCTTGTCGGTCTCCCGCAGGATGTCCTTGACGTTCTGGATCAGCGTTTCCCAGAAGCGGTTCCTGGCACTGTTCTCGATGCGGGTCGCCGAGCTGTTGCCCGCGCGATCGCCCTGTGCCCCGGTCGTGTCCTGGTTGCCGACGCTGCCGGTACCGGCTGACGCGATCTGGGTGGCGACCGACACAGTGCCCGTCGTGTCCCGGTTCATCAGGACATAGTCGACCTTGTAGGTTCGCAGGAAGGGGGTGTCCGGCATCACGACGAGGCTTTCGCCGTCGAGTTCGAAGCGCATGTCCACCTGGCGCGAGATGCGCTGCAGGAGCTGCGGCAAGGTCTGGTCGATCGCGTTCAGGGTCACCCGGCCCGACAGGCCGGGGTGCACATCGACGTTCAGGCGCGCGTCCCGCGCGAGGGAAAACAGCAGCTGGTCAACCGGCACCTGGCTGACGACCACCGAGTAGGTCTCGAGCGCGGGGCCCGGGCGGGGCGGCGGAAGATCGAAAGTTTGTGTGACGGGGGCGGGGATCGGCGCGCTCGGTACCGCCGGTGCGGGCTCGGAGGCGGGGTCGGGCAGGGACAGGTGGCCCGCGTCGGGCGATTGGGAAACCGGCGACTGCGCGCAGGCGCTGAGCAGGCATGCGAGAAAGGATGCAAGAGCCGGTAAGCGTTTCATTCAGGTGTCAAAGCATACAGGTCGGGGCATGGTAGCGCCTGGCGCATTTTCTTCAATGCTACCTAAGGTATAGGCCCGCGATGTTTCCGGATGCATCGGCGACGTCTGGCGGGGTCAACGCAAGCCCTTCACCTGGCGGGGATAGATGCCGTCGCGGCGCAGCGCCTCGGGCAGGGCCAGCATGGCGCGGACAGCCTCGTCCCGCTCGACGAATTCACCATAAATCACGCCGACGCGCGCGCCCCAACCGAGATCCCGCACGTAGACCCGCAGCCAGTCACGGGCCACGGCGTCTGGCAGGCGCGAGATGAAACGCTCGATATCGTCGGCACGCGCACCGTCAACCGTGCGCAACTGGATGAACCAGTGGTCCGGCGAGGTCGCGTCGACCCAGCGGGCCGTGTCGGCATTGAGGGCGCGGGCGATCGGGCCAAGGGCAATCGGCTCGACCGCCGGGCGGGTGGCGACCGTGGCGTCGGCGGCGCTTGCCGCCGTCGGCGCATCGCTGTGAGCCTGCGCGGTGATCGGCGCGGCGGCATCTGGCGAGGTCGCCGCCGGGCCGGGTATTGCGGGCGGCCTGTCGTCCGCCGCGTCGGTCGCGTTCGTCGCCCGGGGGGTGGCCGTCTGTGCGGGCGCAGACGGCTGGGTGGCAGCGCTCGGCAGGGCATTGGCCGTGGCGTCAGTCTGCCCGTCGGCCCGGGGTCCGTTGGTGCTCAGGGACGCGGGCGGTGCGTTCGCTGGTACTTCGGGCCGTGCGCCGGGATCGGCGGCAGACCGCGTGAGCAGCCACCCGATCAGGACCGCTCCGGCCACGCCGGCCAGGGCCGCGATCGGCCAGCGTCTCGGGGGAAGCGGATACTCCGCGTCGCGAATGGCCTCCTCGACATGCGTGCGCTTGACCTGGTGCGCACCGCGCGAATAGGCGGACAGGAGGGCCTTGTCCGCGAGGACGTTGATGCGCCGCGACAGGCCCGCAGAGGCCCTGGCCAACAGGCTTGCGGCGCTGCGCGCGAACAGCTCAGGACCGCGGTAGCCCGCGGTCCTGAGCCGGAATCCGAGGTAGTCGGCCACCTCGGTCGGCGCCAGGGGGGTGAGCCGGAAATGCTGGGTGATCCGGTCGCGCAGCTGGCGCATGGCCTGGCGCTGCAGGATCTCGTCCAGTTCGGGTTGTCCGAACAGCACGATCTGGAGCAGCTTGTGCTCATCGGTCTCGAGGTTCGAGAGCAGGCGGACCTGCTCGAGGGAGGCAGGCGGCATGGCGTGCGCCTCGTCCACCAGGGCGACGACCCGGCGGCCCGCCGCGAAGCGTGCGACGAGGTCTTTCTGGATCTCGATCAGGCGAACGCCGGGGTTATCCGAGGGGGCCTCGATCGACAACTCCTCGGCGACCAGGCGCAGCAGGTCCTCCGGGCCGAGGGTCGGGTTGGCAAGGTAGATCGTGTCGACGGTCTTGGGCAAACGCTTCAGCAACATCCGGCACAGCATGGTCTTGCCGCTGCCCACCTCGCCGCTGACCTTGGTGATGCCTTCGTCGTGCAGGACCGCGAATTCAAGCGCGTCGAGCGTGGGGCCGCGCTTGCCGCCCTCGAAGAAACAGCCGGTGTTCGGGGTGATGCGGAAAGGTGGCTCGACCAGCCCGAAGTGTTCGCGGTACATGGACTCAGGCGCCGTCGCCGCTCGAGGACGGGCGGTCAATTCCCAGCGCACCCATTCGGCTGTACAGCGTGCTGCGGTTGATGCCCAGGAGCCGTGCCGCCTGGCTCATGCGCCCCTGCGCGGCGCGCAACGCAGCTTCGATGTAAGCGATCTCCCAGCGCCGCAGGGTGGCATCGAGTTCGAAGCCCTCGGTGGTCTGGAGTTCGCGCATGGCGCGTGCCACCGGGTCGGCCTCGTCGATTGCCTCGGCCGGCGACCGGGCCGCTTGCGGCACGTTGGCGTAGGCGCGAGGTTCCACGTCCAGTTCCGGCTCGAGATCGGCGACGCCCACCTGGCAGCCGCCGAACTTGGTCTGCAGTCGGATCGTGATGTTGCGCAGCTCGCGCACATTGCCCGGGAAGTCGTAGGCGAGCCAGCGGGCCTTGGCCTCGGCGTCGAGCTCGAATGGTCCCACCCCGGTCTGGGCCGCGACCCGCTGGCGGAAATGCCGCATCAGCCGCAACCGGTCCTCCGCGAGGAAGCGCAGGGGAGGCATCTGCAGCGCGAAGACGCTCAGTCGGTGAAAGAGATCGGCGCGGAATCCGCCGCTGCGAATGGCCTGCTTGAGGTCCCGGTTGGTCGCCGTGATCACGCGTGCCCGGCTGTAGCGTGGCCGTGTCTCGCCGACCCGGTGGAACTCGCCATTCTCGAGGACCCGCAGCAGCTTGGGCTGGAGTTCGAGCGGCAAATCACCGATCTCGTCGAGGAACAGGGTGCCGCCGCCCGCTTCCTCGAAATATCCGGCCCGGCTGCCGGTGGCGCCGGTGAAGGACCCCTTGGTGTGACCGAACAGCAGGGATTCGATGAGGTTGGGCGAAATCGCCGCGCAGTTCAGCGTGAGGTAAGGCTCTTCGCGCCGGTTGCTGAGCCGGTGCAGGTCCTGGGCCACCAGTTCCTTGCCGGTGCCCGACTCGCCCTCGATCAACACCGGAAACGGCGCGTCGGCGAGCTGATCGATCTGGGCACGCAGCGCCCGGATGGCTTCGCTGTCCCCGTGCAGGGCAGAGCTGTCGAGCGGCAGCTGCGCCGGCGCCGACTCCGGCCGCACCTCGAGGGCGGAGAGCAGAAGGCTGCGCAGGCGCTCCGGATCGACCGGCTTGGGCAGGTACTCGAGGGCTCCCAGTGCCCGCGCGTGGCGGGCATGGGCCAGTTCGCTCTGGCCGGACAGGACGATGATGCGGATCTCGGGTGCGTGGGCGAGGAGCTCGCTGATCAGCGCGAAGCCTTCGTCGGGCTGGTGCGGCGTGGGCGGCAGTCCGAGATCGACCAGCGCCAGCGGCGGCGGCGCGTGAAGGGCACGGACGCAGCGGATGGCACTCTCCCGGGTGTCGGTCGTCATGACCCGGAAGTCGGTTTCGAGGACGTAGGCGAAGGCTTCGGTGATCAGCGGGTCGTCGTCCACGATCAGAAGCTCGGGACGCGTGTCCGTCGCATCTGCCAGGTCGGTGCCGTTGTGTGCCGGTTCGTAGGCCATCGCCGCAGTGTAGCCAAAGGCGCGCCCGCGCGTGAAACCTGCGGCGTGTCGCACGGTCCCACACTGCGTCGCAGCATGTGGCGGATGCGCCTCTGATACAATCGCGGCACCGGCGAGAGCAAACAAAAACAGTGACTTCCTCCCCCCAACCCCCCCTTGTAAGTCTGTCCGGCGTGCGTTTCGCGTACGCCGAGCGCGAGATCCTGCGTGGCATCGACCTGCAGGTGCCTCGGGGCAAGGTCGTGGCGATCATGGGCGGGAGCGGGTGCGGCAAGACCACGTTGCTGCGACTGATCGGCGGCCAGCTCAAGGCCACCCAGGGCAGCGTTGTCGTCGATGGGCAGGAACTGGGTGCGCTGGGCCGCGAACCGCTCTACGCGCTGCGCCGACGCATGGGGATGCTGTTCCAGTTCGGCGCGCTGTTCACCGACATGTCGGTTTTCGACAATGTGGCCTTCCCGATGCGCGAGCACACCGACCTCGACGAGTCCCTGATTCGCGATCTGGTCCTGATGAAGCTCGATGCGGTTGGTCTGCGTGGCGCCCACGAGCTGATGCCCGCGGAGCTGTCGGGGGGCATGGCCCGTCGCGTCGCCCTGGCGCGCTCGGTGGCGCTCGATCCGATGCTGATCATGTACGACGAGCCATTTGCCGGGCTGGACCCGATCTCGCTGGGCATCATCGGCCAGCTGATCCGTCGGCTCAACGACGCGCTCGGCGCGAGCTCCATCATGGTGACCCACGACGTCAGCGAATCGCTGGAAATTGTTGACTACGTTTACTTCGTCTCCGAGGGGCGCATCGTCGCGCAGGGCACACCCGACGAGATCCGCGCCTCCACCGATCCCTTCGTGCACCAGTTCGTTCACGCCGAAGCGGACGGGCCGGTGCCCTTTCACTACCCGGCACCTCCAATCATGGAAGAGCTGCTGGGGGCGGAGCGATGAGCGCGATGACGAACCTGCTGCGACGGATTGGCGGAGGGGTCGTCAATGGCATCTGGCGGCTCGGCTTCGTGGCCCGCTTCCTTGGCCTGCTGCTGCTGCTTTCGGGCCAGAGTTTCCGCCGCCTGCACCTGACGATTCGCGAGATCTACTTCAGTGGCGTGCTGTCGCTGCTGATCATTCTGGTCTCGGGCCTGTTTGTCGGGCTGGTGCTCGGCCTGCAAGGTTACGAAACGCTTCAGCGCTACGGCTCGAGCGAAGCCCTTGGCGTGCTGGTGGCCCTGTCACTGACCCGCGAGCTGGGGCCTGTCGTCGCGGCGCTGCTGTTTGCCAGTCGGGCCGGATCGGCGGTGACCGCCGAGATCGGCCTGATGAAGACCACCGAGCAGCTGAAGGCGATGGACATGATGGCGGTGAATCCCATTGCGCGCGTGGTCGCGCCGCGCTTCTGGGGCGGGGTCATCTCGATGCCACTGCTGGCCGCGCTGTTTTCGGCGATGGGCATCTTCGGCGGTTGGCTGATCGGCGTCGCCTTCATTGGCGTCGATGACGGCGCTTTCTGGTCGCAGATGCAGTCGGCCGTCGATTTCCGCTTCGACATCATGAACGGCGTGATCAAGAGCGTCGTGTTCGGCTTCGCGGTGTCGCTCATCGCCGTCTTCGAGGGTTTCGACTGCACGCCGACGGCCGAGGGGGTGTCGCGTGCCATCACCCGTACCGTGGTCAGCTCGGCGCTGGCCATTCTGGCACTGGATTTCGTGCTGACCTCATTCATGTTCCGGGGACAATCATGAGCCGTACGACGCTCGATCTGTGGGTCGGCCTGTTCGTGGCCATCGGCATTGCCGCGCTGCTTTTCCTGTCACTCAAGGTGGGTAACCTGTCGGCGGGCAGCTTTGCCGCGACCTATCAGGTCGAGGCGGAGTTCGACAACATCTGCGGCCTGAAGGTGAGGGCGCCGGTCAAGAGCGCCGGGGTCGTGGTCGGCCGTGTCGCGGACATTCGTTTCGATACGCAGACCTACCGTGCGGTGGTTGTCCTGTCGATGAACGACGGGTTTGAATTCCCGAAGGACACGATAGCCTCGATTCTCACCTCCGGTCTGCTGGGCGAGCAGTACGTTGGCCTCGATGCCGGCGGTGATCTGAAGATGCTGAAGGAGGGGGACCGCATCCGCATTACGCAATCCGCGGTCGTCCTCGAGAAGCTGATTGGGCAGTTCCTGTTCAACAAGGCGTCCGAGACCTCCGAGGGCGGGACGCAGTAGGCGAGTTCGCATGGACATGACGCAGAAACACCCCATGATTCGTCGCTGGCTGGCCGCCGGTGTCGTCGGCGCGACGCTCGGCCTGACCGGTTGTGCGGGTACGCCCGCGAACCCCGACGATCCGCTCGAGGGCTACAACCGGGCCGTATTCCGCTTCAACGACCGCGTGGATCAGGCCGTCCTGAAGCCGGCGGCGCAAACCTACGATGCAGCGACCCCGCTGCCGGTGCGGGCCGGTATCGGCAACTTCTTCGGCAACCTGGGCGACATCTGGACCGGCATCAACAACCTGCTGCAGGGCAAGGGCGGTGAGGGTCTGTCGGACTTCGCGCGGGTCGCCATCAACTCGACCCTGGGCATCCTGGGCGTCTTCGACATCGCCACGGAGATGGGCCTCGAGAAACACGACGAGGACCTCGGTCAGACCCTGGGGGTCTGGGGTGTGGGCGAGGGGCCGTACTTCGTGCTTCCGATTTTCGGGCCGAGTACGATCCGCGACGCGTCGGCCAAGCCGGTCGATCTGGTCGTGAACGGCGCCTGGATCCAGGGCACGATGGTTCAGGAGGCCACGGTAGCCGGCATCAAGCTGATACACACGCGGGCGAACCTTCTGGCGGCCGACCGGGTCCTCGACGAGGGGGCCCTGGATCGCTACACCTATGTGCGCGAGGCCTTTCTGCAGCGCCGCCGCTACGAGGTGTTCGACGGGCGCCCGCCGCGTCGCGACGACGACTACCTCTCGGCCCTGACGCCGGGGCTGGTCGCCGAAGCCAGCACCGTCGAGGCACTGGCGCTGGCGACCGGCGCAGGCTCGGTGTCGGCTGCCCCGGCACCGGTCGAAGGACAATGACAACAACGACGATTCACAGAGAACAGAGAACCCACATGAATATTTCGATCCTGAGAGCCATCGTGGCTGCGGTCGTGATGGGCCTGGCGACCCTCGCCTGGGCCGGACCGGGTCCGGAAGCCCTGACCAAGCAATTGACCGAGGAAGTGCTGTCGGCCGTGGCGGCAGACGCCGAGATCAAGGCGGGTGACACCGGGAAGGCCATCGCGCTGGTCGAGTCGCGGGTGCTGCCCCACTTCAACTTCGAGCACATGACGGCACTCGCGGTCGGGCGGGACTGGCGGTCGGCGAGCGCCGAGCAGCGCGCGGCCCTGACCGAGCAGTTCCGCACGCTGCTGGTGCGCACCTATTCGAATGCGCTGACGCAGTACACGAACCAGACGATCCACTTCAAGCCGTTCCGCGGCCGGCCCGACGACGAGGACGCCCTGGTTCGCACCGAGATCCGCCAGCCCGGGGCCCAGGCGATCCAGATGGACTTCAATCTGGAGCGCGTGGGCGAGGAATGGAAGGTGTATGACGTCGTGGTCGCGGGGGTCAGCCTGGTGACCAACTACCGTGCCTCCTTCGCTCAGCAGGTCCGCCAGAGCGGCATCGATGGCCTGATCGAGTCGCTCAGGGCCAAGAATGCCGACCAGGTGGCCGCACAGTCGTGATCGAGCTGCAAGGTGACCGTCTCCTCGTCCATGGGCCCATGACCATGGCTGAGGCGCCACGCCTGCGCAACGCCGGCCTGGATGCGCTTGCCCAGGCGCCGGCCCGGGTTGACCTGGCCGGTGTCGAGGCAATCGACTCTTCTGCTCTTGCGGTTCTGCTGGCCTGGCGGCGGGCAGGGCGCGAGGTGCCCTTCGAAGGCGCGCCGGCGGCGCTGCGAAGCCTGGCGAAGCTCTATCGCCTGGACGACCTGCTGGATACGCCGGCTTGACCGCGCCGGCCATTCGAATCCGCGGCGCCGCGAAGCGCTACGGTGCCCTGCGCGCGCTCGATGGCGTCGATCTGGAGATTGGCGAGGGCGAGTTCTTCGGGCTGCTCGGGCCGAACGGGGCGGGCAAGACCACGCTGATCTCCGCGCTGGCCGGCCTGGTCCGGGCCGACTCGGGCACGCTGGAGGTGATGGGGCACGATGTGGTCACCGACTACCGCAATGCCCGCAGCAAGCTCGGCGTGGTGCCCCAGGAACTGGTCTTCGATCCGTTCTTCACGGTCCGCGAGGCGCTGCGCATCCAGTCGGGCTATTTTGGTATCCGCAACAATGATGACTGGATCGACGAGATCCTGGCGAGTCTCGACCTGACCGCCAAGGCCGGCGCCAACATGCGTTCGCTGTCTGGTGGCATGAAGCGGCGGGTGCTGGTGGCGCAGGCGCTCGTTCACCGGCCGCCGGTGATCGTGCTGGACGAGCCGACGGCGGGCGTCGATGTGGAGTTGCGGCAGGGGCTCTGGCAATTCATCCGCAAGCTCAATGGCGCCGGACACACGATTGTGCTGACGACCCACTATCTCGAGGAAGCCGAGACCCTTTGCGGCCGTATCGCGATGCTCAAGGCCGGCAAGATCGTGGCGCTCGACACCACGGCCAACCTGCTGGCCCGCTTTGCCACCCACTCGCTGCGCGTGCGCCTGGCCCAGCCGGCGCCGATCGTCCCGGAGGCCGTGACCCTCGGGCAGGGCTGGCTGGAGTTCGCAATCGATCGCTACGACGAGGTGGAGGCGCGCCTGCGCCAGGTGCGCGAGGCGGGCGGCGAAGTCATGGAAATGAAGCTGGGCGAACCCGATCTCGAGAAGGTATTCGTCGGCGTGATGCAGTCGGCGTGAAGCGATGACCGGATTCCGAACCCTGCTGTACAAGGAAATTCTTCGCTTCTGGAAGGTGAGCTTCCAGACGGTGGGCGCACCGGTGCTCACCTCGGTGCTCTACCTGATGATTTTCTCCCATGTCCTCGACCAGCACGTCCAGGTTTTCGACCGCGTGCCCTACACGAGCTTCCTGGTGCCGGGGCTGGTGATGATGTCGATTCTCCAGAACGCGTTTGCCAACAGCTCGTCGTCGCTGATCCAGAGCAAGATCACCGGCAACCTCGTGTTCGTGCTGTTGCCGCCGATCAGCTACCGCGAGTTCTACGCTGCCTACGTCCTCGCCTCGATGTTTCGCGGCGTGTTCGTGGGCCTGGGCGTTGCGCTGGCGTCGTTGATCTTCGTCTCGCTGCCGCTGGCGGCACCCGGCTGGATCGTCGCCTTCGGCCTCGTGGGCGGTGGCATCCTCGGTTCGCTTGGCATCATTGCCGGGATCTGGGCCGAGAAGTTCGACCAGCTCGCGGGCTTCCAGAACTTCCTGATCATGCCGCTGACCATGCTGTCGGGCGTGTTCTACTCGATTCACTCGCTGCCCGACATCTGGCAGACGGTGTCGCACTTCAATCCGTTTTTCTACATGATCGATGGCTTTCGCTACGGATTCTTCGGACAATCCGATGTATCTCCGTGGCGCAGCCTCGGTATCGTCGTGGTGTGTTTCGCGTTTGTCGCCGGGCTCACCCTCAATCTGCTGGCGCGCGGCTACAAGCTGCGCGGGTGAGGATCAAGATGTTTGACGCACAGAAGGTGAAGGAACTGATCGAGCAGGGGCTGCCCTGCGAGTATGTCGAGGTGGTGGGCGATGACGGGGTGCACTTCAGCAGCATCGTCGTCAGCGAGACCTTTGAAGGCATGACGCTCGTCAAGCAGCACAAGGCGGTCAAGGCCACCCTGGGCTCGCTGATGGGCAACGAGATCCACGCGCTGCAGCTGAAGACGTTCACTCCCGAGAAGTGGGCGGCCTTCCAGCAGGAACTCGGCGACTGAGCGGCCGGCGATGGACAAGCTCCTGATCCAGGGCGGTGCCCGCCTCGACGGGGAAACCGCGATCTCCGGCGCCAAGAACGCGGCGCTGCCGATCCTGTGTGCGGCGCTGCTGTGCGCCGAGCCGGTGACGTTCTTCAATGTGCCGCAGCTGCAGGACATCTCGACCCTGCTCAAGCTGCTCGGGCAGATGGGGGTCAAGGTCGACCGCGATGGCGACCGCGTGACGCTGGACGCCTCCACGGTGGACAATCCGGTGGCGCCCTACGAGATGGTCAAGACCATGCGCGCGTCCATCCTCGTCCTGGGCCCGCTGATGGCGCGCTGCGGCGAGGCCAGAGTGTCCTTGCCGGGCGGATGCGCGATCGGCGCGCGGCCCGTGGACCAGCACCTGAAGGGGCTGCAGGCCATGGGGGCGAAGGTGGCCGTCGAGCATGGCTACATCCATGCCACGGTGGCCGGGGGCCTGACAGGCGCCCGCCTGTTCACCGACATGGTCACCGTGACCGGTACCGAGAACCTGATGATGGCCGCCTGCCTGGCCAAAGGCGAGACCGTCATCGAAAACGCCGCGCGGGAGCCCGAGGTGGTCGATCTGGCCAACTGCCTGGTGTCGATGGGCGCCCAGATCTCGGGCGCGGGGACCGACGTGATCCGCATCCGCGGTGTGGCGCGCCTGCATGGGGCCGAACACCGGGTCATGCCCGACCGGATCGAAACCGGCACCTACCTGTGCGCGGCGGCGGCAACCGGCGGCGACATCCGCCTGACCGGCACGTCGACGGCCTACATCGATGCGGTGGTCGACAAGCTGCTCGACGCCGGCTGCGAGATCGAGGGCGAACGTGACGCGATTCGCCTCAAGGCGCCCGAGCGCCTCACGGCCGTGAGCATCCGCACCGCGCCCTATCCCGCCTTTCCGACCGACATGCAGGCCCAGTTCATGGCGATCAACTCGGTCGCGCAGGGCACCGCCGTGATCCGCGAGACGATCTTCGAAAACCGCTTCATGCATGCGGTGGAGCTGCAGCGGCTCGGGGCTGAAATCCAGATTGATGGCAACACGGCCGTCGTCACCGGTGTGCCGAAGCTCGAAGGAGCCACGGTCATGGCGACCGATCTGCGGGCCTCTGCCGGCCTGATCATCGCCGGCCTCGTGGCCGAGGGGGAAACCCTTGTCGATCGCATCTACCACCTCGACCGGGGTTACGAGAAGCTCGGAGAGAAACTCAAGGCCCTCGGTGCCCACGTTCAGCGCGTGTCTTGAGCGGTACGCCCCGCCGGTGCTGACAGCGCGCCGGTCGAGGCCTTAGAATTCTTTATTTTTCAAGGCGTCAGCCCGTGTCCAGCATCACCATCGCGCTCTCCAAGGGGCGCATCTTCGAAGAGACCCTGCCGCTGCTGGCGGCGGCCGGCATCGAGCCCTCCGAGAATCCGGAGCGATCACGCAAGCTCATCATCGGCACCAACCGCCCCGATGTCCGGGTGGTCATCGTTCGCGCCACCGATACCCCGACCTATGTCCAGCATGGTGCGGCGGATCTCGGTATCGCCGGGCGGGACGTGCTGATCGAGCACGGCGGGACGGGGCTCTATCAGCCGCTCGACCTGAAGATCGCGAAGTGCCGCATGTGTGTCGCGACGCCGGCCGGCTTCGACTATGCGGCGGCCGTGCGACCGGGAGGGCGCATCCGGATCGCCACCAAGTACGTGAATACGGCGCGTCATCACTTCGCTGGCAAGGGTGTGCATCTGGACCTGATCAAGCTCTACGGTTCTATGGAGCTGGCGCCGCTGGTCGGACTGGCCGACGGCATCGTCGACCTGGTGTCGTCTGGCGGCACCCTGCGGGCCAACAACCTGGTTGAGGTCGAGGAGATCATGCACATCTCCTCGCGCCTGATCGTCAACCAGGCCTCAATGAAGATGAAGCGCGAACTGATTCAGCCGGTACTGGACGCCTTTGCAGGAGCCGTGGCATGAGCACGATCCGACGACTTGATTCCTCGGCGGCAGATTTCACCCCCACCCTGGATGCGTTGCTGGCCTTCGAGAGCGGGACCGATGCACGAATCGAGCAAGCCGTCAGCGAGATCCTGGCCGCGGTGAAGGCCCGAGGTGACGCCGCGGTGGTCGAATTCACGTCGCGCTTCGATCAGGTGGATGCCGCGGACATGGCCGCGCTGGAGTTGCCCCGCGAGGCGCTTCTCGAGGCCCTGGCATCCCTCGGACCGGAGCAGCGCGACGCGCTGCAGCAGGCGGCTGATCGCGTGCGCGCCTACCACGAACGCCAGCCCCTCGACTCGTGGCAATACACCGAGGCCGACGGCACGATGCTCGGCCAGAAGGTCACGCCCCTTGATCGGGTGGGGCTCTATGTGCCGGGGGGGCGCGCCGCCTACCCGAGTTCGGTGCTGATGAATGCGATTCCCGCCAAGGTGGCCGGCGTCGAGGAACTGATCATGGTCGTGCCCACGCCGGGCGGCGAGAAAAACGCCCTGGTGCTGGCCGCTGCTGCAATCACCGGGGTCGACCGGGTGTTTACGATCGGCGGCGCCCAGGCCGTGGCGGCCCTGGCCTACGGGACCGAGACGGTGCCCCAGGTGGACAAGATCGTCGGGCCGGGCAACGCCTACGTGGCGTCCGCCAAGCGCCGCGTGTTCGGGACGGTCGGCATCGACATGGTGGCCGGCCCCAGCGAGGTGCTGATCATCTCCGATGGCAGCGGGAACCCCGACTGGGTGGCGATGGACCTGTTCGCCCAGGCCGAGCACGACGAGCTGGCCCAGTCGATCCTGTTGTGCACCGATGCAGCGTTCATCGAGGCCGTGGCGGCCTCGATCGAGCGCCTGCTGCCAGAGATGCCGCGCCGCGAAACCATTGGCACTTCTCTGGCCAACCGAGGCGCCCTGATCCGGGTCCAGAGCCTCGAAGAGGCGTGTGAGATCGCCAACCGGATTGCGCCGGAACACCTCGAGCTGTCAGTGGAGGACGCCGATGCGCTGGTCGACCGGATTCGCCACGCCGGTGCCATCTTCATCGGCCACTGGTCGGTGGAAGCGCTGGGCGACTACTGCGCCGGCCCGAACCACGTCCTGCCGACGATGCGCAGCGCCCGGTTCTCGTCGCCGCTCGGGGTCTACGATTTCCAGAAGCGGACCAGCCTGATCCGCGTGTCGGAGCAGGGGGCGCGTCAGCTGGGGCGGATTGCGTCGGTGCTGGCCCACGGTGAGGGTCTGCAGGCGCACGCGCGTTCCGCCGAGTACCGGCGCGACGCCGACTGACACGCCGCGGCGGTCGCCGAATGGAAAAAGGCCGGTCATCGACCGGCCTTTTTTCGTCCCGCGCGGGGAGGATCAGGCGATGTGTGCGAGCTGCGTGCGCATCTTCTTCAGCGCTTTTGCTTCGATCTGGCGAATCCGCTCGGCGGATACGCCGTACTCGGCGGCCAGCTCATGCAGGGTCGCGGTATCACCCTCGTTCAGCCAGCGCCGCTGGATGATGTCCCGGCTGCGGTCGTCAAGCTCGGCGATCGCATTGCGCAGGCCTTCGTCCTGGAGCCGGGACAGCTGGGCCGTTGCCAGCGCCTCGGACGGCTCCGCGTGCGGGTCCGGCAGGTAGGCAATGGGCGCAAAGCGGTCTTCATCATCACCGCCGTTGGCTTCCAGCGGAATGTCCTGCCCGCTCAGCCGCGTCTCCATCTCGACCACGTCGTCGGTCTTGACATTGAGGTGGCTCGCGACGGCCTCCACTTCATCCGGGCGCAGCGTGTTGCTGCTCGACTTCATGCCACGCAGGTTGAAGAACAGCTTGCGCTGGGCCTTGGTGGTGGCCACCTTGACCAGACGCCAGTTCTTCAGGATGAATTCGTGGATCTCCGCCTTGATCCAGTGGATGGCGAAGGAGACGAGGCGCACGCCACGATCCGGGTCGAAGCGCTTCACGGCTTTCATCAGCCCGATGTTGCCCTCCTGGATCAGGTCGGCGTGGGGCAGGCCATAGCCG
Organism: Rhodocyclaceae bacterium; assembly: GCA_050303815.1. Classification (GTDB taxonomy): domain Bacteria; phylum Pseudomonadota; class Gammaproteobacteria; order Burkholderiales; family Rhodocyclaceae; genus Cognatazoarcus. The sequence continues at coordinate 24,095 of JBNLCM010000177.1, forward strand.
AGGTACCCCCGGGCAATGGCAACGACCAGCCGCAAGTGGGACATCACCAGCTTGCGCGCGGCGTCGATGTCGTCCTCGTCCCGGAACCGGTGGGCAAGGTCCACCTCTTCCTGCTCCGTGAGCATCGGCAGCCGATTGACCGACTGGATGTACTGGTCAATGCTGCCCGCAGAGGACGGAACTGGCAAAGACAGGGTCGCATTCATCTGATTGTTTCCTCCTCACGTCCTATGTTAGCACTCGATCGATGAGAGTGCTAACGGTCTGAATGGTTCCCGACTTGATCGGCTCGGCAGGGATTCGACGCACCGGCGGAAGTGTGATTTTTGACGCGGCCGGGTGCGGGTGCTTTCGTCTTTTGTGGCATGCCAACTAAAGTATTGTCCCCGATTGACGTTGCCCCGAGGATCACCCGCCGTCCTGCGCGATGCCGTTCGATGACTGACGCCAGCACCCTCGAGACGCCTGAAGACACCGTGAGCCGACCCGAAGCGGCGGGCCGGGGTGTGGACGTGTTGCTCGAGTGCCTGCTTGCCGTGGTCCGCAGCCACGGCGGAACGCTGACCGGCGAGACGGCGGTGGCGGGGCTGCCGCTCGATGGCAGCCCCCTGCCACCTTCGTTGCTGGGCCGGGCCGCCAGGCGGGCGGGCTTCGCGAGCCGGATCGTGCGCCAACCCCTGCCGGCGCTCAACGAGGCGCTGCTGCCCGCCATCATCCTGCTGGACGGCGATACCGCCTGTGTGGTGGTCGAGCGGGATGAAGCTGGATATACCGTCATCCACCCCGAGCTGGGCGACGCAGTGACCCATCTTGCCGCCCCGGAGTTGTCCCGGCGCTATGCCGGCACGACGATCTACGTGCGGCCTGAGTTCCGCTTCGATGCGCGCGCGCCCGAAGTCAGCCACATTCGAGGCCGGCACTGGTTCTGGTCGACCCTGGCCGACAACGCCACGCTCTACCGTGACGTTCTGGTGGCCGCGTTGATGATCAACGTCTTCGCCGTGGCGCTGCCCCTGTTTACGATGAACGTGTACGACCGCGTCGTACCCAACAACGCCATCGATACCCTCTGGGTCCTTGCCGCCGGAGTGGCGCTCGTGGTCGCCGCCGACGCCTTGCTGAGAACCATGCGAGGCTACTTCGTCGACCTCGCGGGGAGTCGTGTGGACGTCAGGCTGTCGGCCTACATCATGGAGCGGGTGCTGGGTATCCGGCTGGAGCACCGACCGATTTCGGCCGGGTCGTTCGCGGCCAATCTGCGCTCGTTCGAGACCGTGCGCGACTTCATCACCTCGGCCACGATCACGGCTTTCGTGGACCTGCCCTTCGGCGTGATTTTTCTGCTCGTGATCGGGTGGATCGCTCTGCCGATGACGGTGCCCGTCATCATCGGCGCCTGCGTGGTGGGGCTCTACGCGCTGGCTGTGCGCCCGAAGATGCAGGCGCTCACGGAAACCACGTATCGCGCTAGCGCCCAGCGCAACGCAACCCTGGTCGAGAGTCTGGTGGGGCTGGAGACGGTCAAGTCTCTCGGAGCGGAAGGCGTGATGCAGAAGCGCTGGGAGGCGAGCGCCGCGTTCCTGGCTCGGGTCGGTGCCCAGCTTCGCCTGCTGTCCGCCACCACGGCCAATGGCGCCATGTGGGCGCAGCAGAGCGTGAACATCGCGCTGGTCGTGACCGGCGTCTATCTGATCGGTGAGGGCGAGCTGACCCTGGGGGGGTTGATTGCGTGTTCCATGCTTGGCTCGCGCGCCCTCCAGCCGGTGGGGCAGGTGACCGCGCTGCTCGTGCAGTATCACAACGCGGCGACGGCACTGAAGTCGCTGAACGAAATCCTGAGCCAGCCGGTCGAGCGGCCGGCGGGTTCCAACTTCGTGACCCGCCAGCGCTTCGACGGGGCCATCGAATTCAAGGACGTCAGCTTCTCGTATCCGGGGCAGGAGGCCTCCGCGCTGCGCAATGTCTCGTTGCGGATCAATCCCGGTGAGCACGTAGCCATCCTGGGGCGCGTCGGTTCCGGCAAGACCACCCTGCAGAAGCTGATCCTGGGTCTCTATCAGCCCACGGCCGGTGCGGTGCTGATCGACGGGATCGACCTGCGCCAGATCGATCCGGCCGAACTCAGGCGCCATGTGGGCTACGTTTCCCAGGATGCCAACATGTTCTATGGCACCCTGCGCGACAACCTCACGATTGCAGCCCGCCAGGCCACTGATGAGCAGATCCTCGAAGCGGCGCGTGTGGGGGGCATCGTCGACTTCGTCAATGGGCACCCCCAGGGCTTCGACCTGATGGTGGGCGAGCGGGGCGAATCGCTCTCCGGTGGGCAGCGGCAGGGGGTCGCGATTGCCCGCGCTGCCATCAATCGGCCGCAGATCCTGCTCCTCGACGAGCCCACCGGGGCGATGGACCACTCCAGCGAAGAAGAGGTCAAGCGCAACCTGTTGGCCTTCGCGCAGAAGCGGACGCTGCTGATCGTTACCCACCGGACCTCCCTGCTCGAGCTGGCAACCCGCGTGATCGTCATCGACGGTGGCCGCGTGGTCGCCGACGGGCCGAAGGACCGCGTCGTTGAAGCGTTGCGACAGGGGCGGATCGGGAGGTCCGGATGAAGGAGTTCCTCTCCGCCCTGGTGTTTTCTTCCCACCGCCGCGGGGTCGGCGACCGCCGGGTAAACCCGGTCGAAGGGGGCCAGGATCGCGATTGGGCGAGCGACGCCGACTGGGCCCGTCTCGATCAGGAGCCCTTGCGTGCGCGGGCCATGCTGCGCTGGGCGCTGATGGTGATCGCCGCGCTCGTGGTCTGGGCGGCCTACGCCGAGATCGACGAAGTCACCAAGGGGCAGGGCCGCGTCATCCCGTCGAGCCAGCTTCAGGTGGTGCAGGCCGTGGATGGTGGGGTGGTCGAAGAGATTATCGTGCGCGAGGGCGAAACCGTCGATGCCGGCCAAGTGCTGGTCCGGATCGACCCGACCCGCTTCGTGTCGTCCCTGCGGGAGAACCGCGCGGAGCATCTCGCCCTGCAGGCGAGGGCCGTCAGGCTGTCGGCCCTGTCCGACGGTCGGCCGTTCGAGCCGTCGGCGGAACTCCTGAAGGAGATCCCGACGATCGTCGAGCAGGAGCGCGTTCACTACCGCTCCAGCCTGGCCGGCCTGGATGCCCAGGTCGGCATTGCGCGGCAGCAGCTGACACAGCGCAACGAGGAACTGCGGGAGGTCACTACGGCCAGGAACAACGCGGCACGCTCCCTCGAGCTGGCCTCGCGCGAACTCGAGGTCACTCAACCGCTCGTCAGCGCTGGTGCGGTGGCCGAGGTGGAACTGCTCCGCCTCGAGCGGGACGTAAACCGTTTCCGGGGCGAGCGAGACCAGGCGGAGGCCCAGATTGCCCGCCTCCGAGCGGCGATTCGCGAGGCGAACCGCAAGATCGAGGAGGTGGGGCTCAGCTTTCGCAATCAGATCCGGACGGAACTGTCCGAGGTGAGCGCCAAGCTCGGCAGCCTGTCCGAGGGCAGCCTGGCCCTGGCCGACCGGGTCAAGCACGCGGAGGTTCGGGCGCCGGTCCGCGGAACCGTCAAGCGTTTGCTCGTCAACACGGTGGGGGGCGTCGTACAGCCGGGCGCCGATGTGGTCGAGGTCGTACCGCTCGACGATGCGCTGGTGCTCGAGACCAAGATCACGCCGCGCGATATTGCCTTCCTGAGACCGGGGCAACCGGCCATGGTGAAGTTCACCGCATACGATTTCGCGATCTATGGTGGCCTCAAGGCTGAACTCGAGCAGATCGGTGCCGATAGTGTGGTTGACGAAGAGGGCAACGCCTATTTCCTGGTCCGCGTGAAGACGCTCGAGAAATCGCTGGGGGAGGGGCTGCCCGTCATCCCCGGAATGGTCGCGGAGGTGGACATCCTGACCGGCAAGAAGTCGATCTTGAGTTACCTGCTGAAACCGGTGCTTCGGGCCAAGGCGAACGCCTTGACGGAGCGCTGACGATGCAACTGGCCATCTGCAACCGGGCGGAACTGCTCGAGACCTGGCGCAAGGCGTTTCCGGCAGGAGCGGTGCGGGCCGATCTCACGTCGGCGGGCACCTGCGAGGCGGCACAGATCTGGCTGCACGCGGGTTGTCGTGACGCGGCGGCCCTGGGTGAGTGGGTCGCCGAGGCCCTGGCGCGTTTCCCGGGTGTACCGATCGTCGTCATGAGCGACACGCCGACGCAGGCGGCGGCGCTACACGCCCTGAACCGTGGGGCCCGCGGCTACTGTCACGCCCAGGCCGCCCCGGAGTTGCTGCGCCAGATTGCGGTGGTGGTCGGCAATGGGGGCATGTGGATCGGCCCCGAGCTGATGCAACGGGTGTTGGGCTCGGTGAGTGCCTTTCTCGATACGCGGGGCACGCCGGCCGGTGACGCACTCGCGTCGCTCACGCCGCGAGAGCGGGCGGTGGCGATGGAGGTGTCGAAGGGCGCGACCAACAAGGAGGCCGCGCGTCGCCTGGGTATCACCGAGCGGACCGTCAAGGCGCATCTGGCGGCCGTCTTCGAGAAGCTCGGCGTGCGCGACCGCCTCGAGCTCGTGATCCACGTTCGGGAGTCGGCGACCGATCTCGCCCGCAGCGTCGCCTGATCCAGCGGACCCTGTCCACCAGTCCAATGTTCAGGCTTGACGAGCCTCGATATCGTCTGGCCATTGCTGCCCGAAGTGTCCCCTGAGGACGCAGGGCCCCAGACAATTTCCGTAGTGGAGTCACACCATGTCCCAGCCTATCGCCACCGTTGTCGCCGTCATCGGCAAGGCCTTCGCGCGTTCGCCGAACGGTGATCAACGGGCTCTGAAGCCGGGTGATGTCCTGCGCGAGGGCGACACAGTCGTTACGGAGTCTGGAGGACGCGTCGAGCTGGCCCTCGACGGTGGCGATCTGCTGACGGTGAATCCGGAGCAGGTGCTGCTGATGTCTGCCGACATGCGCGCCACGGAGGAGCGCTCCCCCGACGAGGGCGCGCTGGCGGCTGGTTCGATCGAACGTGTGATTGAAGCGCTCGGCGCAGGGCGTGATCTGAACGAGGAGATCGAGGCGCCTGCGGCTGGCACTGACGGCGGCGGCGCAAGTGACGGAAGCGACTTCGTACGCTTGCTCAGGATCTCGGAGGGGGTCGATCCCTTGAGTCTCGAGTTCGCCACGACGACGGGCGGCACGACTTCCGACCCCCTGTACTCCGGCGATTCGGGCGACGGCATCCCACTGGCCGCGGACGACAACATCAACACAGGGCTGTCGACCACGGTCGTCATCGACGTGCTCGCGAATGATCGCGATCCCGACGGTAGTCCGCTTACGATCGTCGCGGTCGGCGGACAGCCGATCACGGTTGGCGGTCCGGTCACGCTCGAGTTCGGTGTGGTCTCGCTGAATGAAGATGGCACGCTGAGCTTCACGCCGGCGGATGGCATTGAAGGCGTGGTGACCTTCCCCTACACCATCAGCGACGGCGGCGCCGAAGTGAGCGCCAACGTCACCGTGACGGTCGGCGAGGCGCCGGTCGATGACCAGCCCCTGGCAGTCGACGACATTGCCACTGCGCAGGCGGGGCAGGTACTGAGCGGTAACCTCGCCGGGAATGACTCCCCCAGCCAGGATGGCGGCAATATCTGGGCGCTGGCCACAGGGCCTGCCAACGGGACGGCCGTTGTCAATGAGGATGGGTCCTACACCTACACGCCGGCGGAAGGCTTTGTCGGGACGGATGCCTTTACCTACACCCTGACGGATGCCGACGGCGACAGCAGCACGGCGACGGTCACGATCACGGTGGCCGACGGTGGAATCCTGCCGCCCGCCACGGATGATCAGCCGCTGGCGGTTGACGACGTGGTGTCCGCAGCCGTCGGCGAGGCGGTTTCCGGCGATCTGGCCGAGAACGACACACCGAGCCAAGACGGTGGAAATATCTGGTCGCTTGATGTGGCGCCGGAGAACGGAACGGCGACAGTCAGCCCGGATGGCACATTCACTTACACGCCGAACCCCGGCTTCGAGGGGCAGGACAGCTTTGGTTACCTGATTACCGATGCCAACGGGGACACCAGTCCCGCGACCGTGACAGTGCTCGTGGGCGTCGCGGACGATGCGCCGGTGGCGGTGAACGACGCCTTCGCGGTGGCGCCTGGTACGACCTTGACGGGCGATCTGGCGGCAAACGACACGCCAAGCGCCGATGGCGGCAACGTGTGGGCCATCGAGCAGTTGGCCGGCGGCGGGGAGGTCGTGGTCAACGCTGACGGCACGTTTTCATACACGCCGGATACCGGCTTTGCCGGGCTCGACAGCTTCAGCTACACGATTACCGATGCCAACGGCGACGTAACGCGCGCCGTCGTGACGATCGATGTGGCGATTCCGGAAGGCGCGCCCGTCGCGGTCGACGACGATTTCGTGCTGGACGGCACGACCTCGGTGGCCGGGGATCTTGCCGCCAACGATGAACTGAGCCCGGACGGCGGCGACACTTGGGC
>JBNLCM010000178.1:0-7940 GCA_050303815.1 Rhodocyclaceae bacterium
TGCGCGCGGCCGCGGCAAGCGCCGCCGCCGTCGCCCGAGGACTGTCGATCGAACTCGAGCCCCTGCCGGACGGCGTGACGGTATCGGGTCGTGGCACCCCACAGGCCGTCCTTGAGTGGCTCGCCTCGGTACAGGCCGAACAACGCCTGCGCCCGCTCGAGCTGCGCCTCGAGCCCGACGACGCCGTGCTCGCCATCGACGGGCGGCTGCTCGCCGTCGGCAGCGACGCCCGATGACCCTGCGCCTGCTGGTTCTTGCCGTGGCCACCGTGGGGCTGACGCTGGCCTGGGCCCCCGCCACCCTGCTCGACGCAGCCCTGGCCCGGGCAACCGAGGGGCGCCTGCGCATCCTGGGCGCCAGCGGTACGGTCTGGCGTGGCGCCGGGACCTTCGCGAGCCTGACCCCGGACGGCCGCAGCGCGCAGCCCTGGCTGACGGCGCGCTGGCAGACCGAGTTCGCGACCTTGCTGGCTGGCGGACTGGGCTGGCGGCTGGACAGCCGGCAGGCGACCGTCCTGCGCCTGCGTGCCACGGTCGGTGGCATCGAGGTCATCGAGGCCGATTTCGATGCCCCGCTGAAACCGCTTCTCGATTCGATTCCCCACCCGCTCGCCCGCGCCGGCTGGCGCGGCGCCGCACACCTGCAGACCCCCGGCTGGCGCTGCGACTGGCAGGGTGCCTGCGACGGGCGGCTCAAGTTGACCTGGATGGACGCTGGCGTGGAGCTCGTTCCCGGCCAGCGCTTCGGCGACTACGAGCTCATCGCAGCGTCGCACGGCACGACGGGTTCGCTCGACATCCGCACGCTGGGTGGTGAATTGAAGGTAAACGGCTCCGGGCAATGGCAGCTGGGCACCCGCCCACGCTTCGACGGTACGATCGAGGGGCCGGTCGAGATCGTCAGCCGCCTGCCCAACGTCATGGACGGGGTCGCCTTTCCGACCCGAAACCCCGCGGTCGCCGAGATCCGCCTGCGCTGAACGCGCGGGGTCTCCCGGCGACCCGGACACGGCATGGAGGCTGACATGGGGTGGTTTTCGAAGCAGGACAAGGATTTCTTTCTCGCCACGGTGGTGCCCGTGCCCGAGCATGCCCCCATCGCGGCCTACCTGGGTGTCGTGCATGGCGAGGCGATCATCGGAGCCAACATCTTCCGCGACCTGTTCTCGTCGGTCCGGGACGTGGTGGGCGGTCGCGCTGGCGGCTATGAGCGCGCCCTGTCGGGCGCCCGCGATGCCGCGCTGGAGGACATGATCGAGGCGGCCCGCGAACTGGGCGCCGACGGGGTGATCGGGATCGACTTCGACTACGAGGTGCTGGGCGAAACGAACGGCATGATGATGGTCGCCGTCAGCGGTACGGCCGTGCGCCGCGCCTGAGCCCCCAGGGTGCGGGCGCCGCAGTGCCGCCTGCGCATCCCGCCGCAGCCACGGTCACAGGGTGCCTTCCGGGGCCGGTGCATGGGGCACTGGGGCACAACGTCGGTCGACGCGGCGAGTCCGCTTTCGACGAGGCCGGTTGGCGGCCGGCGTGCGCCAGCCCGCAATCCCACCCGGCACGTGCCGGCTCAGCGGGCATAGATCTCGTCGACGCCCACATACTCGACCAGGTCATAACCGGCCGCCTGCATGAGGGCCGGTATTTCGGGCCGGCCGGCGGGGTTCTCGATGCTCCAGACCGCGACCGGGATGCGATCGAAGGGAAAGCGCTCCAGCACCGCGAGCTCCGCGCCCTCGATGTCCAGCGACAGGTAGTCCACCCGTGAGATGCCCGCGTCGTCGAGCACGTCGCCCAGGTCGCGGACCACCACGTCGATGAGCGATTCCCGATGGTCCGGGTGCTGGCGGACCACCGCCACCATCGTGTCGTCATATTCCGAAAGCAAGCCGCTCATCTGGGTGTAGCCCCCCTCCACATGCAGCAGCCGCGCGCGCCCCGGATGCCCCACGGCCGTGCACACGCAGGGGCTGCGGCGATGCCGGCGGGCGGCGTCTGCGAGGTCCGGCACGGCCTCGACCAGCAGACCACGCCAGCCCCGGCACATCTCGAAGAACAGGGTGTTGGAGCCGGTCACGCCGTCGAGCGCGCCAACCTCGACGAACACGCGCTCGCGCGCGCCATCGGTGAGCACCACATCGACGAAATGGTCCTGCCCCGACTGGGAGAAATGGCAGGGCACCAGGTCCAGCATCCGGCAGGCCTGCCACCATTGTGCCCGCAGGTTGCCGCGCGCCCGCCCCACCGCAGACTCGAGTTCCTGCTCGAGCGCGATCCGGATGGCATCGACCGTATCGCGCGACCGGGCGAGCGCCTCGGCAGGTGTTAGGATGTCGGTCATACGCTGTCCACCACGAATTGTTGTCTCGTTGGATGTCCCGGGCATGGATGATTGCAGACATCCGCCGGCGACGCGACTGGAGACCGTCCGTGCGCGAACCCCTGCTGATCGAAATCGGCCCCGGAGAGTTGCTCGACCGACTCTCCATCCTGCGCCTCAAGCGCGACCACGCGGCCCCCGGCGCGATGCCGCCGATCCTCGCCCAGATCGAGTCGCTCGAAGCTCTGCGCCGCGCCCTCGACCCCGACGACGCCATCACGAGCATGGAGCGCGAGCTCGACGCGGTCAATCGCCGCCTGTGGGAAATCGAAGATGCCGTCCGGATCTGCGAACGAGCGCAGCGCTTCGACGCGGCATTCGTCCATCTCGCACGCAGCGTCTACCTCGAGAACGACCGGCGAGGTCGCCTCAAGGGCGCCATCGACGAGGCGCTCGGCGAGCCGGCGCGCGACGTCAAGGTCTACCGCCGGACACCGGGCTGATCACGCGATGGCCGACGTGCCGCCCCCGTCGCCAGGCGTGGACGAGCTGATGGAACGGCTTGGCCTTGGCCGTTGTCCGTGCCGGGCCGGCGACATGCTCTGCTGGCCCGGCGACCGCATCGTCGGTCACGTGCTGCACCGCTATGGTGAATACTCGCCCGGCGAACTCCAGCTGCTCACCGCGCTGTGCGGGCCCGGTGACACGGTGGTCGAGGCCGGCGCCTTCATCGGCGCACTGACCGTGCCCCTCGCCCGGCATCTCGGCCCGACCGGGCGACTGATTGCCTTCGAGCCCCAGCCGGACGCCAGTCAGGTACTCGCCGCGAACCTGGCCTTGAACGGCCTCTCACGGGTCGAATGCCGGCAGGCCGGCCTGGGCGCCACCAGCGGCCGGTGGTGCGTGCCGGCACGCGATGGGCGTGTCGGTGGCAACCTGGGCGACACCCGGCTTCTGCCGGCCGGCGCCGGCCATCCGGTGCGGGTCGTGCCGCTCGACGACCTCGCCCTGCCTCGTTGCCACCTGATCAAGGCCGACGTGCAGGGCATGGAGGCCGACGTCCTTGCCGGAGCGCGGCAGACCATCGCCCGCCACCGGCCCTGGCTCTACCTGGAGAACGACCAGCATGACCGCTCCCCCGCGCTGCTCGAGCTCGTGTTTTCGCTCGGCTACCGGGCCTGGTGGCACCTGCCCGCCTTGTGCGAGCCCGCCAACTTTCGCAATGCCCCCCTCGACCACCTGGCGAATGTGGTGAGTGTCAATATCCTGTGTGCCCCGCCCGGCAAGGATCCACCCGATGCCGCCCTGCATGCGATCGGCGACGCTGGCCACTGGTGGCAGGCGCTGCCCGCCCCTTCTCCCGCCGACACGGACGATGCCATGATGGACTGCCCACCCGACGCCCCGCTCTTCCATCTCGCCGCGCGACAGTTCGGACGCGCCCGCCTCGATGACGCTCGCGCCCTGCTCGATGCCCTGCTCGAGCGCGAACCAGGCCGTGTCGACGCCCTGTACCTGCTCGCCGACGTGCATGGCGCGGCGGGTCGCGAGATGGCTGCAATTGCCTGCCTGCGACGCCTGCTCGAGTGGATGCCGGGCGACCGGGAGGCCTCCCTGCGGCTCGCCACCCTGCTCGACCGCTGCCAGCTCATCGACGACGCGCTCGAAGTGATTGCACTGGCGCGGCAGAGCGGCCCACGGGACCCCGAGCTGGCCCTGGCCCATGCCTGCCTGCTCGACCAGAGCGATCGACGCGACGAGGCGCTCACCGTGATCGACGAGGCCCTGGCCGTCGCACCAGGCGACCCCGACCTGCGCTTCCGTCGCGCGACCATCCGTCTCGGCCAGGGACGGCTGGCGGAGGGGTGGCAGGACTATACCGCCCGCACCGATCTCGACCCGGCCTTCCCGCGCTTCGACGGTCTGGCGCGCTGGCAGGGCGAGCCCCTCGAGGGGCGGCGGCTGCTGATCGTCGCCGAGGGCGGGCATGGCGACATGATCTGGGCCGCCCGCTTCATCGAAGCCGCCTGCCAGCGTGGTGGCCCCGTCTTCCTGCAGATGCGGCCGGCACTGGCTAGCCTGCTGGCCGACCTGCGGGGGCCGAGCGGCATCGTGGGGCTCGACGCCAAGCCCGCCGATTTCGACGTCTACGCGCCGATGCTGGACCTGCCGGGCTGCCTGGGCGTCACCGAAGCGGCGGCCTGCCCGCCGCCCCCCCTGCGCTGTCGTGCCACCCCCGACGGCCGCCTGCCCGCGCTGCTCGCCCGCGCCGAGCATCGCCTGCGCGTCGGCATCCACTGGGCCGGCAGCGAGACCTACGGCAACCAGCACCACCGGGCGGCTACCCTGGACGATTTCCTCCCGCTGCTGGCCATCGATGGTGTTCAGCTCTTCAGCCTGCAGAAGGGTCCGGAGCAAGCCGTGCTGCGCGACAGCGGCGTCGGCAACCTGATCATCGACTGCGACGACGACGACTTCTCGGAAACGGCCGCCCTGGTGCGCGAGCTCGATCTGATCATCATGACGGACAGCGGCCTGGCCCATCTGGCGGCTTCGCTGGGCGCACCGGTGTGGCTCCTGCTGGACACCTGCCCCTACTGGATGTTCGGCCGGCAGGGCGAGACAACGCCGTGGTACCCGTCGATGCGGCTCTTCCGCCAGACACGCGCCGGCGACTGGACGACCGTGATGGACACGGTCCGCAGGTCACTTTGGCTGCTCGCCGGGCCGCACCGCAGCCGCCGTGCCCCGGTTGCCTCGTGACGGGCGATTCAGTCGACCCGGTGGGCCTCCGCCAAGTACTCCCGCGAGCGCATCTCGATCAGGCGGGAGACGGTGCGGACGAACTCATGGGCGTTGTGGCCCTGGAGGTAGAGATCGTGGGCCTCGACCTCGGCGCTCATGACCAGCTTGACGCGGTGGTCATACAGTACGTCGATCAGCCAGGTGAAGCGGCGCGCCTCGTTCGACATGCCGGCGTCCATCTTCGGCACATTGGACAGCAGCAGCGTATGGTATTCGCGCGCGATCTCGAGATAATCGTTCTGGCTGCGCGGCCCGACGCACAGGTCGTTGAAATCGAACCACACGACGCCCGGCCCGTGGCGCCGCACGCGCATGGTCCGCCCGAGCACCTCGATCGTGTCGCCCGATTCGTCGAGCGCGGCGATCTGGCGGAAATCCTGCGCGATCTTGGCATCCGCCTGCTCGTCCGCCGGGACCAGGTAGGTCTCGATCTTCTCCATCTGCCGCAGGCGGTAGTCTGTGCCATGGTCCACCTCGAGCACGTCGAAGAGGCGCTTGATCAACTCGATGGTGGGGAGGAAGTTGATCCGCTGCAGGCCGTTGGGATAGAGCCCGTCGGGCGGATAGTTCGAGGTCATCACGAAAACGGTGCCGCGCACGAAGAGGGCATCGAGCAGGCGGCCCAGGATCATCGCATCGGCGATGTCCGAGACGTGGAACTCGTCGAAGCACAGCAGTCGGGTCTGGCGACTGATCCGGTCGGCCACCTTCTGCAGCGGGTCGGGCTCATGATTGAACATCTTGAGGTCGTTCTGCACCTCCTGCATGAAGGCATGGAAGTGCACCCGCCGCTTGCGCTCGTACGGCACGGAGTCGAAGAAGCAGTCCATCAGGAAGCTCTTGCCCCGGCCAACGCCTCCCCAGAAATAGACGCTCTTTGGCATCCGCGGCCGGGCGAGCAGCTTGCGCAGCCGGCTCCGGCGGGCCGCCTTGAACGCGACCAGTTCGGTATACAGGCCCTGCAGCCGCTGGGCGGCCGCGCGCTGCGCCGGGTCGGTCTTGAAGCCGCGGGTCTTCAGCAGGGACTCGTAGGCGTCAATCATGCCCTTCTCGGGCACCTGGAGGATCTTGTGGGGCATGGGGGAACCTTCTTGTGCGGGCTCTCGACGGGTCGGGTAAAAAACAAACGGGCAAGGAGCGGTTTCGCCCCTTGCCCGTGATTCGTCGGCGTTCGCTCAGAAGTGGAGCGGTCGCTTGTCGCAGGCCAGGGCGGCTTCGTGGACCACTTCCGACAGGGTCGGGTGGCCATGGCAGATCCGCGCCAGATCCTCGGATGCGCCATTGAACTCCATCGCCACGACTGCCTCGGCGATCAGCTCGGACGCATTGGCACCGATGATATGGACGCCGAGGATACGATCGGTTTCGGCGCAGGCCAGCATCTTGACGAAGCCTGTCGGGTCACCGGAGCCCAGGGCCCGGCCGTTGGCCAGGAAGGGAATCTTGCCGACCTTGTAGGCCACGCCATCCGCCTTGAGCTGTTGCTCGGTCTTGCCGACCCAGGCAATCTCGGGCGAGGTAGAGATGATGCCCGGCACCATGTCGAGGTCGCAGTGGCCCGCCTGGCCCGCGATGATCTCGGCGACCATCACGCCCTCTTCCATGGCCTTGTGGGCCAGCATCGGACCACGCACCACGTCCCCGACGGCATAGACGTTGGGGAGGTTCGTGCGGCAGTGCTCATCGACCACGATCTGACCACGCTCGGTCATGTCCAGGCCCACCGCGGCGGGATCAAGGCCCTCGGTGTTCGGCACGCGGCCGACCGACACGATCAGGCGATCGACGTCCAGCGTCTGCGCGTTGCCGTCCTTGTCGGTGAAGGCGATCGAGACACCCTTCTTGCTGACCTTGGTCTCGCCGATCGACACGCCGGTCAGGATGTTGAGCCCCTGCTTGGTGAAGACCTTCTGGGCTTCCTTGGCGATGTCCTTGTCGGCAAAGCCGAGGAAGTCGGGCATCGCCTCGAGCACGGTGACTTCGGAGCCGAGCCGGCGCCACACAGAGCCCATCTCGAGGCCGATCACGCCGGCGCCGATCACGCCCAGTTTCTTCGGTACGGCGTCGAAATCGAGGGCGCCCACGTTGTCGCAGACGATCCTGTTGTCGACCGGGATGCCATCCAGGTGTCGCGGCGACGAGCCCGTGGCGATGATGACGTGCTTGGCAAGAACCGTGTCCTTGCCGACCTTGACCTTGTAACCGTCGGCGCCGCCGCTGACGAAGCTGCCGTGGCCGGCCAGGAAGGTGACCTTGTTCTTCTTGAACAGGCCCTTGATGCCCATGGTGAGCTGGTCGACGACCTTGGCCTTGCGGTCGATCATGGCCGGCACGTCGATGCTGACCTTTCCGCTGATCTTGATGCCCTGGCTCGGGAAGGCGTGCTCGGCCTCCTCGAACAGGTGGGACGTGTGCAGCAGGGCCTTGGACGGGATGCAGCCCACGTTCAGGCAGGTGCCACCCAGGCGGGGCTCGCCCTTCGGGTCGGCGTAGGGGTTGGACTCTGCACAGGCGGTGTTGAAGCCGAGCTGCGCGGCGCGGATCGCGGCCACATATCCACCCGGTCCGCCGCCGATGACGAGTACGTCGAATTGCTTTTCAGCCATTGTTCCTTACTCCGGAGGTGGGATGGTGCAGGCTCCGCCGGCATGCCGCCGCCAGGACCTGCACCCCCAGGGGATATCAGACGTCGAGGATCAGGCGCGCGGGATCTTCCAGCGCTTCCTTCATCGTGACCAGGCCGAGCACGGCCTCACGCCCATCGATGATGCGGTGGTCGTAGGACATGGCCAGGTAGTTCATCGGGCGAACGACGACCT
>JBNLCM010000179.1:0-46361 GCA_050303815.1 Rhodocyclaceae bacterium
GGCACGCCGACCGGGACGATGGCCGACAAGTTCGGCGGTGCCGATACGAAGTGCGTCGGCCTCGCCGAGCGGCTGTCTGCCGTTGCCGCCGAGCTCGACTGTCCGTACTTCGACGCCGGCTCGGTGATTCACGCCAGTCCGACCGATGGCGTCCACCTGGACGCCGACCAGCACGTGGCGCTTGGCGACGCGCTGAGTGCGCCGGTCGCGGCCCTCCTGCATGCCGACTGAAGGCACGTGCGGGCTATCCAGGTCTTCATCATTACCCTGTGCCTGGTCATGGGCCTGTACCTGATCACGGGCCGGGGCTTTTTCATGCCCGGCCGCTGGGACCCGTCGGTCGGCGTGCATCTGGCGGGCTGGTCGGCTCGCCTGCTGGGCGCGGGCCTGCTGCTGATCGCTGCGCTGGGGGTCGTCGCCCTCAACACCTTCGGCGGCGGCATACGCGAGCACAAGCCCCACGCCTGGCATCTGCGCTATTTCGCGGCGCTGGCACTCGCCGTCGCCCTGATCTTCGGCGCACTACTGTCCGGAGAATCCGGCCCCACCCCGGGCTGGCGCGAACGCGGCAGCCCCGTCGCGGAGTAAGGGGATGCCCCACCGGAACCGGCTCCTCGCCTGTTGCGTGCACGCCCTGATCACCAGCATCCTGCTCATCGGGGCCGGTCCCGGGCGAGCGGAGCTGAGCGAGCACACCTTCGGGCTCGAGGGCGAGACGCGGGCCTATCTCACTTACGTCCCGACCACGTTGCCCGAGGGGCCGCGGCCACTGGTTCTGGTTGCCCACGGCGCCGGCGGTTCGCACTTCGGCATGGTCAAGCTGACCCGGGCGGGCTTTCATGCGCTGGCCGATCGCGACGGGTTCATCGTCGCCTACCCGAAGGCGTTGGCCCGCCTGTGGGACTTCGGCGAGGGAGGTGCCGGCGAGCAGTTCGATCCGCCCCACCACGATCTCGCCTATTTCGAAGCCGTTGTCCAGCGCGTCTCACTTGCCCACGCCATCGACCCGGCCCGCATCTTCATGGCCGGCAACTCCCGCGGGGGCAAGGCCGCGTTCTTCGTGGCCTGCAAGCGCCCGGGCCTGATCCGGGCGATTGCCGTGGTGACCATGACCCTGCCCGACTACCTGGCCGACGATTGCGCCGCCGGGCCACCGCTACCCCTGCTCCTGATGCTCGGCTCGGCGGATCCCATCGTGCCCCTCGCGGGCGGCCCCCTCCACGTGGGGGGCGAACCGCGCGGCACCGTGCTGTCGCTGGCCGACACGCTCGGCCTGTGGAAGCTTCGTCACCACTGCCCCGTGGCGGCCTACGAATCGATCACGCTCGACGCGGCCGACGATGGCACTCGCGCCATCCGGACCGAGTGGACAGGCTGTCGCGAGGCCCCACTGGTGCTCTTTGAACTGGAAGGTGCCGGCCACACGTGGCCGTCCGGCCTGCCGTACCTGCCCGAAGCGCGGATCGGGCGCGTCAGCCAGGAGATCGATGGCGCCACCGAAATCTGGCACTTCTTCTCACGCTTCTGACCCAGGACGGCCCGACGCGGCCGCCGGCGGGACGGTGGCTGTCCACGCCAGGCGCGTCGCACGCCGCATCAGGCCAGCTGGCAGGCCAGCCCCTTGAGATACTCGCCCTCGGGCACGGCCAGCCCCACCGGGTGATCCGGCGCCGCCTGCAGGCGGTGGAGGATGCGGGCTTCGACGCCAACGTCCGAGGCTGCGCCCGCGACGATCTTCTGGAACAACTCGACGCCGATACCGCCCGAACACGAATAGGTCATCAACAGACCGCCCGGCTCAAGCAGCTTGAAGGCCTGGAGGTTGATGTCCTTGTAGGCGCGGGCCGCGCGCTCGGCATGGGCGGCCGACGGCGCAAACTTGGGCGGATCGAGGATGATCATGTCGAAGCGGCGCCCCTCGGCACGCAGGGCACGCAGGGCGTCGAAGACATCAGCCCCCCGCCATTCGGCACGATCGGCCGGCAAACGGGGATTGAGAGCCAGGTTCTGGCGAGCCGTTTCGAGGGCTGGACCGGACGAATCGATCGACAGCACCTCGGCAGCGTCTCCGGCCAGGGCCTGCAGGGAGAAGCCGCCGGTGTAGCAGAAGCAGTTGAGGACGCGCCGGCCGCGCGCCAGGGCCCGAGTCAGAGCCCGGTTCTCGCGCTGGTCGAGGTAGAAACCCGTCTTGTGGCCGGCAGCCACATCGACGACCATCCGCACGCCATGCTCCTCGATGACGAGGGGCCCGTCAGGCATGTCGCCATGGACCAGTCCAGCGACGGCCGGCAGCCCCTCGAGCGCCCGGACCTCGGAATCGGAGCGCTCGAAGACGGCCCGGCAGCCTGTCGCCCGGACCAGCGCGTCGACGATGGCATCGCGCCATTTGTCGGCACCCGCGCTGGTGAGCTGGATGACGATCACCTCCCCGTAGCGATCCACGATGAGCCCGGGCAGGCCGTCGGATTCTCCGTGCACCAGCCGCAACCCGGTCTGCCCGGCCAGCCAGGGGTGGGACTGGCGTCGGGCCACCGCCGCCGCGATGGTGCGCCTGAAGAAGGCATGATCGATCGGCGCCGAGGGATCGAAGCTCCAGACACGCGCACGGATCTGCGAGTGGGGCGACCAGGCAGCACGAGCCAGCGGCCGATGGTCACGGTCGAGCACGGTGACGGTGTCACCCGGTCGAAGCCGCCCTTCGGTCCGGGCCACCGAACCGGCAAAGATCCACGGGTGCCTGCGCAGAAGCGAGCGCTCCTTGCCGGGCTTGAGGATCAGTTCGGGCATCGGCGACTCCGGGCAGGCGGACGGGGTCCGAAGGATATGGCATTTTCAGGGCCAGCGTCACGGCCCGCGCCGCCGAGCCGGGCGCTCACCGCTTGCGGGCCCTCGGGTGTGCCGCGTCATAGGCGCGGGCCAGATGCTGGAAATCCAGATGGGTATAGATCTGCGTGCTGCGGATGCTGGCATGTCCGAGCAGGTCCTGAACGGCCCGGAGGTCACCGCTGGACTGCAGCAGATGACTGGCGAAACTGTGCCGCAACATGTGCGGATGCACGCCGACGCCCAGGCCACAGCGCTGGGCCCAGCGCGTCAGCCGCGCCTCGATCGCCCGGACCGACAGCCGCCCCCCCTGCCGGCTGACGAAGAGGGCCGTTTCGCCGCTCGCCGCCAGTGTGGGGCGGACCTCACGCCACTGGGCGAGCGCAGACCGTGCCGCCGCACCTACGGGCACGATACGCGTCTTGCCACGCTTGCCGGTGACGGTGAGTTCGTCACTGATGGGGGCATCGTTCAGGCTGGTCAGCTCGGACAGGCGCAGCCCACTCGAGTAGAACAGCTCGAACATGGCCCGGTCGCGCGTCTCCAGATCGTCTGCCGGCTGAGCGTCCAGCAAGGCCCCGGCCTGATCCGGGCTGAGCACACCGGGCAAACGCGCCGGCGTGCGGGGTGGCCGGATGCCTTCCACCGGATTGCTGCCGTGGCCCCGGTGCAGCACCATCCACCGGAAGTAACTGCGCCAGGCCGACAGCTGACGGCCAATCGAGCGGCCGCCGAGGCCGCTGCCGTGCAGGCGCGCGACGAAGCGCCGGATGTCGTGGGCTGTCAGCGCATCGGGCGCGCGCCCGTCCGCCAGGTGGAGCAGGCTCGCCAGGTCGCGCCGGTAGGCCGCCAGCGTGTGCGGGCTGGCCCGTCGCTCGTGGGAGAGCTGCCGGAGGTAGGCCGCGGTCGACTCACACGCATCGACCGGGTCCTTGCCGGTCATGTCGCCGGCGCCGCTCAGCCGAGCTCGCCGAGCACCGCCGCGGCCACCAGCTCGCCGATGCGCGTGACGTACAGCGTGCCCATCTCGGGGTAGAAGCGCTGGGCTTCCTCGCTGCCCAGCGCGAGCAGGCCGAAGGGTGTCTTGTCGCGCAGGAGAGGCACCAGGCACACCGAACGCAAGCGCGGCGCGGCCTCGCCGAACCAGCTGAGCACCTCGTCGTTGTGGGGCACGCCACAGTATGGCCGCGGCAGGTCGCCAGCCAGGAAGCTGACTTCCTCGGAGACCGGGGCGAACTCGTCGCCCGCCTTGTTCAGCACGCTGTTCCAGATCCGCATGGCCACGTGCGGCACCGAAAAGTCATCGAGCAGGTGAGTCAGGATGACCTGGCGGATGTCCTCGAAGCTTTCGGTCGTGAGCAGATCGAGGCTCAGGCGATGGACCTTCTCGCCGATCTCGTCGTTCTCTTCGCCAAAGCGGATCAACTCGGCAAACTTGTGCTCGAGTTGCCCGATCTTCGACCGCAGCGCGTGCATCTGTCGCTGGGTCAGCGAGATCGCCTCGCCCGTGTCCGGGTGGGGCACGGTCAGCTGGGCGAGCAGCTCGGCGTTCTCGTCGAAGAAATCCGGGTGTTCCTGGAGATAGGCGGCAACGGCTTGCGGTGTCATCGGCAGTCCTTCAAGGCAATTCGATTTCGGCGTCGAAGACGCTCACGGCCGGGCCGGTCATCAGCACCGGTGCGTCGCCATCGGCCCAGGCGATCGTCAGCGACCCGCCCCGCGTGTCCACCCGGACCGGGGAGTCGAGCAGGCCGCGCCGGATACCCGCGACAACGGCGGCACAGGCGCCGGTGCCGCAGGCCAGTGTCTCGCCGGCTCCTCGCTCGAAGACCCTCAGACGGATATGGGTCCGATCGACCACCTCCATGAAGCCGGCATTGACTCGGGCGGGAAAGCGGGGGTGGCGCTCGATGAGGGGCCCGAGACGCCCGACCGGCGCGTCATCGACCGCGGCCACGACCTGCACGGCATGGGGGTTGCCCATGCTCAGCGCGGTCACAAGCACAGCCTCGCCATCCACGTCGAGGGTCTGGACGACCGCGTCCGAGTCCGATACGAAGGGTATTGCCGCCGGCGCAAAGACCGGCCGCCCCATGTCGACGGTCACCTGGCCGTCGGCCTCTAGCCGCGGGGCGATCACGCCGGAGCGCGTCTCGACGCGAATCTCGCGCTTGTCCGTCAGCCCCTTGTCGTGGACAAAGCGGACGAAGCAGCGGGCGCCGTTACCGCACTGCTCGACCTCGCCGCCATCGCTGTTGAAGATCCGGTAGCGGAAGTCGACCCCGTCGGAACCTGAGGGCTCAACCACCAGCAACTGGTCGCAGCCGACCCCGAAGTGACGGTCGGCCAGGTAGCGAACCTGGTCGGCGGACAGGGACACGGACTGGTTCACCGCGTCGATCACGACGAAGTCGTTGCCCAGCCCGTGCATCTTGGTGAACCTCAGGGACATCGATGGAAATCCTGGTGAATTGGCCGAGCCATGCACGGCGCCGCCACCGCGGGCGGCAATCCGTGGATTCTCGCCGACGGCGGCGCGCCACGTCTACCGGGCCTCCCGCGGACGTCGGGTAAAGTATCGGGTCGTACTGCCGATAGTTCCGGCGAAATCCCACGCCCAATCTGCGGAGCCCCCATGGTGCGCGGCCACCTCAAGCACGTCCTCCTGTTCTGTCTCGCCACCAGCCTGTCCGCCGGCGCACTCGCCGACGACGCAGCCCGGATTCGCGCGCTGGAGGAGAAGCTGGAGCGCAGCGTCGAGCTGATCGAGGCGCTGCAGCGCAAGGTGGAGGCGCTGGAGGCCGGCCGACATCCCGCCACCGAGGCACGGGTCGACCGCATCGAGAAGCAGCTGGCCGCGTCGTCGGCGCCCCGCATGCGGACGAACACGGCGCCCCCGCTGCGCGGCTTTGCCGACGTCCTGGCCGGCCACCGCAGCAACAGCCACGACGATCCGGGCGAAGGGTTCGCGGTCGGCAACCTGGACCTCTACCTGACCCCCGACCTTGGCGGGAAGGTCCGCAGCCTCGTCGAGTTGGTCTTCGAGATGGAACATGATGGCGATTCCATCGCCGAGATTGAGCGCGCCCAGATTGGCTACGCCTTCGGCGACGCCCTGACGCTCTGGGCAGGCCGCTACCACAACCCATTCGGCTACTGGAACACCGCCTTCCACCATGGCGCGCAACTGCAGACCGCGATCACCCGGCCCCGTTTCCTGGCCTTCGAGGACCACGGCGGGATCCTGCCAATGCACGGCATCGGCCTGTGGGCGACCGGCCGAATGGATGCCGGCGAAGAGCGACTTCGCTACGACGCCTACGTCGCCAATGCGCCGTCGGTCAATGAAGAAGGCGTTCTGGACGTCCACGCGGCCGGGCGGACCGACTTCCGGGCATCGACCGGCCTCACCGTGGCGTGGCAGCCTGCCGCGCTCCGCGGCCTGGAAATCGGCCTGCACGGCATGCAGACACGGGTCGACCTGCCGGATGGCAGCGAGAGTCGGGTCCGGATGCTGGGTGGCTTCGCCGCCTATCTCGACGGCCCCGTCGAATTCATCGCCGAGGGCTATCGCTTCGACAACGCGCAGGTCGGAGCGGGCGACGCCCACGACAGCACGGCGTGGTTCGTCCAGGGCGCCTATGCCCTCGAACGCCTGACCCCCTTCCTCCGCGTGGAACGCAGCGCGCTCGACGATGCCGATCCCTATTTCGCCGCCCTGCACGGCGGCCAGTCATACCGCCGGGCAGCACTCGGCCTGCGCTTCGACCTGACGGCGGAGGCCGCCCTGAAGCTTGAGCTGGCGCGCCTGACCGTCGAATCCGCCGATGCCGGCGACGAAGGCGGTAACGAGATTTTCGTGCAGTATGCCATTCGGTTCTGAACAATTCGGCATGCACACCCTCGCCCGACGCCTCCTCTCGACGCTGCTGACCCTGGCAACGGCCCCCGTGCTGGCGTCCGACCTGTTCGTGATCGCCCACGCGGATGTCGAACTCAGCCGGGAAGAAGTGATCGAGGTGTACCGGGGCGAGCGCCAGTTCGCCGGGGACGTCCTGCTGCGCCCCGCCGACAACGCGGCCTCCCGCCCCGAGTTCGTCAGCCGCGCGCTGGGGATGGACGAGGTGCGCTACGAATCCCACTGGACCCGCAAGGCGTTCCGGGAGGGCCTGATCGCACCGCAGCTGCAAGGCAGCGATGCCGAAGTCGCGGCATTCGTGGCCCGCACGCCCGGCGCGGTCGGCTACGTGCACGAGGCGCCGGACAATGTCCGCATCATCACCCGCTACTGACCACCGCCCGGCCCGCACCGTGCCGTGGCATGCGCGCCTTCTGATCGCGCTGGGCATGGCCTGCGGCCTCGTCGCTGGCGCCGTGGCCGCCGAGCTCGTCAGCGATTGGCATCCCCTGCTGGCCAGCGACGGTGCCGCGATCGTCCTTCTCGTTTCGAGCGTTGCGCTGGTCGGCTCCGGCCTTTTCCCGCTCGCGCTTGCCCGGCTCGCTGCGGCGGATCCGCCGTCGGCGCCACGCCGTCAGTAGACGCCGGCCTCGCCCTCGGGCCGGGTCTTGAACCGCCGATGCACCCAGTAGTACTGCTCGGGCATCTCGCGCACCATCGCCTCGATCACGGCATTCTGCCGGCGCACATCGACCTCCAGGTCCCCCTCGGGATAGCTCTCCCACGGTTCGTGGTAGGTGACCAGATAGCCCTCGCCACCCGGGCGCATCCGCACCGTGACAGGAACCACGACGGCCTGCCCCATCTTGGCGAACCGGGGCAGCCCGCTGATGGTCGCCGCCGCGACGCCGAAGAACGGCACGAAGATCGACTCCTTCCGGCCGTGGTCCATGTCCGGGAGGTAGAAGAATGGCCGTCCCGCGCGCATGGCCTTGATGGTGCCGCGAATGCTCTCGTGCCGCGGCTGAAGCAGCTGGTCGCCGAAGCGGCTGCGGCCATGCCGCAACCAGTGGTCGATGACGGCATTGCGCTGTCGTGCATAGATGCTGACACAGTCGAAGTTCATCGCCGTGCGCGTGCCCGCCGCATCAAGGGCGACGAAATGCGGCATCAGCAGGATCACGGCCTGCCCCTGCTCGACCAGCCCTCGCAGGCGATCAAGGCCGCGGACCTCGATGATCCGCTCGAGCCGCTGGCGGCTGGCCCACCACAACAGCCCACGCTCGAGCAGGCTGCGGCCGAGGACACCGAAGTGGCTGCGCACGACGGCCTCGCGCCGGGCGGCCTCCCACTCGGGGAAGCACAGTGCCAGGTTGCGCCGCACGACGCGCCGCCGGCCAGGCACCAGCAGGTAGAGCAGGCGCCCCAGCGCCTGCCCGATCGCAGCCAGTATCGGCAGCGGCAGCCAGTGGAGCAGCCACAACGCGCCGACCAGGCCCTGGGTCGCCCATCGCGACAGGATCTTCTTCATGCCTCGCTCTTCCGGGCCGGCGGCGCACCGGCCGGCCGCTTGTACCGGTTGTAGCCCCACAGGTATTGCCCGGGGCGCTCGCGAATCATCGCCTCGAGCTCGCCATTGATTGCCGCGACCTTCTCCTCGAGCGAGCCGGACAGTGGGCGGCTCGGCAAGCGCAGGTGCAGATGGTACCCACGCCCCGGCGCCAGTCGCTCGGCCCAGGCCAGGATCAACTGGCAGTCGCCAACGCTGGCGAGCCTCGCCGCGAGCGTCATCGTGTAGGCGTCGCGTCCGAAAAACGGGGCCCACACCCCCTCGCCCCGGGCCGGCACCTGATCGGGCAGGATGCCGGCGGCCTGCCGGTCGCGCAGCGCCTTCATCAGCTTGCGAACCCCGCCCAGGTCGGCCGGCGCGAGCGCGATGCCGCTGTCACCGCCACGGCCGGCTTCGACCAGGGGCTGCAGTTCGGTGCGACGCGGGGGGCGGTACAGGACCGTGATGGGCCGATGCGCCGCATAGTAGCGGGCGGAAATCTCGAAGCAACCGAGGTGGGGCGTCAGGAACAGGATGCCGCGCTGCGCGGCCCAGGCCGCCTCGACATGCTCCCAGCCGCTGACCCGGACCACACGCGCGACGACAGCATCGTTGTCGCGCAGCCAGATCCAGGGTAGCTCGAAGGCCTGCCGCCCGGCCCCCGCGACGGCCTCGGCCAGCGCACCGGCCGGCAGGGGCGTCCCGAGTGCCTGTTCAAGATTTCCCCGCAGGCGCCGACGATAAGTCGGCGATGCGGCATACGTCACCCACCCCGCCAGCCAACCCAGCCGATGCAGGGTACCGAGCGGAAGCAGGGACAGGAGTCGGAAGAGCCGGGCGATCAAGGCGTGGAACGTGACCCAGGACACGCGACCGGCGAGGCGACGACTGCCGGCGAATGCGATTCGCGCTTATAATAGCGTCTTCCGCCGAGTTAACTCGACAACTTGCAGGGCGGATCCGCACATCGGAGCAAATACTGCTAAAGCGTCGTCTGCTCGACAGAATCCCCGGAGCCGGCAACGCAACGCCACCGGGGATTTTTGTTTGTGGAGTAGACACGCATGAGCCAGGATTTCCTGTTCACCTCGGAGTCGGTGTCCGAAGGCCATCCGGACAAGGTCGCCGACCAGATCTCCGACGCCATTCTCGACGCGATCCTGGCCGAGGACCCCCGCGCCCGAGTCGCCTGCGAGACCCTCGTCTCGACCGGCCTGGTCGTGGTCTCGGGCGAAATCACCACCACCGCCCACGTCAATTACCGGGAGCTGGTCCAGAACACGATCCGGCGCATCGGCTACAGCGACTCGGATATCGGCTTCGACTACAAATCCTGCGCCGTCCTCACGGCCATCAACCGCCAGTCGCCGGACATCGCCCAGGGGGTCAACGAAGGCGAAGGCCTCGACCTCGACCAGGGTGCCGGCGACCAGGGCCTGATGTTCGGCTATGCCTGCAACGAAACGCCGCAGCTGATGCCCTTCCCGATCTATTACGCGCACCGCATCATGCAGCGCCAGAGCGAGGTCCGGAAGGACGGTCGCCTGCCGTGGCTGCGCCCCGATGCGAAGAGCCAGCTGACCGTCCGCTACGTGGATGGCAAGCCCGTCTCGATCGACACGGTGGTCGTGTCCACCCAGCACCACCCCGACGTCTCGCACGCCCAGCTCACCGAGGCCGTCATCGAGGAAGTGGTCAAGCCCGTGCTGCCGCCGGAGATGCTGACTACCGAGACCCGCTTCCTGATCAACCCGACCGGCCGCTTCGTCATTGGCGGGCCGCATGGCGACTGCGGCCTGACCGGCCGCAAGATCATCGTCGACACCTACGGGGGTGCCGCACACCATGGCGGCGGCGCCTTTTCGGGCAAGGATCCGTCGAAGGTGGACCGGTCGGCCGCCTACGCGGGCCGCCATGTCGCCAAGAACGTCGTCGCCGCCGGCCTCGCCGACAAGTGCGAAGTGCAGGTCGCCTACGCGATCGGCGTCGCGCAGCCGGTCTCGCTGATGGTCAATACCTTCGGCACGGGCAAGGTCGCCGACGCGCGGATTGTCGAGCTGATCCGTGACGCCTTCGACCTGCGCCCGAAAGGCATCATCGCCAGCCTCGACCTGCTGCGCCCGATCTATGCCAAGACGGCCGCCTATGGACACTTTGGCCGGGACGAGCCGGAGTTCACCTGGGAAACCACCGACAAGGCTGACGCCCTTCGCGCAGCCGCCGGCCTTTGATCGCGACCCGGCCCGGCGGCGGGGGCAGCCGCCCCCCGGCACCGGGCTGGCCATCGGCTTCCTGCTAATATCAGCGGATATGTCCGCCCGCTTTTTCTCCGTTGCCCGACGATGCCTGTGGCCACTCGCGTTGCTGCAGGGCACGGCGACGGCCGAGCCATCGGCGCCGCTGCCCAGTGAAGCGCGGGTCGCGGCGTGGTGCGAGGATGTGGGCCAACGGCTGTACAGCGTCTCGCCCGATTTCTGCAAGCAGCTGGGCTTGCGGCCCGGCGACGAAAGCTCGGTCGAGGGGCGGGCCCTGGTGCGCCTCGATCGCCCGCCCCGCCCCCCGCGCCAGACGGCATCGACCCGGACCGGGACGCGCTCGCCCCGCGTCATGATGATCGGCGGCATCCACGGCGACGAACTCACGTCGGTCTCCATCGTCTTCAAGTGGCTGGAGCGGCTCGAGGCGAACGACGGCGCCAACATGCACTGGCGAGTGATCCCCCTCGCCAACCCCGATGGACTTCTGATGTCCCCATCGCAGCGGATGAACGCGCGCGGAGTGGACCTCAACCGCAACTTCGATACGCCGGACTGGGCCAGCAAGGCGAAGGCCTACTGGGAAGGCCGGACCCGCCGTGACCCGCGCCGATTCCCGGGGCACCTGCCCGTCTCCGAACCCGAGACCCAGTGGCTGCAGGGCGAGATCCGTGACTTTGCGCCCGATGTCATCGTCTCGATCCACGCGCCCTACGGCGTGCTCGATTTTGACGGCCCGGCCGAAGAGCCCAAGCGCTTCGGCAGGCTTCGCCTCAATCGCCTGGGCGTCTACCCGGGCTCGCTCGGCAACTACGGCGGAGTGTACAAGGGCGTGCCGGTCATCACGATCGAGCTGCCCCACGCGACGCGCATGCCCTCGATCCGGGACCAGCAGGCCATCTGGCGTGACATGCTGAAGTGGATCGAGCAGAACTTCGTCCCGGGCAACGTCTCCTGACGTGAACCTTCCACGCACCGGCATCGTCGGGATCGGCAACATGGGCCTGGCAATGGCCCTGAACCTGCTCGAACGCGGCCTGCCGGTCGCCGTGCGGGACCTCCGCCCGGCACCCGAGCAACTTGCAGCCGCCGCAGGCGCCCGGGTGTGCGAGAGCCCCGCGCAATTGGCCACTGCCGTGGATCTGCTGATCGTGGTCGTGGTCGATGCGGCCCAGGTGGACGCGGTCCTGTTCGGGGTCGACGGTGCCGCGGCCCGGTTGGCACCCGGCAGCGTGGTCATGGTGTGCAGCACGGTCGCCCCCGACGACATGACGCGGTGGTCCGAGCGCCTCGGCGAACGGCATATCGGCTTCATCGACGGCCCGATCTCCGGTGGGCCGGCGCGGGCCCGCGCTGGCAGCCTGACCCTGATGGCCAGCGGCGGCCAGGGTGCCGTGGACCTGGCCCGACCGATGCTGGATGCCCTGGCCAGCCGGGTCGTCGTCGTGAGCCAACGGGTCGGCGACGGCACGCGGGCCAAGTTGATGAACAACCTGCTGGCCGGGGTCCATCTGGCCGCGGCGGCCGAAGCCTTCGCGCTCGCGGAACACCTCGGCCTCGACGCCAGGACCCTGCTCGCCATTACCGCCTCGAGCTCTGGCCAGTCGTGGATTCAGCAGGACCGCATCAGCCGGGCCCTCGACGACGACTATGAGCCACGAGCCGAGTGCCGGATCCTGACCAAGGATCTCTCGCTCGCCACCGAGTGCGCCAGCCGGGCCGGCTTCCGGACCCCGCTCGGCGATGCTGCCCTCGCCCAGTTCCGGCAAGCCTGCGCCGATGGGCTGGCCGAACGGGACGATGCCGCCCTGCTGGTCACCGCCCGGCGGCGTCTGCCGGAGGACGGCGCCGATTCGTGACCGGACCGAACTTGCCGCGCATCCGGCACTCTCACCCTCGCCGCCCCTGCACCTCCCAACGCTTTCCGCAGAATGATCGCTGAACTGCTCCTCTTTTCCGCCGGCCTCGGGCTCCTGGCCATCGGCGCCGAGTCCCTCGTCCGGGGTGCCTCGAAGCTCGCCCTGTCCTTCGGTATCTCGCCCCTGGTCGTCGGCCTGACGGTCGTCGCCTTCGGGACCAGCGCGCCGGAGATCGCGGTGGCGGTCGACGCCTCCCTCGACGGCAATCCCTCGCTGGCGATCGGCAACGTCATCGGCAGCAACATCGCCAACATCCTGCTGATCCTCGGTCTCTCGGCGATCATCGCGCCGCTCGTGGTGGCGGAGCAGATCGTGCGCCAGGAAGTGCCCGTGATGATCGGTGTCAGCCTGCTGCTGGTCGGGCTCGCCATGGATGGCGACATCTCCCGCCTCGAGGCGGGCGGCCTGCTGCTGCTGAGTGCCGGCTATACGGCCTTCCTGGCGCTGCAGGCGCGCAAGGCCTCCGCCCGCATGCGGGCGGACGTCGAGGCCGACCTGCCCGAGGATTCGAACTGGGATCGCCACTGGGCCGCCCAGGTCGGCCTGGTACTGGCCGGCCTGGCCATGCTGGTCCTCGGGGCGGACTGGCTTGTCGAGTCGGCCGTCACGTTCGCTCGGGCGCTGGGCGTCTCCGACCTGGTGATCGGGCTGACCGTGGTGGCCATCGGCACTTCGATGCCGGAGATCGCGACCTCGATGATGGCGGCGTTGCGCGGTCAGCGCGACATCGCCGTCGGCAAC
Organism: Rhodocyclaceae bacterium; assembly: GCA_050303815.1. Lineage (GTDB taxonomy): Bacteria > Pseudomonadota > Gammaproteobacteria > Burkholderiales > Rhodocyclaceae > Cognatazoarcus. Next base: position 13,186 of record JBNLCM010000179.1, read on the forward strand.
GTGGTGGGCAGCAACCTGTTCAACATCCTGGCCTGCCTCGGCGCGGCGGGAATCGTCTCGCCCGTCGGCCTGCTCGTTCCCGAGGCGGCTCGCAGCTTCGACCTGTGGGTGATGCTGGCGGTCGCCTTTGCCTGCCTCCCGATCTTCCTCACCCGACGCGAGATCCGCCGCTGGGAAGGGGGTCTCTTCCTTGGCTACTACGCCGCCTACACCGCCTATCTGATCCTGTCGGCCCAGCACCACGAGATGCTGCCCATGTTCTCGGGCGTGATGCTGCTCTTCGTCCTGCCCCTCACCGCGCTGACCCTGATCGTGAGCTTCGTCCGCCACACGGTCCGCGCACGACGCCGGCAGTAGGCGGCGGCGCCACGCGACGCCGGGCGGTGGGCGGGCGACGGCCGGTCGGGCGGAGCCTTTACGCGCCGAATCGTTTCGCTATACTTCTCGCTTCCCGAGGAGCGCTGCGAGGTTGACGCGTGTGTGTCCCCCAGGCTCGGGAAACGCCCGGCGCGACGCCGGCGTCCCTGTGGAACGGCGCTCACCTTAACCCGTGCCGGGCACGGGGTGCCAAGGTGGGCAGCGCCTCCGCAAGTCCCGCATCACCCCCTCCCGGCCACACCGTTCTAGGAGTTCGCATGAACACTGTGGCTGACAAATTCACCGACTTCGTCGTCGCCGATCTGGCCCTGGCCGACTGGGGTCGCCGCGAGATCGCCATCGCCGAGACCGAGATGCCCGGCCTGATGGCGATCCGCGAGGAGTTCGCAAGCAGCCAGCCCCTGAAGGGGGCGCGCATCACCGGTTCGCTTCACATGACGATCCAGACCGCGGTCCTGATCGAGACGCTGACCGCGCTGGGGGCCGAAGTGCGCTGGGCCTCCTGCAACATCTTCTCGACCCAGGACCACGCGGCAGCGGCCATCGCCGCCCGCGGCATCCCGGTCTTCGCCGTCAAGGGCGAGTCCCTGTCCGACTACTGGGACTACACGCACCGTATCTTCGAGTGGGCCGACGGCGGCTACTCGAACATGATCCTCGATGATGGCGGCGACGCGACGCTGCTGCTTCACCTGGGGGCGCGCGCCGAACAGGACGTCTCGGTCCTCGCCGAGCCGGGCAGCGAGGAAGAGACCATCCTCTTCGCCGCGATCAAGGCCAAGCTGGGCACCGACCCGACCTGGTACTCGACGCGCCTCGGGCAGATCAAGGGCGTGACCGAGGAGACCACCACCGGTGTCCATCGCCTGTACCAGATGCACCAGCGCGGCGAGCTGCGCTTCCCGGCGATCAACGTCAACGATTCGGTCACCAAGTCCAAGTTCGACAACCTCTATGGCTGCCGCGAGTCGCTGGTGGACGGCATCAAGCGCGCCACCGACGTGATGGTCGCCGGCAAGGTCGCCGTGGTCTGCGGCTACGGCGACGTGGGCAAGGGCTCCGCCCAGGCGCTGCGCGCCCTCTCGGCCCAGGTGTGGGTCACCGAAATCGACCCGATCTGCGCCCTCCAGGCGGCGATGGAAGGCTATCGCGTCGTGACCATGGAAGAGGCCGCCCCCCAGGCCGACATCTTCGTGACGACGACCGGCAATTTCCACGTGATCACCCACGATCACATGGCGGCCATGAAGGACCAGGCCATCGTCTGCAACATCGGCCACTTCGACAACGAGATCGACGTCGCGTCCCTCGAGCAGTACGAGTGGGAGGAGATCAAGCCGCAGGTGGACCACATCATCTTCCCGGACGGCAATCGCATCATCCTGCTGGCCAAGGGCCGCCTCGTGAACCTCGGCTGCGCCACAGGCCACCCGAGCTACGTCATGAGCTCCTCCTTCGCCAACCAGACGATCGCCCAGATCGAGCTCTACCAGCGCACGGCCGACTACCCGGTCGGGGTCTATACCCTGCCCAAGCACCTGGACGAGAAGGTCGCGCGGCTCCAGCTCAGGAAGCTCAACGTCTCGCTCACGCGCCTGACGCAGCAGCAGGCGGACTATATCGGCGTACCGGTGGACGGCCCCTACAAGGCCGATCACTACCGCTATTGATCCCGCGCGCGGGCGACGATCGTGAGCATGAACTCGTTTCATTCGCGCGGACGTCGTCCCCGAGTGGATGGCGGGCCCAAGGCGGCGCGCGACAGGCCCACTGGGCGCATCCGCGCCGACCAGCTGCTGGTCGAAACCGGCCGGGCCGAATCGCGTAGCGCAGCCCGCCGCTTGATCGAGGCGGGCCGGGTCACGGCCGATGGCGAGCCGATCCGCAAGCCCTCGACGGAGTTGGCCGCCAGCGCGCAGCTGGCGGTGGCCAGCGACGAAGTCGATCGCTTCGTCTCACGCGGCGGCATCAAGCTCGCGGCGGCACTGCGCGAGTGCGAGATCGACCCGGCAGGCCTGTGCTGCCTCGACGTGGGCCAGTCGACGGGCGGCTTCACCGACTGCCTGCTGCAGGGCGGCGCGTCTCGCGTGGTCGGCGTCGAGGTCGGGCACAGCCAGCTGCACCAGCGCCTGACGGTCGACCCGCGCGTGGTTTGCCTCGAAGGCATCAACGCCCGCGACCTGACCCCGGACGACCTCGGCTCGTCCTGGCCTGCGGCGGGTTTCGACCTGATCGTCTGTGACGCGAGCTTCATTTCGCTGGCGCTGTTGCTGCCTCGCTGGCCGGACCTGCTGGGTACCGGTGGCCAGGTGCTGGCGCTGGTGAAACCCCAGTTCGAGGTCGGGCCCGACGGGCTCGGCAAGGGGGGCATCGTCCGCGACGCACGACGCTACGCCGAGGTCGAATCACGCATTCGCGCGTGCGCCGCACAGGCCGGGCTGGCGGTCCTGGCCTATCTCGACAGCCCGATCACCGGTGGCGACGGCAACCGGGAATTCTTCATTCATGCGTCGCGGGCAACGCGCCCGGATGCGGCAGGAAACACGACATGACAGGCAAGACCCCATTCAGCATCGAGTTCTTCCCTCCCCAGACCCCGGCTGGCGTAGACAAGCTGCGCACCGTGAGAGGCAAGCTCGCCCAGCTCAAACCCGAGTTCTTTTCGGTTACCTACGGCGCGGGCGGCTCGACCCGGGAGCGCACCTTCGAGACGGTATTCGAGATTCAGCAGGACGGACTCGAGGCGGCACCGCACCTCTCCTGTGTCGGCTCGACCCGGGACAGCATCCGCGACATCCTCGACGAATATCGGGAGAAAGGTATCGGTCGCATCGTGGCGCTGCGGGGCGACCTGCCCTCCGGCGTCCAGGACCCCGGCGAATTCCGCTATGCCAACGAGTTGGTGGCGTTCATTCGCAGCGAAACGGGCGACGCCTTCCGCATCGAGGTCGCCGCCTACCCCGAATACCACCCCCAGGCCCGCTCGCCCCAGGATGACCTGGTGGCCTTCAAGCGCAAGATGGATGCCGGCGCGGACGCGGCAATCACCCAGTACTTCTACAACGCGGACGCCTACCTGCATTTCGTAGACGCGTGCCGGCGCCTCGGCATCGAGGCCCCGATCGTGCCAGGCATCATGCCGATCGTGAGCTTCTCGAAACTGGCCCGCTTCTCCGATGCCTGCGGCGCCGAGATTCCGCGCTGGATGCGACGGAAGCTCGAAGCCTTTGGCGACGACAGCGACTCGATCAAGGCCTTCGGGCTCGACGTGGTCACCGAACTGTGTGACAAGCTGATCTCCAGCGGCGTGCCGGGATTGCACTTCTACAGCATGAACCAGGCCGGGCCGACGACGGCCATCGTCGAGCGCCTGGGCCTGGCGGGCTGAGCCGGTGGCGGCCGCAGCGCGCCCGGAGATCGTCGACCATGCGCTCGAACTGTTCGCGCCCCTGGGTGCGATCCGGGTCCGGCGCATGTTCGGTGGCTACGGGTTCTACTGCGACAACCTCTTCTTCGCGCTGGTTGCCTGGGACACGCTGTTCCTGAAGGCCGACGCCGAGGCACAGGGCCCGTTCGAGGCCGCAGGCAGCGAGGTCTTCCGCTATACCCAGCCGGATGGTCGCGAATTCACGATGGGCTACTGGAGCGCGCCCGACGAGGCGCTCGACAGCCCTCAGGCCATGTTGCCGTGGGCACGGCAGGCCCTCGCATGCGCGCTACGCCTCCGCAAACCCGCCAAACCCCGCAGACCACGTACCGGCTAGCCACCGAACCCTCGCTCGGCCATCCAGCGGGCCAGATCGAAGCCTTCTCCCTGATCGCGCAGGCGCTGGACGTGAATCAGAAAGTTGGCTTCCATCGTATGCGCGGCGATGGCGGTCATTACGGCGAGACGCGCCTCGGCGTCCAGCCCTGCATCGGCGAGGGACCCGTCCAGCTCGCAGAAATGGTGAGCCATCAGGCGGCGGGCGCCCTGCTCGTCGATCGCCAGGTCCGAAAAATCGAGCGGGTCAGTCGTCTCGATGTCGCTCATCAGGGTTTCGAGGGCTTGCGGGCTCATGGGCACCTCCCTTGGGGGTTTGCCATCGGGCGCGACGCGCAGCCCTGGGAATCCCCGGGCATGGCCGCCGGTCCGATCCAGCCGGGCTGCTACAAAATCAACAGCCCCGTTCGGTATGAAGATACCATCGGACGCTCGCGCTCGACACGCTTCCGATGCCCGCCCCTTCCGCCCAGACCCTCACCGAACGACTCGAGGCCATCCACCGCCTCCTCTCCGACAAGCTCCCCCGGCTCGCCCGAATCGCTGTCGCCCTCTACGACGCCAACACGGACATGCTGCACACGCTTGCCCACAGCAGCTTGGGCGACGATCCGCTGAGCCACTACGGGGTCGCCCTGTCGGAGGTCCCGTCCCTGCGCGAGATGCTCAGCCAGGGTTCGGCCCGGGTGGCCAACGATATCGCGGCGGATTATTCCCACGTCTCGGAGCATTCGCAGCGCATCATCGGTCAGGGCTACCGCTCGAGCTACACCACGCTGCTGACGCACCGCGACACCGTGCTCGGCTTCGTCTTCTTCAACAGCTACGAACCCGGCCTGTTCGACGCACAGGCCCTGCCGATCGTCGAATGCGCGGCTCGCCTCGTGGCACTGACCATCGGCGAGGACCTGGACGCAACCCGCATCCTGATGGGCGCCATCGTCGCGCTCGGCAAGGTGGCCCGGGTGCGCGATCCGGAAACCGGCGAGCATCTCGAGCGGATGGCGCGCTTCTCGCGGGAGCTTGCGCTGCGTCTGGCCGAACCCTGGGGACTCACCGACGAGTTCGTCGAGAACATCTTCCTCTACGCGCCGCTCCACGACATCGGCAAGCTGGCGATGCCCGACGCGATTCTCTTCAAGCCGAAGGAACTCAGCAGCGAGGAATGGACGGTCATGCGCCAGCACCCGGATCGGGGCTGCGAGATCGTCCAGATCATGCTCGACAATGCGGCCGCGCCGTTCCCGCATATCGAGTTGCTGACAAATATCATCCGCCACCACCACGAATGCTTTGACGGCAGTGGCTACCCAGACGGACTGGCCGGACGCGACATTCCGGTCGAGGCCAGGATCGTCGCGGTGGCCGACAGCTTCGACGCCCTGACTTCGTCCCGTCCCTACAAGGCGCGCTGGGGCAACGACCGGGCCGTGGCCTGGATGAAGACCCAGGCCGGCAGCCGCTTCGACCCCGAGTGCGTGGTCGCACTGGAGCGCAGCATGGGATCGATCGCCCGCATCCAGGCCGCGATCCGCGACCCGGACGACCCGACCGGGCGCGCTACAGAGGACGAGTGACCGAGACGGCGCCTCGCAGGTCGCCCGGCCCATAGCCGGTGGCCCGGTCCTGCGGATAGGACGCGTCGATTGCCTGCCGAAGCTCCGGCGCCAGCGCGTCCTTGTCGCCGTGGCACTGGACACAGACCGGCGCAACCGGCAATGCCTTCATGTAGCGAAAGACTCGGCCGCCATCCGCGGCGGGAACGATCTCGCCCACCTCGATCGCCTTGGGGTCCTCACCGGATGTCCGGCGACGATCGAAGGCCTCCAGTTGCGCCTGCTCCCACGCATCCGGCGTCGCGCGCTCCGCATTGCGGGGCTTGAGGCTGACCCGGCGGATCTTCCAGCCGAGCGACGACGCCTTCTCGGCCATCAGTTGCGGCGCCTTCTCCTTGCAGACCGGAATCGCCGCCACGACGCCCTCGGTCTCGACCGCATGCTTCATCATGCCGGCGACCTTCGGCAGGACGGGAAGCACCTCCCTGCGCGTCTCGTCGAGCAGGGTCTCTGTCTCGCCCGCATGGGCGACGGCGGTGAGGCAGAACAGGGCGGCGGCAATTGCGTGTTTCATGGTCGGAATCCATTAAATCATGAATTGCTAATATACCATGCGTGACCAAGCTGTGCCCGCCATTTAAGGCATGCCCTCCGCGCCTGCCATACAATCGGCGCTGAAGCGCCGGGTCTGCCCACTCGGGCCCGGCCACCTGAACGACAACCGGAGGACCTCCATGCCCCATCGCCCGAGTCTCGCCCTTGCCACCGGACTGCTGCTTGCCGCGACCAGCCCGCTGCAGGCCGGTACCCTGTCGATGTCGGTCGGTCTTGATTATTCCAGCGGGGACTACGGCAGCGCGCGGGACACCGAGACCTGGGTGCTGCCACTCATTGCCAAGTACGAAACCGGTCCGGTCACCCTGAAAGCCAGCCTGCCCTGGATCCGGACCACCGGCCCCGGCGACGTGATCGGCATCGGCCCCGACCGCATTCCGTCCGAAGGTTCCGAGAACGAAACGGCGACCGAATCCGGAATCGGCGATCTGGTCCTGTCGGGGGGCTACCTGCTCGTCCGCAACAGTGCCCTGCTGCTCGAGGTGATCGGCAAGGTCAAGGTGCCGACGGCCGACGAAGACAAGGCCCTGGGCACGGGTAAAACCGACTTCGCGCTGCAGATCGACGCCGCCACGGTGATTTCGGGTGTGACCCTCTTCGGCACGCTGGGCAAGAAGAAATACGGCGATCCGGAAGGTCGTGACTACCGCGACCCGATCTACACCTCGATCGGCGCCGGCTACCGCGTCGTGCCCTCGACCTTCGTCGGCGCCACCTACGACTGGCGGGACAACGTCACCCGGACCGGGGCGGAAATCCAGGAGGCCATGTTGTTCGCGAGCCACCGTCTTTCCGAGCAATGGAAGGTCCAGGCCTACCTGATCCACGGATTCTCGCGCAACAGCCCCGACATCGGCGGCGGCCTGATCCTGACCCACATCTACTGACGGCGCGCGCCCCCAGCCACGCCGGGGTCAGCGCCGGCGCGACCCGCCCAGCAGCGAGCCCAGCAGGCCCCGCACGATCTGCCGCCCGAGGGACGACGCGACCGACCGGGCCGCGCTCTTCGCCGCAGACTGCACGATGCCGTCGCGGCGCCCGCCACGGGGTCCGGTGCTACCGAACAGGATCTCGCCCACCGCACCACCGAACAAGCCGCCTCCGGCCTCGCCCGGGGTCACGCCAGCCTCGGCCGGCGGCGCGCCCACCGCGTCCTGGGCGGCCGCCGCGTTGGCGCGCAGCATCTCGTAGGCCGACTCGCGGTCGAGCACCCGCTCGTAATGGCCGAACAGCAGTGATCCCTTGATGGCGCGGTCGCGTTCGGCGGGCTCCATCGGGCCAAGCCTCGAGTTGGGCGCAATCACCGAGACGCGCTCCACCACGTTCGGACGCCCCTTCTCGTCCAGGAAGGAGATCAGCGCCTCGCCCACGCCCAGCTCCGTGATGGCCGTCGCGGCATCGAACGCCGGATTGGCGCGCATCGTGTCCGCCGCGGTCTTGACGGCTTTCTGGTCGCGCGGCGTGAAGGCCCGGAGGGCGTGCTGCACGCGATTGCCCAGCTGCCCCAGTACGCTGTCCGGCACGTCGAGGGGATTCTGGGTCACGAAGTAGACGCCTACCCCCTTCGAGCGGATCAGGCGCACCACCTGTTCGATCTTCTCGAGCAGGGCCTCTGGCGCATCGTCGAAGAGCAGATGGGCCTCGTCGAAAAAGAACACCATCTTCGGCTTCTCGACGTCGCCCACTTCCGGCAGTTGCTCGAACAGTTCGGCAAGCAGCCACAGCAGAAAGGTCGAATAGAGCTTGGGGCTGTTGTAGAGCCGGTCGGCCGCCAGGATGTTGATGACGCCCCGGCCGTCTGCGTCGGTCTGCATCAGGTCGGCGATGTCGAGCATCGGCTCGCCGAAGAAGCGGTCACCGCCCTGCTCGTCGATCATCAGCAGGCCGCGCTGGATCGCTCCGACCGACGCCGTCGAGATGTTGCCGTACTCGGTCTTGAGGGTCTTCGCGTTGTCGCCGACGTGCTGGACCATCGACCGCAGGTCCTTCAGGTCGAACAACAGCAGCCCGTTGTCGTCGGCCACGCGGAAGACGATCTGGAGCACGCCGGTCTGCGTATCGTTGAGGTTCAGGAGCCGGGCCAGCAGCAGCGGGCCCATGTCCGACACCGTGGCGCGGACCGGATGCCCGGCCTCGCCGAAGACGTCCCAGAAGACGGCCGTGTTGCCACGGGGCTCGAACTCGGTGATACCGATCGCCGCCAGACGCTTCATCAGCTTCTCGGAGGCGGTGCCCGGCACACCGATGCCGGAGAGGTCGCCCTTCACGTCGGCCATGAATACCGGTACCCCGATCGACGCGAACGACTCGGCCAGCTTCTGGAGCGTGACGGTCTTGCCCGTCCCGGTCGCACCGGTAATCAGGCCATGGCGGTTGGCCAGCTGCGGCAGCAGTGTCACGTCGCGCTCGGCATTGCGGGCAATCAGCAGGGGCGAAGCCATCGGACTCTCCGTGTCGGTTCCGGGGAAAGGGGCATCAGCGGCCGCAGGCCGCCTCGCAGGATTCAAACTGCTGCATGCAGGCGCCGGAGGCACTGAGCGAGCCTCCCTGGCAGTGGAACAACCGGTCGCCACAGGCATGCAGGCAGGCGTTCAGATCTCGCTGGTTGGCGCTGGGCGGCGCACTCGAGGGCAATCTGAGGGCCTCACGGTAACAGGCCCCGAGGTCGAAGACACGCGCCGGGCCCGGCAGGCGCCCCCATTCCTCGGCACTCAGATCGAGATCGGCCTGGATTGCGGCAACCCCGGTCTCGTCCGTGACCAGTTGCGAACGCATCAGCGTGGACAAGCCCCAGCAATCCGCCTTGCGGGCATCGGTGACCGACAGGCCGACGGGCGCCATCCCGAGATTGTGCCGCGCGCAGGCCTGCGCAAACAGGAATGCGCGGGTCAGGTCCTTGCGGCGAGGCAGCGCGTCGGCGTTGTAGTGGAGCTCAACCCCGCGGCTGCCCTGGCGCGTCTCGACGAAGGCCGCCTGTCCCACTTCGGCGACGGCCGGAATCGGCCCGCCCCGCGCGTCGGCACAGCCTTCGAACACAAGTGTCGGGGTCTGCTGCGCCTGAGCGGCCAGCGACACGACGAACAGGCACATCGATATTGCAGATCGCATGGCGACCTCCCTGGCGCAATGGCATGCCACGAATCTATCAGACGCGGGGCCCGCAGGCACGCATCGAAGGCCCGCTTTCACAAGGTATAATCACTGGTTTGATCGATCTCAAAGGCGGCGCAGAGGTTTCTTATGGCGGGTCATTCCAAGTGGGCCAACATCCAGCATCGCAAGGGGCGGCAGGACGAAAAGCGGGGCGCGGCGTTCTCCAAGCTGGCGAAGGAAATCACCGTTGCCGCCAAGATGGGCGGCGGTGACATCAACTTCAACCCGCGCCTGCGAATGGCCGTCGACAAGGCCAAGGGGCAGAACATGCCCAAGGACAAGATCGACAACGCGATCAAGAAGGGCACGGGGGAACTCGAAGGCGTCAATTACGAAGAGATCCGCTACGAGGGCTATGGCGTCGCCGGCGCAGCCGTCATGGTCGATTGCCTGACCGACAACAAGACACGCACCGTGGCCGATGTCCGCCACGCCTTCTCCAAGCATGGCGGCAACATGGGCTCGGACGGCTGCGTCGCGTTCCAGTTCAAGCACTGCGGTCAGCTGATGTTCGCGCCGGGCACCGACGAGGAGGCCCTGATGGACGCGGCCCTCGAAGCAGGCGCCGAAGACGTGGTGACCAACGACGACGGATCGATCGAAGTCATTACCGCGCCGAACGACTTCAGCGACGTCCGCGATACCCTCGAGGCGGCGGGCTTCAAGGCCGAGTTCGGCGAAGTGACCATGAAACCCGACAACGAGACCGAGCTGTCGGGAGAGGACGCGGTCAAGATGCAAAAACTGCTCGACGCGCTGGAGGCCCTCGACGACGTCCAGGAGGTCTACACCAGCGCGGCCTTCGGCGACTGACCGGATGTCCACCTACACCGACGCCAACGGGGGAAACCAGCCGGACCGGCGGCGTGACACCGCGCTGCGGGCCCGCATCGACGACGCGCTGGCGATCGTGCGCCCTTTCTTCGAGGCGGAGAGCCAGTGGAACGGGCACAGCCTCGACCACATGGCCTACCGCCGTCTGCGAGAAGAGATGCCCGACCTGAGCCAGGCGGAGGTGCACGTGCTGGTCGTCGTCGCGGCGCGCATCTTCGGCGGACACGCGTCCTGATCCCGCCCACCGCCGCGGCCTGATCGTGGCCCGACTGTTTCCGCTGCTGTTCGTGCTGCTCTGGAGCACCGGCTTCATCGGCGCGAAGTTCGGCCTGCCCCATGTGGAGCCGCTGACCTTCCTGTCGGTGCGCTACGCGCTGGTGATCGTCCTGATGACGGCGCTCGCCCTCGCCATGCGGGCCCGCTGGCCCGCCGATCTGCGCACGGCCGCGCACATCGGCGTGACCGGCATGCTGATCCATGGCGTCTATCTGGGCGGGGTCTTCACGTCGATCCACCATGGTCTCCCGGCCGGCATCGCCAGCCTGATCGTCGGCATGCAGCCCTTGCTGACCGCCCTGGGCGCCGGCTGGCTGCTCGGCGAACGGGTCACCGGACGACAATGGCTGGGGCTGGGGCTGGGGTTTCTGGGTGTCGCGCTCGTCGTTTCGGGCAAGTTCGGCGACGTCGCGACAGCCGAACTGGGTGCCATGACATTGCCCGCGGTGGCCGCGCTCCTCGGCATCACGATCGGCACCCTTTACCAGAAGCGCTTCTGTCCGACCTTCGACCTGCGCACCGGCTCGGTGGTGCAGTTCCTGCCGACCCTGGTCATCACCCTGCTGCTGGCCAGTGGCACCGAATCGATGCAGATCGACTGGGATCCGCGCTTCATCTTCGCCCTGGGCTGGCTCGTGCTGGTCCTGTCGCTCGGCGCGATCAGCCTGCTCAACGTCCTGATCCGCAGCGGCAACGCGGTGAATGTCGCCAGCCTGTTCTACCTCACCCCTCCCACCACGGCGCTGATGGCGTGGGCCCTGTTCGGCGAGACGCTCGGTCCGCTGTCCCTGCTCGGCATGGCGACGGCGGTGCTCGGCGTCGCCCTCGCGCGCCGGACCTGACGCGGCGCCCTACAATGGTCGCCATGCCCCTCGGCCCCCTGCCCGCCAGCCTGCCATGAGCGCCACCGCCAGCCAACGGGTCGCGACGCGCATCCTGGGGCTCGACCCGGGGCTGCGGGTGACTGGCTTCGGCGTCATCGACCAACTGGGCAGCCAGCTGCGCTATGTCGCCAGCGGCTGCATCCGGACGCGCGACGGGGCGGGCCTGCCACAGCGCCTGGGCACCCTGCTCGACGGCGTGCGCGAGGTTATCGCCACCTACGCGCCCGACCAGGCGGTGGTGGAGATCGTCTTCGTCAACGTCAACCCGAAATCGACCCTGCTGCTCGGCCAGGCGCGTGGTGCGGTCATCTGCGGCGCGGTCTCATGCAAACTCCCGGTGGCGGAATACACCGCGCTGCAGGTCAAGCAGGCCGTCGTCGGCTACGGCAAGGCGCACAAGAGCCAGGTCCAGCACATGGTGCAGAAGCTGCTCACCCTGCCCGAGGCGCCAGGCACCGACGCCGCCGACGCGCTGGCCTGCGCGATCTGCCACGCCCACGGCGGCCAGGGGCTCGGCCAGCTCAAGCCAGGCAGCGCCCGGCGCCGCGCCGGCCGCCTGCTGGCACCCTGAGCGTATCGCCCTGGCTCGACGACCGGCACGGCCGTCCTGACCGACAGCGCCGGCCCCTCCGCTCAATCGCGTTAGCATAGGCGCCTACCGAACCCGGAGGCACGCCATGCGCACGACGACCCTGACCCCCCTGCCCCTCTTGCTCACCCTGCTGCTCGCGGCGTGTGGCGGAGGTGGTGGCGGCGATGACGGCGGCACATCCACGACCAGCGAAACCGAAGTGGCCCTGACCGCCGAGAACATGGAGCAGGCCGGCAGCACGTCGGTCGCCGCAGCCGATGTCGGCAGCGTCCCGCCCGCCAACGTGGGCGACTTCGTCACCGGCGCGCAGGCCACCACGGCCGGCCCGGCGAGTGGCACCATCCAGACCCTGCTGGGCAGCCAGCTGCTGGCGTTCGTGACGATCACGGCCGGCGACACCGTCAACGGCATCACCTTGACCCAGACCCGCGCCTGCAGCGTAAGTGGCAACGTGGCCCTGACGATCGAGGACAGCAACGGCCAGATCGACGCCGGTGATGCCCTGACAGCCCGCTTCAACGCCTGCGATAACGGCGAGGGGGTCATCGACGGCGACCTGTCCCTCGCGCTGTCCAGCCTCAGCGGCGACTTTTCGCCCACCGGCAGCGTCAGCGGCAACGCAAGCTTCACCGCGCTTCGGGTCGCGACGACCAACGGCACGGTCACGACCTCCGGTGACATGAACATCTCGCTGCAGCAGGACGCCACCGGCGTTGCGGCGGAGTATCGGTCGACGAACGTGCGGTACGAGCTCGCGGGCACCGTCCGCCAGGGCACGCTGACCGTCGCCAGCGGTATCGTGATCGTCAGCGAAGACGCCACGGGCACCACGACGTCCATCGCCCAGACCATCACGGCCGCCTTTCCGCGCTTCACCGGGACGCTTGTCCTGACCACCACCAACCCGATCGTCACGGCGTCCAATGGCGAAATCCAGTCCGGCACGCTGGACGTCACAGGCGCCAGCGGCAGCGTCACGCTCACCTTCCAGGGCGGCGACCAGGTCCTGCTCGAGCTCGACGCCAATGACGACACGACGCCCGAGGTCACGCGCACACTCAGCCTATCGGCGCTCGAGCTGACCGCCTTCTGATGCGCTTGCGCCTCCTGGTGCCGGGCTGCTGCGCCCTGATGGCGTGGCCGGCCTGGGGCCAGACGGGCGAAGGGGGCATCGAGTTCGCGCTCGGGGCCAGCCATCGCCACCTCGAGGAGCACGACGCCGACGGCAACCGCCTGCTCCGGGAGGCTGGCGCTGCGCCGTCGGCACAGGCCGAAGGCTGGCGATCGCTCGGACCCGGCACCGTCTACGCTGGCCTGGCCGCGACACGCCAGGCGCTCGACTATGACGGGCGCAGCCAGCTCGGACGCCCGATCCGTACGCGCAGCGACTACCGCGGCGAGCGGCTCTGGCTCGGCTATCGCCTGGCGCTCGACACGGCGTGGGCCGTCGGCCTGCGCTGGGAGCGCGAGACGCTGCGACGGTCGATCCGGGCGGTCGGCACGATCAACGGCCTCGACGAACGCTATCGCAGCGACTGGCTCGGGCTCGGCGTGCGCTACCGGCCCGCCCACCCGCGACTGGCCTGGATTGAAGCGGAATGGCGCCAGACGGTCGATAGCCGGGTGACGGTGGCATCCACAGGCGTGATCGATCCGGTCTCCCTGCCCCTCGACCGGCGCGTCGGGCTGCGTATCAGCGCCCGGATTCCCCTATGGCAGGGCGCGGCAGGACCCTCGCTGGCCATCGAGCCCGCAGGGTCGTGGTTCCGCACCCGCGCCTCGGACGAACGGATCTGGACACACGACGGCGTCCCGCGCGGCCGCCTGCGCCAGCCGCGCCAGACCGACTGGCAACTGGGCGCCGGCCTCGTGCTCAGCTGGTAGGACGGCCTCGGATTCCCTTGCGGAGACGCCGGGAGTAGCATGCCCGTATCCTCCTGCCCTCGTCCGCGACCATGCTGCTCCGACTGCTCGCCCTTCTCGTGATCGTGTCCCTGTCTGCCTGCGGTGGCGGTGGCGAGGTGTCGTTCGACAGCGGCGGAGGGAGTGACGACGACAGCGAACTCGCGGCGATCACCCGCAGCAACATGGAAACCGTCGCCGGCATGAGCGTTTCGCTGGCGCGGGCCGACCTGTCGAGCGTCGCGGAGGCCGGCGACGCGGTCACCGGCGTGGTGGTCACGCCCACCACCCGCATCACCATCGCCCGGGCGACCGCGCTCGCGGCGCGCATGTTCCGCGAGCAGGCCGGCGCGGCGCTGCCCACCGATCTGGTGGCGGGCGCCACGATCGACCGGACCGAGGACTGCGACACCTCGGGCGAAGTGCGCATCTCGATCACCAGCGATGACGACAACCTGCTGACCCTCGATCCGGGCGACCGGCTGGTCCTGGACTTCAACGCCTGCCGGCAGGACGGCGAAACCGTGGACGGCCGCCTGAGCCTGACCGTGACCCAACTCAGCGGGCGCCTCGACGGCGTCGGCAGCGGGACCGTCCAGGCCAGCTTCACCGGGCTCACCTTCACGGACGGGGTGGACCGGCTGACCGCCAACGGCTCGATGACGATCGTGATCGCGGTTGCCGACGGCCAGTTCGTTGCCACCGGCACGTCGCAGAACATGCGCTATACGCTCGGCGTCGCCGGTGACGAGCTGATCATCACCGTGCGGGAGGGCAGCATCAGCTTCACCGAAAACGCCGTCACGGGCACCACCGTGACGGTCAGTGAAGACTTCGTCGCCGTCACGGTGGACTTCGACGGCATTGCGCGCATCGGCACCGAGAGCCCCCTCCTGGTCGATCCGGCCCACGCGATCCTCTCCGGCAAGTTGCGGGTCGACGGCCTCGACAGCGTCCTGTTCCTGACCTTTCTTGCCGCCGGCGAAGTCCTGCTCGAACTGGACGACGACGCCGACGGCCTCATCGACATCACCCGCCTGACCACCGTCGGCCTGCTGCCCTTCGGCCTGCCCTGAGGGCGGACCCCGCAAACGCAGTTCATCGCCCTCCTGAAGAGGCTTCGCTTGAGCCGGGGCGCGGGCCGACCTAGCATGTCCGACACCAGAACAAGACCGCGCGATGGCGCGAACGAGGAGGAGATCCATGGCGGACGCAACCGCGGCACAACCGCGCGTAGGGCTCTTGGCCACCTGCCTGATGAACGTGTTCAGGCCCAACATCGGGTTTTCGGCAGCCGAACTGCTCGAGCGGGCCGGCTGCCGGGTCGAGGTCCCGGGCAGCCAGACCTGTTGCGGCCAGCCGGCCTACTCGGCCGGCGATGACGATGCGGCACGGGCCATGGCGAAACAGCTGATTGCCCAGTTTGAAGACTTCGACTATCTGGTCAGCCCGTCCGGCTCCTGTGTCGGCACGGTGCACAAGTATCCCCAGCTGTTCGCCGACGATCCGGCGTGGCGGACCCGCGCCGAGGCACTGGCGACCCGGTCCTACGAACTGCTGTCGTTCCTGGTGGACGTACGCCAGGTGGACATCCGCGCCAGCTATCCCGGCAAGGCGACCTATCACGACTCCTGCAGCGGGCTGCGCCAGCTGGGTGTGAAGCGGCAGCCACGCGAGCTGCTCTCGCGCGTCGAGGGGCTCGAGCTGGCAGAAATGGACGATGCCGAGGTCTGCTGTGGCTTCGGTGGCAGCTTCTGCGTCAAGTACCCGCAGATCTCCGAGAAGATGGTCGACGACAAGCTGCGTTCCATCGCCGAGACCGGCGCCGATACGCTCCTCGGCGGCGACCTGGGTTGCCTGATGAACATGGCCGGCCGGCTGCGCCGCACCGGCGTCAAGGTGCGCGTATGGCACACCGCCGAGGTCCTGGCCGGGCGCACGGACGGCCCCGCGATCGGTGAGGAGGAGACCCGATGAAAGCCTTGCCTGGCACCTTTGACAGCCGCTCCGCCGTCGCCCTCGCCGACCCGTCCCTGCAGAAGGCACTGAAGAATTTCAAGCCGCTTTTCGTCGCCAAGCGGGCCGCCGCCGTCGCCGAACTCGACGGCTTCGAACAGTTGCGCGAGACCGCCGCCGCCATCAAGGATGCGGTCCTCTCCGAGCTGGACGTGTGGCTCGAGCGCTATGCGGCGAAGGTCGAGGCACTCGGCGGGCACGTGCATTTCGCGAGCGACGCGGCCGAGGCACGGGAGATCATCCGCGAGATCTGCCGCAAGGCCGATGCGAAGACCGTCTGCAAGGGCAAGTCGATGGTTTCCGAGGAGATCGGGCTCAACGAGGTGCTCGAGGACGACGGTTACAAGGTTGTCGAGACGGACCTGGGCGAGTACATCATCCAGCTCGCCAAGGAGCCCCCCTCCCACATCATCGCGCCGGCCATCCACAAGACCCGCGAGCAGGTCGCCGACCTGTTCGAGCAGAACCACCCGGGGCGCCCCCGCGAGGACACGGTCGCGGGGCTCGTCAATGAGGCGCGCCATGCGCTGCGCGAGCGCTTCTTCCAGTCCGACGTGGGGATCACCGGCGGCAACTTCCTGATCGCCGAGACCGGCACCAGCGTCATCGTCACCAACGAGGGCAACGGTGACCTGACCCAGACGCTCTCGCGCGTGCATGTCGTGACCTCCGGCATCGAGCGGGTCATCCCGACCCTCGACGACCTGTCGGTCTTCCTGCGGCTGCTGGCGCGCAGCGCGACGGGCCAGGACACCGAGTGCTACACCACCCTGTCCTCCGGTCCCCGGCGGCCGGGTGATCCGGATGGCCCCGAGGAGTACCACGTGGTGCTGGTGGACAACGGCCGATCGAAGATGCTGGCCGGTCGCTTCAGCCAGATGCTGCGCTGCATCCGCTGCGGCGCCTGCATGAACCATTGCCCGGTCTACGGGGCCGTCGGCGGCCACGCCTACGGCTGGGTCTACCCCGGGCCGATGGGCTCGATCCTGACTCCGCTGTTCCATGGGCTCGCCGAGAACTACGACCTGCCCAACGCCTGCACCCTGAACGGCCGCTGCCAGTCCGTCTGCCCGGTCAAGATTCCGCTCACCGACCTCATCCGGACGATGCGCAACGAGCAGGTCAAGGCCGGCCTGATGCCGGCCAGCCAGCGGCGGATGATGGCCGCCTGGGGCTGGGTGGCCCGCCAGCCAGGCCTCTACCGCGCCTTCGAGAAGCTGGGCAGCAAGATGCTGCGGCTTCGCGCCGGCCGTTCGGGCAGCCTGACCAGCCTGCCCGGCGCAGGCGCATGGACCCAGGTCCGCGACCTGCCGGCCCCCTCCGGCCCGACCTTCATCGACCAGTGGAAAGCCAAGGGAGGGCAGTCATGACCCGCGAAACCGTTCTGCACAACATCCGTCGCGCCATCAGCGAGCGTGGCGTGCGGGGCCGCTTCGAGCTGCCCGCGCGCCCGGCGGCGCCGTCGTATGGCGACGGCCGCCTGGACCGTTTCACCGAACGCCTCGTCGCCCACGCCTGCAGCTGGGAGGGCATCGAGACGCTGGCGCAGTTGCCGGGTCGGGTCCTGGCCTGGCTGGAGAGCAAAGGCCTGCCGCCCCGCTTCGCGGTCGCACCGCCCCTGATGAGCCTGCCCTGGCCCGACATCACCGAGCGGCACAGCGACCGCGCGGGGATTGATGAATCGGTCGCCATCTCGCTGGCCTTTGGCGGCATCGCCGAGAGTGGCAGTCTCGCCATGTACTCGGGACCGCAGTCGCCGATCACCCACAACTACGTGCCCGAGTTCCATCTGGTGGCCGTCTTTGCCGACGACATCTGCGACAGCCAGGAGGGGATCTGGGAGCGGGTCCGTGCCACCGGCGCGATGCCCCGCGCCCTCAACCTGATCGCCGGCCCTTCGCGCACGGGGGATGTCGAGCAGACGATCCAGCTCGGCGCGCACGGTCCCCGACAGGTGCACGTCCTGCTGGTTCGTGCAAAGCCGTCGACAAGTTAGGTTAAGGCTTGGGCGCCGAGTGTAAGCGGACGGTATCAGGCCACGCTTGGCGCATACGCGCTTCATACACACAAACCACTGAATACAAAGCATTTTAGATTTCCGGCACGACGACTCAGTCGTGCCGGCTCTGTATTCATCCCCTTACAAGCGCCGCAGGCGCAATGGTCAGCCACCCCGTATCGTGAAGTCGTGCAGGAGCAGAACAGCGCTGCTGCCGACCCTTAGAACAGGAGGCAAGACCATGAACAAGATCATCCGCACCCTGCTGACTGCAGCCGCCGCGACCTCGATGCTGTTCGCCGCCGGCACGGCGAGCGCTCACGACCGGGACCGCGATCGTGATCACCGCTCCCGCCATGAGTGGCGCGACGACCACCGGCGCGACCATGGCCATCGCCACTGGAAGGAAGAGCGCCGGCACTGGAAGAAGCATCGCCATGAGGAGCGCCACGCGCACTATCGCGACCACCGCACGGTGGTCAAGGAGCGCGTCATCGTCCGCGAACGACCGATCTACCGCCATTACGAATCCCGTCCGGTCTATGCCGAGCCTGGCGTCGTGATCGGATTCAATCTTCCGCCGCTCGTCATCCCGCTGCCGTGAAGACGCCAGCCGGAGCCCGGAGCCTGTACGACTCCGGGCCACCGGGACGACGCTTACCGAGTTGCGTAATGCAGCGGTGCGTGCAATGACTGGCACGCCGAGTGCGTCACCGCGCTGCCGCTGATGCAGCGATTCCGACGCCGCCACGACACCCTCTTCGGAGGCGACCCGATGATGTCCCTGATCGGCAACGAGATCCGCGGGGCATCAGGACCCGCTTACAGCGAGTCGACCAGCCAGTCGATGAAGGCCTCGGCCGTTGGCCGTGCCGCCCCCGTACCGGCCAGCGCCCAGTATCCCAGGGGCGAGCGCGGGCACTGGGACAGCACCGGCACGAGCCGGCCGGCATCGAGCCAGGCGGCCGCGATACGACGGGTACAGAGCGCCACGCCCAGCCCGTTCGCGGCCACTTCGAGCAGCATGCCCAGATCGTTGAGCACCGACCCACGCGAAGGCTCCGCCAGATCGACGCCGACCGCGTCGAACCACGTCCGCCAGGGCAGCAGCTCCGCCCGCAGCAGCTCGACCCGGGCCAGATCGACAGGTTCGCGGATCGAGTGGGCACTGGCATAGGAGGGCGCGGCGAGCACCACCAGGTCGTCGTCGAATAGCGACCGGACCGAGCGCCCCGGGTAGTTGCCGTCGCCCCAGCGGACCTCGACATCGGCAGGCTCCGCGCCGAGATTGACGAGGGGCACGACGACATTGAGCGTGATCTCGACCTCGGGATGCTGGCGCAGGAAGTCGGGCAGTCGGGACATCAGCAGTTGCCGGGCGAAGGTCGGTGGCAGCGACACGCGCAGGCGTTCCCGCTCCGCCGCCATCGCGCCACTGCCGTGGGCCAGCATCTCGAAGGCTTCCCGCACGCTCTCGAGGTAGCGTCGCCCGGCGCTGGTCAGGCGCACACCGGTCGGTGTCCGCTCGAACAGTTGCAGTCCCAGCTGTGCCTCGAGCTGCCGAATCCGATGGCTGACCGCGCTGGCCGTCACGCACAGTTCATCGGCTGCCGGCGCAAAGCCGCCGAGCCGGGCGGCGGCCTCGAAGGCGGCCAGCGCATGCATCGGCGGAATGCTGCGCAGCGGAAGGCTCACGCGAACCGCGACTCCGGCAGGGGAATTCGCTCGTCATCGCCCGGAACGGCGGCAAAACGTCGAGCCTCCCAGTCGGCTGCGGCCTGGCTGATGCGCTCGCGGCGGGTGGACACCAGGTTCCACCACATGTAGCGCGGTTCGGGCAGCGGCTCGCCGCCGATCACCACGAGGCGGGCCCCATCGACCGTGGCGACGACCGGCGAGACGTCGGGCTTCAGCACCGCCAGCGTGTGGGGCGGCAGCGGCACGCCATCCAGGCTGATCGCACCGCCAACGCAATACACCGCCCGCTCGGCGACGACGCCCGGCACGTGCCAGGCCGCGCCGGCAACGAGTGTCACGTCGAGGTAGAGCGTATCCATCGCAGCCTCGACCGGCGAGCGCCGGCCATGCCATTCCCCCACCAGCACGCGCAGCGTCACGCCGTGTTCCCGCGCCTCCGGCAACGCGGCCGCGGGAACGTGCGCAAAGGCCGGGGCACACTCCTCTTTTGCCGCGGGGAGGGCCACCCACAGCTGGAGGCCGTGCATGCGGCGGGGCTGGCCGATGAGGTCTTCTGGCGTGCGCTCCGAATGGACGATGCCCCGGCCGGCGGTCATCCAGTTGATGGCACCGGGCTCGATCCGCTGGACGCTGCCCAGGCTGTCGCGGTGCAGGATCGCCCCCTCGAAGAGGTAGGTTACGGTCGCCAGGCCGATATGGGGATGCGGACGGACATCGTGCCGCGCCTCCGGCGCCACGTCGAGCGGGCCAAAGTGATCGAAGAAGATGAAGGGGCCGACCGAGCGGCAGGCCCCCTGGGGCAACAGTCGGCTGACTTCGAATCCGCCGCCGAGATCCCGCCGGCGCCCCTCCAGAGCATGCAGTATGGCCACGGGCGCCTCAGGCCAGGCGACGCGCGGTATCGACCAGCGCGCCCAGCGTTTGGTCGAACAGATCCTGTTGGCGCTCGTCGGCAAGCCGGCCATCGTCGCCGATGGCCTTCCCCGCCATGCCGACGCCGAGTTGCTGCGGAATCACCTGCAAGCCGAGGTAGCCGAGGATGTCCCGCAGGTGGAAGAGGACCCGCACGCCCCCCATGGGTCCCGGCGAGCTGGCCATCGCGGCGGCCGCGCGCCCGGCAAAGACGGCACCGCCCGATCGCGTCGGGTCGGCCGGGTTCGGGCGCGAGCACCAGTCGAGGGTGTTCTTCAGCAGCGGCGTGATCGAACCGTTGTACTCCGGGCTCACGACCAGCAGGCCCTGGCTCTCGAACAGCTTGCGCTGGAGAGCGACCGCGGCGTCCGGCAGGCCGGATTCGGCCTCCATGTCGCCGTTGTAGAGGGGCATCGGGTAATCGGCCAGTTCGACGTGATCGACCATGGCGCCCTTGCCTTTCAGCGGTGCCACGGTCGCGGCGGCCAGCCGGCGCGCCAGCGACCCGCTGCGGGAACTGCCGGCCATGACCAGGATCCTCGGGGTGCTCATGCTTCGTCTCCAGATGCGTTCGCGCCATGCGGGAACCGGCAGGATAGACCCTCCGGGCAGCTCTGGGCACCCCTTCGACCCGGACGGCGCCGGGGGACACCGACGTTTGCGTGGCACGGGCGCGACCTGTGCGCCACGGGCGGCGGCTGCGCCCGCCAGCTGGCGCCCGTGGCAAGGCCGTAGTGCGGTCCCGGCCGGCCCCGGCGCGACGACCCGAAAGGGGCGCAGCAGCGGGCCGGATCCGGGAACCTAGCCGCGCGGCACGCGGCCCATCAGGTAGAAGGGCTCGTTGGGCGGCGTGCCGGTCAGGTGGACCAGCCGGTTGCTCATGGCAAAGAAGGCGGTGATCGCCCCGATATCCCAGATCGCCTCGTCGTCGAAACCGTGGGTGCGCAGCGCGTCGAAATCGCTGTCGTCGAGGGCTTCCCCTTGCTGCGAGAGCTTCACCGCGAAGTCGAGCATCGCCCGCTGCCGCGGCGAGAGCTCTGCCTTGCGGTGGTTGGTCGCGAGCTGATCGGCGATGCGCGGGTTCTTCGCCCGGATGCGCAGCACGGCGCCATGGGCGACCACGCAGTAGAGGCAGTGGTTGAGCCCTGACGTCGCCACCACGATCATCTCGCGCTCGGCCTTGGTGAGCCCCTGGTCCTTTTCCATCAGGGCATCGTGATAATCGAAGAAAGCCCTGAACTCGGCGGGCCGATGGGCCAGCATCAGGAAGACATTGGGTACGAAGCCCGCCTTCTCCTGGACACCGAGGATGCGGTCGCGAACGTCGTCCGGCAGTTCGGCGAGTTCGGCGACCGGAAAACGGCTGATCAAATCGGACATGAGTGCCTCCCCGTTTCAGCGATTGACGTCGACGACGACACGGCCGCGCACGCGCCCTTCGAGCAACGCGGTCGCGGTTTCGATCACGTCGCCCAGACCGATCTCGGTGACCATCAGGTCGAGCAGCGCGACGTCCAGGTCCCGCGCAAGGCGCTGCCAGGCCACCAGCCGGTCCGCCCGCGGGCACATCACGCTGTCGATGCCTGCCAGGGTGACACCGCGCAGGATGAACGGCGCGACGGACGCGGGCAGGTCCATGCCCTGGGCGAGCCCGCAGGCGGTGACGACGCCGCGATAGCGTGTTGTCGCGCAGACGTTGGCAAGCGTGTGGCTACCCACCGTGTCCACCGCGCCGGCCCAGCGCTCCTTGCCCAGCGGCCGGCCCGGTTCCGAGAATTGCGCGCGGTCGACGATCTCGGCGGCGCCAAGTTGCTTCAGGTAGTCCGACTCCTGCGGTCGGCCGGTCGACGCGACCACCGTATAGCCGAGGCGCGCGAGGATCGCGACCGCCACGCTGCCAACGCCGCCGTTGGCGCCGGTGACGAGAATCTCGCCATGCTGAGGCTGGACGCCGTGGCGCTCGAGCGCGAGAACACACAACATCGCGGTGTAGCCGGCCGTGCCGATCGCCATTGCCTGGCGGGCGCTGAAGGCGGATGGCAGCGGCACCAGCCAGTCTCCCTTCAAGCGAATGCGTTGTGCCAGCCCGCCCGGGTGGACCTCGCCCACGCCCCAGCCGTTGAGGATCACCGCGTCGCCGGCCTGGTAGTCCGGGTGCGTGCTGGCCTCGACCGTGCCGGCCATGTCGATGCCCGGCACCATCGGAAAGCGCCGGACCACCGGGCCCTTGCCGGTGATTGCAAGACCGTCCTTGTAGTTGAGCGTGGACCAGTCCACCCGGACCGTGACATCGCCTTCGCCCAATACCGCGTCGTCGATTTCCCGGCAGGTGGCGCGGTAACCCGCATCGTCCTTCTCGATCAGAATGCCCTTGAACATGTGCCCTCCTCTATGGTGTTCCCGTACTGTCCTGGTACGTCGCGGTTCCGGACCGGTCCAAGCCTGCTGGAAGCAACCGGAAGAATCCGTCGGCGAAGCGCGTCAGCGGGGCGTCGTCCCGCGCCAGCTTGGCCCTCAGCACCGCCCCTTCCCAGCCGATCCAGAAGAAAGCGGCCAGCTCGGGGCAGTTGGCGTCATCGGCCAGGCTGCCGTCCAGCCTGGCCAGTTCGAGGCAGTCCGCCAGGCGCGCCTGCCAGTCGTCGAACACGGCCAGCAGGCGCGCCCGAAACGTTTCGGGCAGCGCGTTCATTTCCTGCCCGAGATTGCCCACCAGACAGCCACGACGAAAGTCGTGCCGGCGCATGCCCTGCGCGGCGTCCGCGATGAAGTCGCCGATGCGGGCCAGCGGCGCCCGCCCGGGGTTCGTGAAGGCCCGGTCGAGCTTGCGGGCAAAGTAGGCCGCGTAGACGTCGATGACCTCCGCTCCGAACGCTTCCTTGCTCGCGAAGTAATGATAGAAGGAGCCCTTCGGCACCCCCAGGCGGCGCAGGATCTCGTCGATGCCCGTGGCCGCGAAGCCTTTCTCGGTCAGCACCTCGACGCCGGCGCGCAACAGCGCCTGGCGCGTGTCGATGTGACCTTCGAAGTGGCGCGGCGGGCGACCCCGCCGGCGTGCGGCACCGGATTCCATGGGTCAATTTTAGACCGTTCGTCTATAAAATCAAGCGTGCATTCCGGTAAATATTCCTGGGAATAAAAATGCTTTTACTTCAGAGTGTTGTGAAAATCACACAGTCAAACATCCGCTTACGCCACCGGGTTCTCGGGCGGTGCAGAATGCGGCCGTCGCATGGGTTGCGACACCCTGATTTGCTTTGGAGAGACATCATGAGCGCCATCCACCGCCAACTGCCCCGGTTCGCGTTTCCCGGCGTCAAGAAGAACACGTCGGTCAAGCCACGCAGCCGGCCGCCCATGCCCGCGACATCGGGCAACGCCCAGCAGCAGGCCCAGCTGCCGGAGTCCGAGCCGGTCGCCGTGCCGGGCTACAACTGAGCCAGTAACAAGGGCGGCCAAGGCCGCCCTGTGTTGTCCCCGAGGCCCGCGCCGCAGCTCAACTGCGCGGCTCGTTGGCGAGCCCCCGCCACAGGCTGAAGCACATCAGCACCAGTACGATCGCGAACGGAAAGCCCGTTGCGATGGCGGCCGCCTGCAAGGACGCGAGGCCTCCGCCCAGCATCAGCGCGATGGCCACGAGCCCTTCGAACACTGCCCAGAACACCCGCTGGGGAACCGGCGCATCCAGCTTGCCCCCTGCCGTGATCGTGTCGATCACGAGAGAGCCCGAATCCGACGAGGTCACGAAAAAGACCAGCACCAGCACGATCCCGATGGCGGACAGCAGGCCAGACAGGGGCAGCGGCTCGAGCATCTTGAAGAGGGAGAGCTCGGGCGTCCAGTTGGTGACCGTCTCGACGACGCCGGTATAGCCGGTGTCGAGGAACTGGTGAACCGCCGTGCCGCCGAAGGCGCTCATCCACAGGACGCATAGCAGCGTCGGGACGAGCAGCACGCAGACCACGAACTCCCGCACCGTGCGACCGCGGGACACCCGTGCGATGAACATGCCGACGAAGGGCGACCACGAGATCCACCACGCCCAGTAGAACGTCGTCCAGCCATGCATGAAATCGGTGTCTTCCCGCCCGACCCAATTGGACAGGGGCACGATATTGAGCAAGTAGTCGCCGAGGCCGCTGACATAGCCGGAGAGGATGTCCGCGGTGGGGCCGACCCCGATCACGAACCCCAGCAGCAGCAGCGCGAGGACCATGTTGATCTCGGACAGGCGCTTGACGCCGTGGTCCAGGCCGGCGACGACCGACAGGGTCGCCGCGCCGGTGATGAGCATGATCAGGATCACCTTCGACGCATCCGTCGCCGGCACGCCGAAGAGGTAATTGAGCCCGGCGATCGCCTGCTCGGAGCCAAACCCGAGGGAGGTGGCGAGGCCGAACAGCGTGGCGAATACGGCCAGCGTATCGATCACGTGCCCAGGCCACTTCCAGACCCAGTTTCCGATCAGCGGGAAGAAGGCCGCGCGAATCGTCAGCGGCATGCCATGGTTGTAGCAGAAGAAGGCCAGCGCCAGCGCGACGACCGCGTAGATCGCCCATGGGTGGAGCCCCCAGTGGAAGATCGTCGCGGCCAGCCCGATCGCGCGGGCGGCTTCCTGGTCCTCTGCCGAGATGCCCAGGGGCGGATTCTGGAAGTGATAGACCGGCTCGAGGACGCCGAAGAACATCAGGCCGATGCCCATCCCCGCCGCGAAGAGCATCGCGAACCAGCCAGCGTAGCTGTAGTCCGGCCGCGCGTCCGGCCCGCCCAGGCGGACCTTGCCGAGGGGAGACACGACTAGGTAGAGGCAGAACAGCACGAACACGTTCGCGGCGCCCATGAACACCCAGTCGAACGTCGAGGTCAGCCAGGGTCGGAGGTCACCGAAAAAGCTCTTGGCTCCCGCCGGGAACATCAGCACGAACGCAACGAAAGCGACGATCAGTCCCGCCGAGATCACGAACACCGGATTGTGAATATCGAATCCAAGGACCTGGACATTGTCCTGGCCTACCTCGTAGTCGATCGTGTGCGGCTCGTGCATGCGTTCTCCTGGTCCTGATGCCGGTCGGGCGAAGCACGGCAGTCCCGCGGACGGCCGCCTTCCCGCGGGACTAAGGTCACAAGCAGGGGCGCGAGGGTCAAGCGCGTTCGTCCAAATATATTTTGTCTCAACACAACAAGGCCCGGAGACTGCGCCCGGGACGCGGCTCGCCGATCGTCATTTGACCCCGCGCTTCAAGGCGTTGGAGCATGTGGGTCGGCCCCTCGACTGCGTCGCCGAACGAATTGCAACTTTATGTAACCCCGGAGCACTCCGATGCCGATCCGTGAAATTCCCGCCACCTGGATGCGTGGCGGGACCAGCAAGGGCCTGTTCATCGAACCCGCCGATTTGCCGGCCGACCGCTCCGGACGTGACGCCCTCCTGCGCCGGGCGATCGGCAGTCCGGACGCCTACGGCACGCAGATCGACGGCCTGGGCGGCGCGACCTCAAGTACCAGCAAGGTGGTCCTGGTCGGCCCCTCGCGGCGCGACGACTGCGACGTGGACTACCTGTTCGGGCAGGTCCCGATCAGCGCCGGCGCGATCGACTGGTCGGGCAATTGCGGCAACCTGACCGCCGCGGTCGGGCCCTTCGCGATTCGCCGAGGGCTCATCGTCCCGCCATGCAACGGGGAGATCACGGTCCGGATCTGGCAGGCCAACATCGGGCGACGGATCGACGCCCGTTTCGAGGTGCGCGACGGGCGCCCGCTCGAAGCCGGCGATTTCCGCCTTGACGGCGTTGCCTTTCCCGCCGCTCCGGTGCATCTCGAATTTCTCGATCCGGCGGGTGGCGACGACCGACCGCTCTTCCCGACCGGCCGACTGCTCGACGCCCTGGACGCCGACGGGCGCGCGTTCGATGCCACGCTGATCAACGCGGGCAACCCGATGGTGCTCGCCGACGCCGCAGCGCTCGGCGTCGATTGCGCCGCCGACGCCGCCACCCTGAACCGGCGCGCCGACCTGCTGGCCACCTGCGAGGCCCTCCGGGTCGCCGGGTCGGTCGCGATGGGGCTAGCGCCCGACGCCGAGGCCGCCCGGCGCCGCGCGCACACACCCAAGCTCGCGCTCCTCGCCCGGCCGCTCGATTTCCTGGCGGCGGATGGTCGCCATCTCGCCGCCACCGCCTCGGACCTGGCCTGCCGGGTGTTATCCATGGGTCGCTTCCACCATGCCATTCCCGGCACGGCAGCGGTGGCCCTGGCGTGTGCCGCTGCGATTCCCGGCACCGTGGCGGCCACCCTGGCACGCGCCGCCGCGGGGCCAATCCGGCTCGCCCATCCTTCCGGCCTGACGGAAGTCGGCACCCGACTCACCGGCGACGGCCTGGCCAGCCATATCAAGGGTGTCTCGATGGTCCGCTCGGCCCGCGTGCTGATGGACGGGCGCGTCTTCGTGCCGGTCACCCCTTAGGGCCCGGGGGCGATCCCCGGGCGGATCGCGTCTGGGTGC
The DNA here is from genome assembly GCA_050303815.1 of Rhodocyclaceae bacterium. Taxonomy (GTDB): domain Bacteria; phylum Pseudomonadota; class Gammaproteobacteria; order Burkholderiales; family Rhodocyclaceae; genus Cognatazoarcus. Next base: position 40,263 of record JBNLCM010000179.1, read on the forward strand.
CGGGCACCTGGCGCGGGTGGCGATCCGGCGGAGTCCGTGCTTCCCCTGCCAGCCCAGAGCCAGGCCCCGCCGTTTCCTCGGCAGGGCGTGAAACATTCCGCAGGCCCGGTGGGCATTCGATTGCCCCACCGAGCGCGCCTCTATATCTTACGACCTACTGAGTTCACTTTTTTACACATTCTGGCTGGGCTCGAGCCCCCCGCCGGGATGAGGCAGACCCCATGGATATCACGCTTCAGGACTGGCAGATCGTATGCGTCGAAGGTGCCAGCGGGCCGCAACTCAGGCTCGCCGGGCGGAGCGAGGCGGATGCCCAGTACCGGATCAGTTCGATGGTGGTGGCTTTCGACCCGGACGCCCGCGACGCGGAGACGGCGTCGGGCAAGCGCTACCACCTCAAGGGCAGTCGCGGCTGCCAGAACCGCATCGACCGCGTCATCCAGGCCTACCGTCGCCGCCATGGCATGGTCGAGGTCCGCGCCGTGAGCGAGGAAGAGGCGTTCAACCTGCTCCAGTTGCAGGCGACCCAGCTCTCGGACTACGGCACCGGCCAGACCGTGATCCTCGGCTAGGGGCGGCGGTTCGCAGACGCCGGGCAGGCTTCGACCGCCCCGCCGGTTTGGCTTACCATCGGGGCCATGACGCGCTCGATCCGACCCACTGCCCCAACGACCGCCATCGGCGCCGTCCTGTTGTCTGCCGTGCTCCTTGCGGCCTGCGGCCCGGTCTATCGTACGACCCATCACTTCAGCCTCCCCGACAGCCAGCGCGGACGCGAGTGCGTCAATGCCTGCCAGGCCACCCGCCAGCAATGCGAGGCCACCGCCGAGTATGCGTACCAACAGTGCATGAACCGGGAGTCGTCGCGCTACCAGATGTGCGAGGCGCGCAAGACGTTCGAGCCCGATCCGAAGAAGGGCTGGGACAAGCCCCGCTGCGTCACGAACTGCGCCCCCTGCCCCCAACCCCACTGCAGCAAGCCCGATGTCACGACCTGCGACGCGCGCTATCGAGACTGCTACGTGAGCTGCGGCGGCACGGTCGAGACCTCGGTGGAATGCACCCGCAACTGCGACGCCGACTGATCAGCCCCCGCCTGTACCGCGAATAAAGTTCACCAGGTCGTCCCGCACCGGCGCCATCCAGCGCAGGGGCCAGGCCAGAGCCCCCACCAGGGTGGCGTGGCCCACCCGGTCATAGAGGCGCAGGCGGACCGGCGTCCCCCGCGCTGCGAGCCGCTCGGCGAGCTGGACCGCGTTGCGGCGGGGGTTCACAAGCGGGTCCTCCCGCGCTGCGGCCAGGAACGCGTCGGGTGAGCCGCCTGCTGCGTGGTGGATCGGCTGCGATTCCGGCGGCGTGTCCGGATGGTGGAAGACGGGCCGGACCTCGGGATTGACCACCGGGATGAAATCGTAGGGCCCCGCCAGACCGGCCCAGCCGGCCAGGATCCCAGGCGTCAGGCCCTGACCGCCGAGCCAGCGCGGGTCCAGCGCCAGCATCGCGGCGTTATAGGCGCCGGCACTGTGGCCCACGACGAAGAGCCGCCCGGCATCTCCGCCCCACTCGCCCAGATGGCGGTGGACGTAGGCCAGCGCCGCAGCCGAATCGTCCAGGAACTCCGGGTAGCGCACCTCCGGGTAGAGGCGGTAGTCCGCAATCGCGGTGACGATGCCGGCGCCGGCCAGCACCTCGCCGACGAATCGGTACTGGGCCCGCTCGCCCCGATTCCATGAGCCGCCATAGAAGAACAGCACCACTGGGTGCGCGCCCGCCAAGGGCGCGTCAGGCAGGTACACATCGAGTTGCTGGCGCGGATGCGCGCCGTAGGCCAGCCCAGCCTGCCGGCTCACCCCGGCAGCCGGCGTCACGGCGTTGAGGACGGCCGTGCCGGAGCAGCCGGCCAGCAGCGCGGTGCAGACGAGGGCCAGCAGCAGACTGGGCAGGCGAAGGGGCATCGAGTCTCCCGGGGTCAGCTTCTGGGGCATCGCCGTCTGCCGGGTGGTTCCGGGCGCGGCGGACGCAGGCACGCCTTAGCAGACCGCAAAACGGCCACGGCGTGCAATCCCCGCGGGAACGCGCGACCATTGTCGGCCTCGAAACCGAGTGCCTTCGCGGAGTCCGCCATGCCCCCGACCCCCATCCACACGCCAGCCGAGGGCCTCGACTGCAGCGACGTTGCGATCCCGGCCGGCCAGGACCGCCTGCCGGCCTTTGCGGCACGCCCCGCCGGGCGCCCGGCGCGGGCCACGATCCTCGTGGTGCAGGAGATCTTCGGCGTCCATGAGCACATCCGTGACGTCTGCCGCCGGCTCGCCCATGCCGGCTACCTGGCGGTCGCCCCAGAGCTCTACTTCCGCCAGGGCGACCCCCGCGGCATCGACGACATCCCCCGGCTGATCGCCGGCATCGTCAGCCACGTGCCCGACGCCCAGGTCCTCGCCGACCTCGACACCACCGCCGCCTGGGCGGCCGCCCAGAACGGCGGCGCACTGGGCATCACCGGCTTCTGCTGGGGCGGCCGCATCGTCTGGCTATATGCCGCGCACAACCCGGCGCTGAAGGCCGGCGTCGCCTGGTACGGTCGACTGCGGTCGGGTTTCGCGCCGGACAGCCCGCGCCAGCCCATCGACGTGGCGGCGCAGCTGCTGGCGCCGGTGCTCGGGCTCTACGGCGCCCTCGACCAGAGCATTCCGGCGGCCGATGCCGAAGCCATGCGCGCGGCCCTCGCGAGCGGCGACCAGGCCGCGGAGATCGTCCTCTACCCGGATGCGGGGCACGCCTTCCTCGCCGACTACCGCCCTGGCTACCAGGCCGAGGCGGCCGGGGACGGCTGGCAGCGCATGCTCGACTGGTTCGTGGCCCACGGGCTCTGAGGCCGGTCGCAGCCCATGACGCCCCCCACCGGCACGACCCCGGCGTCCAGCCTGTTCGCGCTGCTGGCCGACTTCGTGCGGCGCCACCGGGGCGCCTACGCCAGCGCGGCGGCGATGCTGCTCTCGATATCGCTGCTGACGGTCTGGATTCCGCGCCAGGTGGGCCACGTGGTGGATCAGCTCGTCGCCCACCGGACGGACGCCGCGAGCCTGCTCGGCGAACTGGCCCTGATGGGCGTCGCCGGCATCGCCATCTATTTCTTGCGCGTCGGCTGGCGCCTGCGCCTGTTCGCCGCCGCCTACCGCCTCGGCGTCGAACTTCGTGACCGCCTCTACGAGCGGCTCACCCTCCACGACCCGCGCTTTTTCCAGCGCCACCGCACCGGCGACCTGATGGCGATGGCCACCAACGACATCGACGCCATCGAGATGGCCTCCGGCGAGGCGCTGCTGGCCGGCTTCGACGGCAGCCTGACCCTGGTGCTGGTGGTGGCGATGATGACCCTCGGCGTGGACTGGCGCCTCGCCCTCGTGGCCCTGTTGCCCTTTCCGCTCATGGCGACGGCCTTCTGGTGGATCGCGCGGCGCATCCATGTGCACTCCCGCGACGCCCTCGATCGCTTCGCCGACATGAACGACCATGTCCAGGAGAACCTCTCCGGCGTGCGCACCCTGCGCGCGCTGGGCCTCGAGGCAAAGAGCGGCGAGCGTTTGTCGCATCTGGCCGGGCGCGCCAGCGAGTCCAGCCTCGCCGCCCAGCGCTGGGAGGCGGCCTACGAGCCCGCGGTCGGGGTCTGCCTGGCGACCGCCACCGCGCTGACCCTGGCGATGGGCGGCTGGCTGGTGTGGCGCGACGAGCTGTCGGTGGGCACGCTGACCGCCTTCTCCATGTACCTCGGCCAGATGATCTGGCCGATGTTCGCGGCCGGCTGGGTGCTGTCCCTGCTCGAGCGGGGCAAGGCCGCCTGGCTGCGGCTGGCGCCGGTGCTCGAGGCGCCGCCCCACGTCCCGGACGACGGCCCCCGTACCGCGTTCACGCCGGGCGCGCTGCGCATCGACGGCCTGCACTTCCGCTACCCCGGACAGACCCGTGAGGCCCTCGCCGGCATCGACCTCGATCTGCCCGGCGGCCAGACCCTCGGCGTGGCAGGCGCCACCGGGGCCGGCAAGAGCACCCTGCTGCGCCTGCTGCTGCGCCAGATCGAGCCCTCGGCCGGGCAACTGCGCTGGGGTGACGCCACGCTGCCCGAGCTGCGCTTGGCCACCCTGCGGCGCGCCATCGGCTGGGTGCCCCAGGAGCCCTTCCTGTTCTCCGCCACGGTTGCCGAGAACATTGCCCTGGCCCGCCCCGACGCCAGCCAGCACGAGATCGAGGCGGCGGCCCGGCTGGCCGCGATCCACGACGACATCCTGCGCTTTCCCCTCGGCTACGGCACCGCCGTCGGCGAGCGGGGGGTGACCCTGTCCGGCGGCCAGCGCCAGCGCATCGCGATCGCCCGGGCACTGCTGGCGGACGCCCCGCTGCTGCTCCTCGATGACGCCCTCTCGGCGGTGGACACCGACACCGAGACCCGCATCCTGGCCCACCTGCGGGACACCCGCCGCAACCGCACGGTGATCGTCGTCAGTCACCGCCTGTCGGCGCTGATGGATGCGGACCACATCGTCGTCCTCGACGATGGCCGCATCGTGGAACAGGGCGGGCACGCGGCGCTGGTAGCGGCAGGGGGCTGGTACGCGCGGCAGTGGCGCTACCAGCAGCTGCAGGCCAGCCTGGAGGCGGCATGAGCGCCGACGCCAGCCAGGCCGAAGCCAGCGGCAGCGACCTGCGGGGCGGCTGGCGCCGGGCCGACTCGCCCCAGCGACGGGCCATGCACCTGCTCGCCCAGGCCGCGGCCCCCGAGCGTGGGGTGATGGGCGGCGCCCTCGCCGGGCTCGCCGCCGCGGCCCTGCTGGAGGCCTTCGGCCCCGTGCTCGCCAAGCTCTTCATCGACCGCCACCTGCTCCCCCGCAGTACCGAAACCACCACGATGGTGGCCCTGCTGGTCGGGGTGCTGCTGGCCGGCAGCCTCGCCAGCACCCTGCGCTTCTGGCAACTGACGCGCATGGCGGGCCTGGCGATGCGCTCGGTCCAGCGCCTGCGGGAGCGCGTCTTCGGCCACGTCCTGGCGCTGCCGATGGCCTATTTCGACCGCAGCATCACCGGCCAGCTGGTGAGCCGGGTGACCAACGACACCGAGGCCGTCAAGGCCCTCTACGTGCAGGTGCTGTTCGTCATGCTCGACAGCCTGATCGTGCTGGCCGGCGCCCTCGTCGCGATGGCCTGGCTTGACTGGCGGCTGATGGGCATCGTCGCGCTGCTGGTGCCGGCGGTGTTCCTGATCGTCTGGATCTACCAGCGCTGGAGCGCCCCGGCGGTGGCCCGCAGCCGGGCCCTGCGCAGCGACCTCAACGCCGGCCTGTCGGAGTCCATCGCCGACATGGCGGTGCTCCAGGCGACCAACGCCGCAGGGGCCTTCCGCGAGCGCTTCGGACGCAGCAACGAGGCCTACTATCAGGCGCGCCAGGCCGAGCTGCGGGCCAACGCCTGGCTGCTGCGCCCGGCCCTCGACCTGATCAACCTGCTGCTCCTCTGCGTGGTGATCTGGGTCTTCGGCCTGCGGGAATTCGGCGGTGGCCTGTCGGCGGTGGAGGTCGGCGTGCTCTACGCCTTCATCAACTACCTGGGGCGGGTCACCGAGCCGCTGATCCAGTTCACGATGCAGTTCTCGATGCTGCAGCAGTCGGTGATCTCGGCGGCGCGGGTGGCGCGCCTGCTCGACGAGCCGACACCGCCGCCGCCCGCCGGAGCCGGCACCATCGGGCCGGGTCGCGTCACGCTGGAGCGGCTGGCCTTCGCCTACCAGCCCAACGCCCCGGTGCTGAGCGACATCGACCTGACGATCCCGGCCGGCGGCTTCTTCGGCGTCGTCGGCCACACCGGCTCCGGCAAGAGCACGCTGCTGGCGCTGCTGCTGCGCTTCTACCCGCCTTCGACCGGGCAAATCCTGCTCGACGACGCGCCGCTGGCGTCCCTCGACGAGGCCACCCTGCGGGCAACCGTGGGCCTGGTGCCCCAGGAGCCGTTCCTGGTCGCCGACACGGTGCGCGAGAACCTCGATATGGGCCGCGGCCTCGACGAGGCGACGCTGCAGGCGGCGGCGCGGGCCGCCCACGCCGACGGCTT
>JBNLCM010000180.1:0-6010 GCA_050303815.1 Rhodocyclaceae bacterium
GCTGGCGGTTCTGTCCGGCCGCGAGAAGCCGCTCTACAACTACTTCCGCCAGCTCTTCGCCCAGGTGACGCACCCGCCGATCGACCCGATCCGCGAGCAGCTCGTGATGTCGCTGGTGTCCTTCATCGGGCCGAAGCCGAACCTGCTCGAGATCAACGAGATCAACCCGCCCTACCGTCTCGAAGTCAGCCAGCCTGTGCTCGACTTCGCCGGCATGGCGAAGATCCGCGACATCGCCCGCCACACGCACAACAAGTTCCGCTCCGCCGAGCTGGACGTCTGCTATCCGGTCGCCTGGGGCAAGGAAGGTGTCGAGGCGCGCCTCGCGACGCTGTGCGCCGAGGCCGAGGATGCGGTGCTTCAGGGCTACAACATCCTGATCGTTTCGGATCGCCAGGTCGACGCCGACAACGTCGCGATTCCGGCGCTGCTGGCCACCTCGGCCATTCACCAGCATCTGGTGAACAAGGCGCTTCGTACGCGCACGGGCCTGGTCGTCGAAACCGGCACGGCGCGGGAGACGCACCATTTCGCCGTCCTGGCGGGCTATGGCGCGGAGGCCGTCCATCCCTATCTGGCGATGGAGACCCTCTACGAACTGGCCGGCGGCGATGTCGAGGCCGGCGAGAAGGCAGTCAAGCACTTCATCAAGGGCGTAGGCAAGGGCCTGATGAAGGTCATGTCGAAGATGGGCATCTCGACCTACATGTCGTACACCGGCGCGCAGATCTTCGAGGCGGTCGGCCTGAAGCAGGCGCTGGTCGACAAGTACTTCACCGGTACGACGACGCAGGTGGAAGGCATCGGCGTGTTCGAGGTCATGGAAGAGGCGATCCGCCTCCACCACAAGGCCTTCGGTGACGACCCCGTGCTCGCCAACATGCTGGATGCCGGTGGCGACTACGCTTTCCGCATCCGCGGCGACGAACACATGTGGACGCCGGACGCGATCGCCAAGCTGCAGCATTCGACGCGCTCTGGCCAGATCGAGTCCTACAAGGAGTACGCCCGGATCATCAACGACCAGACCAAGCGCCACATGACCCTGCGCGGCCTGTTCGAGATCAAGCCGGCCGGTGCCCCGGTCCCGCTCGACGAAGTCGAGCCGGCGAAGGAGATCGTCAAGCGCTTCGCGACGGGCGCCATGTCGCTTGGTTCCATCTCGACCGAAGCGCACACCACGCTGGCCATCGCCATGAACCGGATCGGCGGCAAGTCGAACACCGGCGAGGGGGGCGAGGATCCGACCCGGTTCATGCCGATCACCAAACCGACCAGGCTGTCGGAGCTGATCGGCGGGAGCCGCATCGAGCGCGATCTCGAACTGTCCGCTGGCGACAGCCTGCGCTCGTCGATCAAGCAGGTCGCGTCGGGTCGTTTCGGTGTGACCGCCGAGTACCTGGCCAATGCCGACCAGATCCAGATCAAGATGGCCCAGGGTGCCAAGCCCGGTGAAGGGGGCCAGCTGCCGGGCCACAAGGTCTCCGAGTACATCGGCTTCCTGCGTCACTCGGTACCGGGCGTCGGTCTGATTTCGCCGCCGCCGCACCACGACATCTACTCGATCGAAGACCTGGCGCAGCTGATTCACGACCTGAAGAACGCCAACCCGAAGGCGTCGATCAGCGTCAAGCTGGTGTCCGAAGTGGGCGTGGGCACCGTGGCCGCGGGGGTCGCCAAGGCGAAGGCCGATCACCTCGTGATCGCCGGTCATGACGGCGGTACCGGCGCCAGCCCGCTGTCGTCGATCAAGCACGCCGGTTCGCCGTGGGAGCTGGGTCTCGCCGAGACGCAGCAGACCCTGGTGCTGAACCGCCTGCGCAGCCGCATCCGCGTTCAGGTGGATGGGCAGATGAAGACGGGCCGCGACGTGTTGATCGGTGCCTTGCTGGGTGCCGACGAGTTCGGATTCGCGACTGCGCCCCTGGTCGTCGAAGGCTGCATCATGATGCGCAAGTGCCACCTCAACACCTGCCCGGTGGGCGTGGCCACCCAGGATCCGGCCCTGCGCCGCAAGTTCTCGGGCCAGCCCGAGCACGTGGTGAACTATTTCTTCTTCGTCGCCGAAGAGGTGCGGGAACTGATGGCCCAGATCGGCATCCGCAAGTTCGATGACCTGATTGGCCGCGCCGATCTGCTCGACATGCGCAAGGGCATCGATCACTGGAAGGCCAGGGGGCTCGACTACTCGCGCATCTTCTACCGTCCGTCCGTGCCGGCGAGCGTCGGCCGCATCCACCTGGACAGCCAGGACCACGGTCTCGCAAAGGCCCTCGACAACAAGCTCATCGAGCTGTCGGCGCCAGCCCTGGAGCGGGGCGAGCGCGTCGCAATCGACCTGCCGGTGCGCAACATCAACCGGACCGTCGGCACGATGTTGTCGGGCCAGGTGGCGCTCAAGTACGGACACGCCGGCCTGCCGGAAGACACCATCCACATCAAGCTGTCCGGTACCGCCGGGCAGAGCTTCGGCGCCTTCCTGGCGCGTGGCGTGACGCTGGATCTGGTCGGCGAAGGCAACGACTACGTTGGCAAGGGCCTGTCCGGCGGCCGCATCGTGGTGCGTCCGGACCCGGACTTCCGCGGCGCGGCGAGCAGCAACATCATCGCCGGCAACACCGTCATGTACGGCGCGATCGAGGGCGAGGCCTTCTTCGCGGGCGTTGCGGGCGAGCGTTTCTGCGTGCGCAACTCCGGTGGCACCGCGGTCGTCGAGGGCGTCGGGGATCATGGCTGCGAGTACATGACGGGCGGTACCGTCGTCGTGCTGGGTGAGACCGGCCGCAACTTCGCGGCCGGCATGTCGGGTGGCATCGCCTACGTGCTGGACGAGGCGGGAGACTTCAAGAACCGCTGCAACATGGCGCAGGTGGCCCTGGAGCCGGTCGAGGAAGAGATCGAGGCGCGCAAGGGCTCCGAGTCGGGCGATGAGCTGGAATCCCATGGCCGGGTCGATATCGACCACCTCGGCATGGCGGACGAAGCGATCATCAAGTCGCTGATCGAGCGTCATGTGCGCTTCACCGGCAGTGCCCGCGGCGCGGCGATTCTCGAGAACTGGAGCGACTACCGCACCCGGTTCGTCAAGGTCCTGCCCAATGAATACCGTCGTGTGCTGACCGAGATGGCGGCGCAGAAGCAGAAAGAACTGGAGGCTGCATAAGATGGGGAAGCCCACCGGATTCATGGAATTCCAGCGTCTGTCCGAGGCCTACGCGCCGGCGGAAGAGCGGATCCAGCACTACAAGGAGTTCACGGTCGCCCTGTCCGACGAGGATGCGGCCAAGCAGGGCGCGCGCTGCATGGACTGCGGCATTCCGTTCTGCAACAACGGCTGCCCGGTCAACAATGTGATTCCCGACTGGAATGATCTGGTCTATCGCGGCGATTGGGAAGAGGCCATCCGCGTGCTCCATTCGACCAACAACTTCCCGGAATTCACCGGACGCATCTGCCCCGCACCCTGTGAGGCGGCCTGCACGCTGAACATCAATTCGGACGCGGTCGGCATCAAGTCGCTCGAGCGGGCGATCATCGACAAGGCCTGGACGCAGGGCTGGGTGAAGCCGCAGCCTGCGGCACGCAAGACGGGCAAGAAGGTCGCCGTCGTGGGGTCCGGCCCGGCCGGACTCGCCGCCGCTCAGCAACTGGCACGGGTCGGGCATGACGTCGTGGTCTTCGAAAAGAATGATCGGATCGGTGGCTTGCTCCGCTACGGCATCCCCGACTTCAAGATGGAGAAGTCGCTGATCGACCGCCGCGTCGAGCAGATGCAGGCCGAGGGCGTCGAGTTTCGTACCGGGGTCTGTGTCGGCGCCGAACCGCCGAAGGGTGTCATCAACGACGCCACCACCCTGATCAGTGCCGAGCAGCTGAAGCGCGACTTCGATGCCGTGATCCTGGCGGCGGGTTCCGAGACCCCGCGTGACCTGCCGGTCCCCGGCCGGGAGCTCGACGGTGTGCACTTCGCGCTGGAATTCCTGATCCCGCAGAACAAGGAAGTGGCCGGCGACGACAAGAACCCGATTTCGGCGACGGGCAAGCATGTTGTCGTGATCGGCGGCGGCGACACGGGCTCCGACTGCGTCGGCACCTCGAATCGCCACGGCGCCCAGTCGATCACCCAGTTCGAGCTGATGCCCGCTCCGCCGGAGCAGGAAAACAAGATGCTGACCTGGCCGTACTGGCCGATCAAGATGCGAACCTCGTCCTCCCACGAGGAAGGTTGCGACCGGGATTTCGCTGTCGCGACCAAGGCGTTTCTGGGCGAGAACGGCAAGGTCAAGGCCCTCAAGGGCGTGCGCCTGGACTGGAAGGACGGCAAGATGAGCGAGGTGCCGGGATCCGAGTTCGAGATTCCGGCCGATCTGGTGCTGTTCGCGATGGGATTCACCAACCCGTCCGACAAGCTCCTCGAGGCCTTTGAGGTCACCAAGGATGCGCGGGGCAATGCCAAGGCGACGACCGACGGGGCGGGCTGTTACGCGACCAGTGAAGCCAAGGTCTTCGCCGCCGGGGATGTGCGGCGCGGACAATCGCTGGTGGTCTGGGCGATCCGTGAAGGGCGGCAGTGTGCCCGCGAAGTCGATGGCTTCCTGATGGGCGACTCGGTGCTGCCGCGCTGAGCGATGCACATGAGCAGGCAGAAAAGGGCGCCGCGAGGCGCCCTTTTTGTTGCGGTACGAGCGGTGAGGCGGGTGCCGGTACCCGGTCGGCGCGCTACGCCGCGGCGCTCAGTGCCTACGGCCCGGTGCCCGTGGCGGCGGCACTGAGCGCCTCCAGGGCGCTGACGATCTTGCCTGTCACCGGACAATCGACGGCCGCGTGGCGTGCGGCGATCCAGCCGGGATCGTTGTAGCTCAGCCAGACCTCGCCCCGCGCGTCCTCCCAGACAAGCGCCTTGAGCGGCAGGTCGATTGCGACCGTCTGGGCGCACTGCATGAAGGGCGTGCCACCCTGGGGATTGCCGAACACCAGCAACTGCGTGGGCCGCAGGGTACTGCCGATCGAGTGCGCGCCGGCGGCGTGGTCGATTCGTGCAAACACCTTCATGCCCTTGTCCGTCACGATGGTCGCGAGACGTTCCATGGTAGCGGCAACCGAGTGCGTGCTTCGCACGGAAACCAGGCCGTCCGCGGCCGCGATTGGCCACGACATCAGTGCGGACGCTGACAGCAGCGCACACGCGAGCAGTTTCATGGCAGACCTCTCCCAAGACGGTTCACGTCAGTTGGACAGGCGCGGGTCCGGAATCCTTACAGCAGTGAGACGAAAAACTAGGGACGCGCTGCCGTCAGGCGCTCTGCCCGCGCGAGCAGCGCCGCGCCGTCGCTGAGCCCTTCCACGAAACGCGCCGGGATGGCGCCCATGCCGCCCCGCGCGCCCACCAGTGCGCCGGTGAGCATGGCTCGGGCCTGGTTCTGTCCCCCGCCATTGACCGCGTGGAGCACGGCCGACTCGAAGTCGGCGCCAAATCGTGCGGCCAGGTAATAGGCCGCCGGTAGCTGGTGGTAGATCGCGCAGGGCATGCCATAGACGAGCGACACCTTCCATGCCGGCTCGATGGTTATGGTCGGGTCCTTTGCCGCACGCGCGATACACGAGGGTGTCAGCAAGGCATCCGGTGAGGCAAAGCGCCCGGCCCGGGTGGCCTCGGGGCGGTCGGTCGCGGGAGCCCCCATGGCCTCACCTGAGGTGACGGTATGGAACGGCAAGGTGCCCGACTTGCACAGCGCCATCAGTTTGCCCGAGAGGCTCGCGTCGAGCGCCTCGCCCTGGATCATCAGCCCCAGCACTTCACAGAAGGCGACGCTGAGGGCAACCACCGTCTGGTCGTTCTGGGTCAGCACGGTGTTCGCGCTGACATGGCGGGCGATGGCTGCCGGATCTCCTGCGTAGCGTACCGCCAGGGCAATACATCGCTCGATCGCCTCCGTCGTGTCCGCCGGTCCGGCGCACTCGCCCCACGGCCGACCCTCCAGCACCCTGGCGCGCCAGGTTTCGCGGATCG